>DAOUKX010000001.1:0-2056 GCA_034420855.1 Dehalococcoidia bacterium
ATGACCGTTCCAACCTTCCATGGCATAGAAACTCTCCTCTAACAGAATTGCTATGCCTAATGGTGTAACCCATGTCTCCGAACATGTGTAACCTATGTCCCCGGTCTATACACCCGTCGAGGGAGAGGGGGTCGGACCTCCGCCCCTCGCCACCGGGGATGGATTCCCGATCGCAGTCGGGAATGACGGAGTGGTAAGGGTTAGAGGCCTATGGCGTCGGCGACTTTTTCTTTGTGGTAGTCGGCGTCTCCGAAGAAGAGCTCGGCTTGCTTGGCCCTTCGGAAGAAGAGCTGCATGTCGTGCTCCTTGGTGAATCCGATTCCGCCGTGGACCTGGTGGCCCAGCGCAGCTACCCGGCGGCAGGCCTCGCTGACCCAGGCCTTGGCCATGGACACTTCCCGGTCGCACTCCAGGCCCTCGCTGAGGCGCCAGGCGGCCTGGTAGGTGATGAAACGGGAGCCGTCGACGTCGGTGGCCATGTTGGCGCAGTGGTGCTGGATGGCCTGGAAGCTGCCGATGGGCCGGCCGAATTGCACCCTGTTCTTGGCGTACTCGACGGCGATTTCGAGGACCTGCTGGGAGTTGCCGACCATCTCGGCGCACTTGCCGACGGCGCCCCTGCGGAGGGCCTGCTCGACGATGGGCCAGCCCTCGTCGATGTTGCCGAGGGCGTTGGTCCTCGGGACACGGACGTTGTCCAGGACGACCTCGCACTGCTTGTCGGAGGCGATGGTCTTGAGGACCTCGTAGCTGATGCCTGCGCTCTTGGCGTCGACGATGAAGGCCGTGATGCCGTCGTTGGGGTCGTCGGACTCCTTGGTGCGGGCGGTGACGATGAGGTAGTCGGAGACGTGGGCGTCGGGGACGAATAGCTTGACGCCGTTGAGGATGAAGTCGTCGCCGTCGGCCACGCCGGTGACCGAAACGCCGCCTGCGTCCCAGCGGCCGCTGGGCTCGGTGTGGGCGAGGGTCATGATAGCCTCACCGTTGGAGATCTTGGAGAGGTACTCCTGCTTCTGCGCGTCGGTGCCGGCGTCGTTAATGGCCGTACCGGCCACGACAACGGTGTAGAAGTAGGGGCCCGGGACCAGGGCCCGGCCGAACTCTTCGACGAGGACCATGAGGTCCAGGAACTCGAATCCTGCGCCGCCGTACTTCTCGGGGAAGGGCAGGCCCATGAATCCCTGCTCCACCAGCTTCTGCCAGAGCTCGGGCGAGTAGCCTTTGTCGTCTTCTTCCATGTCCCGCACGAGGGTCTTGGGACACTCGGCTTCGAGCATCTCCCGTGCGGTCCGTTTGAGCATTTCCTGTTCTTCGCTAAGGCCCAGGTCCATCTTGCTTCCTCCTTGCCGGTTATGGACGTGCGACGGCTATCTTAACACTAATGGGCCGAAGATACATATGCCTTTGCCGGTTCCCCGGGGCCCGACCGGTCCGACTTTCCTGCTTGATCTCTCGGCATGTGTCAATGCGCACACGGGGCGGGGGGGTGGCTGTACCTGCAAAACAGTAAAGAGTTACAAAAAAATACATCTAATTGCAGGAAAAGTAATACTACGGTGATATAAAGCGTGATAATATTCAAAATAGTTCTAAATTAGTTTTGTAAAGTGTAAGGAAATTCCAGCTATTGCGATGAAATCCCACTGCATTCGAGTCCTCTACACGCTGACGGTCTTCGGGATAATGGCGCTGGCCCTTGTGTTCGGGATGGGGGTGCTGGCGGACTCGCATGATGACGGGGGAGGTTCATCAGGGTAAAACGAGCCCCGATGTCCGTACTGTGATCGAGAGACACCCAGTCCTGCTCCGCCTTCCTGTGGTTCCAGCCCACAGCAGCCCGACTGCACCGCCACTCCCGTGCCGCCAGACCACGAGGCCACCCGGCGGGCCGCCAACGCCCTGGCCACACAGGAGGCCGCCAACGCCCTGGCCACACAGGAGGCTGCCAACGCCCTGGCCACACAGGAGGCTGCCAACGCCCTGGCCACACAGGAGGCCGCCAACGCCCTGGCCACACAGGAGGCCGCCAACGCCCTGGCCACACAGGAGGCCG
>DAOUKX010000002.1:0-7933 GCA_034420855.1 Dehalococcoidia bacterium
GGGAAAGCGGGTTGCGAGCTGGTCGAGGTTCACCTGCCCAACATCCACCGCACCAACGACATCCACACCATGCTCTCGGAAGGCGAGACGGCGGGGTACTTCCAGCCGATGATGAAGGACTTCCCCCCGGAGACCCCCAACATTCTCTATCAGAGGATTCACAGAGGTTCCAAGGTGCTGGCTGCCGATTACATCCAAGCCAACGAGATTAGGGACGAGATACGGAAGGAACTGGACGCCGCCTTTGAACAGGTGGACGTGCTGGCCACTCCTTCCTCCATCTTACCGCCGCCAGCCCTGGGCCAGTACCACTTCAACCACGCGGGCAGGGAGTGGGTAATAGGCGACTTGGCATCCAGGCTGTCCCGTCCCTTGAACACAACCGGCCATCCGGCCCTCTCCATGAATTGCGGCTTCACCGCAGACGGTCTGCCCATAGGGTTGCAGCTTGTCGCAGCTAATTTCGGAGAGGCGACCCTGCTGAAGGTCGCCGACGGGTTTGAAAGGGCTACCGGCGGCGTGGAACGCTGGCCGCTCTAGGCAAGGACCTCAGGACAAAGGGCAGTTCGTGAATCGTCCCTACGGGAGAGGGGAGGAGCGGCGGTCCACGTAGACTTCACCGTCCTTCATCACCCAGCAGACGGCCCGTCCGTACTCCAGAATCGACATGTCCTCCAGCGGATCACCCTCCACCAGGATCAGGTCTGCCTTCAACCCGGCTTTGACTGTCCCTATGGAGTTCTCCAGTCCCATGCACCGAGCCGCGCGGCCCGTCGCGGACTGGATAACGTTCATGGGCTCCATGCCCCGCTCAACCAGGCAGGTCAGTTCGTGGGCGTTGTTGCCGTGGACAAAAGCTCCAGCATCGCAGCCCGCCACCACCTGCACCCCCGCTTCCAGAGCCAGCCTCAGACTCGCGACGTGATGCTCTCGAAAGTCCACGGCGCGGGCGCTTTCGTGGGGGCTTCCGCGCCTTTCGTGATAGTAGAAGACGCTGAAGGTGGGGGCGAAGTAGGTTCCATTTCGGGCCATGATGTCCAGCAGTTCCGGGTCCTGGTTCAGATAGGACCCGTGCTCAATGGAATCCACTCCCGCTTCCACGGCCATACGAAGACCCGCGCCACGGAAAACGTGGCACATTACCCTGCGGCCCAGCACGTGGGCCTCGTCCACCAGGGCGTCCATTTCCTCCCGTGCCATAATCTGATCGCCGGGCCCAAGACCCCTGGTGGGCCGTCCCCAGCCACTCACGGCGGTCTTGATTACGTCGGCGCCGGCCCGGACCATCTCCCTCACCTTGGCGCGCATGGCGAAGGGACCGTCGGCGATACCTAGGGGCAGGTCGAATTGGGGAATCACGGCGGGGGAGTGTCCTGAGGGGCTGGTGCGGTCCGCCTGCCCAGCCGTGGGAGTGATGAAGTTGAGCGCAACCTGCAGCCTGGGACCGGGCATCAGCCCCCGGTCCACCGCATCGCGGAAACCCGCGTCCAGTCCGGCGGCGTCGCGGACGGTGGTGAATCCCGTCTCCAGCGTCTGCTTGAGAACGTCGAAGACCCGGGCGTGTCGAAGACTCTTGGGTTCGTCGATGCCCCATCGGACGGCCAGTTCGTGGCCAAAGTGGGCCAAGTGGTCATGAGTGTCGATCAGCCCCGGCATAAGGGTCAAGCCGGAGGCGTCAATGACTTCCGCTTCGGTAGGTACGAGGACGCTGCCCGCAGGGTGGACACCGACGATGCTATCGTCATCGACTATCACTACCGCGTTGGGCACAGGCGGAGCGCCCGTGCCGTCAATGAGCCTCGCCCCGACAATTGCCTTCATGCCTGTCACCTCCAAGCCCGGCTTGTCTCAACAGGCTAGTTTACCAGCCATTGGGTTTTGAGCGAAGGGGCTTGCGGATTCAGGGTAACTCGGGAGCCGTTGGTGGTATAATGCCTCCAATTGGACAGGGGGCTTTACATAAGACTACAATTCTAGGCGGGGGCGGGGTGGCGGGAGACCCCGAAACTCAATTCACAGGAAGCGAGGTTAAACCATGTACAAAGGATTCAAGGTTATCGACTCTGATGCCCACTTAACGGAGGTCCACGACCTGTGGAGCGAGTATATGGAGCCGGAATACTACCACCGCAGGCCCATTGTCGGCCCCGTCTCGGAGAGCCGCGTTGGAGCCAGCCGCAGTTTCATGGAATGCGAGATATTCCCGGAGGGCAGCCGGGTCAAGACCACCATCCAGGGAGCAGGCGTCAAACGAGAGGCAACCATAGACGACCGGGACGTGATGGCCAAGAAGTACGGGGCGGCCTTCGCTAAGGGGTTTACGCCTGAGAGCCGCATCGAGCACATGGACGTGCTCGGCTGGGACAAGCAGGTGTTGATTGACAACGCCCCTCATCCCCTGCGCGTCAGCGGCGTGGACCAGGGGCTCATATGGGCCTGCACCCGCGCCTACAACAACTATTCCCGCGCTTTCTGCGATACGGCCCCCAGCCGCATCAAAATGGTTGGGGTGCTTCCCAACCAGCACGACATCGAAGGCTTGGTGACGGAGACCCGTCGGGCAATCGACGAACTTGGAGCGGTGACGGTCACGATGCCCCGCGCCGAGAAGAGCCGTCCGTGGCACGACCCCGCCTACGACCCCTTCTGGGCACTGGCGGAGGAGCTGGACTTCCCTGTGTCCTTCCACGGCGTCAGCAGCGGACAGCCCCACACCGGCGTGCGCTACCAGCCCCGGTCTGAGGTTTCCGGCGCCGAGGTTGCTCTTGAGCACGCCATAGGCTTCCCCTTCGAGAACATGATCTCCCTGGGACACCTCATCTTCCTGGGCGTTATGGAGCGCTTCCCCAAGCTGAGGGTGTCCTTCCTGGAAGGCAACGCCGGCTGGCTGCCCTTCTGGCTTGGCCGCCTCAACGACCACGGCATGAGGGAGAAGCGGCAGGGAATGTGGTACGACATGGAGGAGATGCCTCTCAAGCCGAGCGAGTATTTCCTCCGCCAGGGCTTCGTGGCCTGCGACCCGGACGAATTCCACCTGAAGGGCGTGGTGGACGCTCTGGGCGACGACAACATCGTCTGGAACACGGACTACTCTCACCCGGACGCGCCGGACCCGGAGAAGGCCCTTCCTGATTTCATTGCCCAGCCCATCGGCGACGACAGCAAGCGCAAGATTCTCTGGGACAACGCTGTCAGGCTGTACGGGACGAGGATTCTGGACTAAGGTAACCGACGGAAAGGGCGGGTTTGAAACCCGCCCCTAGGCGGAGGGTCTCAATAAGAGGGCTCTAGCCCAGCATATTTGAGAGCTCGATGCGGACGCCGCCCTGAAGGTTCTTGAATACCTCCTGGACGCTGGGTCGGGCGTCGATGGTCACAAAGCTGTACTGCTTCGCCAGGTTGCGAAACTCCTGCAAGAGAGCATTCTGGTATAGCACAAAGCTGGAATGCCGGTCCGGTGTACGGAGAAAGTCCTCGCCGGACTCCCAATGGTCCAGCTCCCGGTTGGCAAGCATTCTGGGTAGAAGCTGCTCCACGTCGATGTCCAGATAGAAGACCTGGTGCGGCACGATTGCGAACTCCAACATGTCGTCCAGCCAGCGGGCCGGAACGCCACGCACCCGCGCCCGGGCGATGATGGAGTAGATGTACCGGTCGGCGAGGACGATCATGCCCGCCTGGAGCGCAGGGATGATGCCCTTCTCCAACCGGTCCCAGAAGTCGGTGGCGTAGAAGAGATTGAGGGTTACGTGGTCAAGGGTGTGGCCCCGCATGGCCCGATCTATGCCGTCGCCGGTAAGCTCAGAACGTCGAAAGCCCGTATCGAGGACGGCGTGGCCCTCGGTTTCCAGCCACTCCTTCAACAAGGCAATGTGGGTAGAGCGGCCCACGCCGTCGGTCCCTTCTATAACGATGAGCCTGCCCGGCATGTGAATTTCCCCAAGGCCGAGGGGGATATGGCCATAGAACTTGGGCGTTGTCATAAGCCCGTCTCCGTCGCTGACTGTCTCAGTCATTTCGTGCCCTCCCGAGCTGTTTGAAGCGCCTTCAAATTAACCATCGGTGGGCCCCACGGCTTCGGGGAACCTGCGGGAGCCGGACCGTGTGACGTAGCGTCCAGTCAGCCCGGCGCTGCTCAGGGCTTCCGGCAAGCTGTCTCCATGAATCTCCATGACACCCGGCAGCAGGGGTTTCACATATTCCCGGACTAACTCTTGCTGCTTGGAAATGGTGTTTGTGGCGTCGATGGTCACCAGGCCATACTCCTCGGCCAGCCGGTCGTACTCGTCCAGCAGCCGCTGCTGAAAGGTGCGGAAGGACTGCTCCCGGGTTGGGGCGATGTCAAGGTCCTGGCCGGACTCGTAGTATCCTATGGACTCCCTGCCCGCGACTATCCTTCTGATGGACTCTTCCAGGGGAACCTTGAAATACAGGGCCAGCGACGGCTGCACAGCGAAGGAGTAGACGCGGCGGAGCCAGTCGCGGTTGACGCCGCGGGCAGTGTCACGGGCAAAGGCGGTGAACACGTACCTGTCGGCGAGCACCACGGTGCCCGACTTAAGAGCGGGCAGTATCTGCGTGTAGACGCGGTTGGCAAAGTCCGCCGCGTGGATGAGGCTGAAGGACATGGGCGTAAGCAGGCGCTGGTCCTTGCCCCGCTTTGTGGTGCGACGGACTATGGGGGAAGAGTTCCACTCGGTAAAGACGGTGACGTAGCCCATACTGGAGAGCCACTTGCCGAGCAGGTCTATCTGGGTGCTTTTGCCGGAACCGTCGATCCCTTCCACGATTATCAGGCGTCCGGGATATCGGCCGTCGTCGGGATGGTCCCCGAACCTGGAGCCCATAGGGAATTTTATGTTCAAGTTTGCGTTATTCATGGTTCACCCGCCGTATTAAGATTGGCTGTCCGAATTCCCGTACCCACTTCTTGCTGATGGAGTCGCCCGCCTTTCGGGACCACGCCGGAGTAGCAACCTCCAGCCCGCTGCCGTTCCTGGAAATCTGCACGGCGTCCGCCGGGAGTTGTGGAGGTAACCTTCGCTCAAGTTCATCGGCGACCATCAGGATCATGGCGGCCTGGCCCACGCGCTCACGGTCGTTCGGAGAGAGCAGTGAGCTTCGGCGGTACTTACGGGGCAGCCGGCCCCGTTCCGCCGCCAGCAGAATGGCAGTTATGAGGGCAGACTGCCGGTGGCTGAACCCGGGCAAGTCCGACGCCACCACGAGGGAGGCAGTGCGATTAAGCCGGTTGTAGAAGTCGACGGCGCTTCCCACGTCCAACAGAAACGCAGCGCTACTAAGGGAGGAGGCAAGCAGTTGGGACTTGCCACACCACACCGCATCGGCGATTCTGTGCGCCAATTCCGACCGTCGTGGCCCCCGTCGGGAATAGCGGGGGGCGAAACGCTGGCTGAGGTCGGCCAGGGTATTCAGACGGACGGTGGAAGTAGGCGGAAGGACTATGTCACGCTCCAAGGAAAGATGGTCAGGGTTGCGGGCAAGTCCTTCCCTGAGGCCCTGGCCGGATAACATAATTCTGTTGGCGCCCGCGTGCTCCATCAGGGCCAGGGCTACCACGGCCCCGCCCACGATGGAGTGGGTACGCTCCGGGTTCATGCCCGGGACCTGCCTCCGTTCCTCCAGGTCAGTTTCCGCGAGATGGTTCACGAGGGTCTCCATGGCGCGGCGGCTGATGCTGTATCCGTGGATCCGCCTCACCGGATGGTGCCTGTGACGACGGTCCAGCTTGGCAAAGAGGCGCATGGACCCACCGGACCCCACCAGTTCACCGTCGTGGGTCAACGCCGGCACGTTGGCCAGAAAAAGGGACTCCTGGGCGTAGCGATGGGCGGCGGCCACATCTTCCGCCGACGCCTGTTGAGTCAGCCGGAAGCTGTTGGCCATGCGAAGACTGCCCAGGGGCAGGGTGTGGAGGGTCTTCAGGGCCCTGTCGGCGAACTCCACCACCTCCATGCTTCCGCCGCCCAGGTCCGCCATTAGGCCGGTATTAACAGGAAGGCCGTGGACGGCCCCCAGGAAGCAGTAGGCCGCCTCTTCATAGCCGTCGATGACGCGGAGCGTCACTCCGAAGCGGGTGGCGATGGTCTGCGTCACCTCCAGCACGTTGTTGGATTCTCGCAGAGCGGCGGTGCCCACTGCGTGGATGCAGCTTATGCCGTAGCCCTGGGCAAGCTGAACAAAGTCTTCCACCGCCTCCACGGTTGCGTCCACGCTCTCATCGTCGAGAGCACCCTTCCGCGTGAGGTGGCTCATCAGGTTCAGGCTCATCCGCTGCTGGGCGATGATTTCTATACCGCCGCCGCGGTTGACCTGCATGACCACGGCGCGGGCGGAACCGGAGCCCACGTCTATGACGGCGGTGGGCAGGGGTTCGGAAAAGAGGCCAGAATCCATCGACTCCAAGGTCTGGGTAGCAGAGCCGTCGTGGTGATTGGCTGCCGTCGAGCCGACTGAGTCCGCCAGGGAGACGTCGGATACAAGACTTCGCTGCATTTCAGTAAAGGCAACTCCGGCTGGTAAATTGCGCTGCTGCGAGGGGAGGCCCTTCAGAGAGCCGCCGCTTTCAAGCAGACCGCGATTGCGATGATATTACACGTGAAGGGCAAGCGCAATTAAGGGAAGGTTACGGTATGGGATGGTGGAGACGGGGGAGGGTCGAACTCCCCGTCCAGAAGAAGTCTCGGAAGAATGTCCTACAGGCTTATCCGGTACTTTGATGTCGCTCCCTTGACCCTCTACCGGCAAAGTTTCAAAGGGCCAGCCGGTTGATCTTAAGCCATCCTTAACCGGCGTGGAGATGGCAGCACCCCGGGCTTATTGCGCCTGCTTCCCGCATCCGGGGTTAGCGGTGGCAGACGAGCAGTCTAGATGCCTAGACTGCTAGAGCGAATTCTCTTTCGCCGGTTACTTTTTTGCCGCCTTGTTGACGGGGTGATGACGGCGCCCCGACCTGCAATTCTTCCAGGACGTTCCCCTGTCGAAACCGCGCGTCCCCGTGCCCTGTATATAAATTATCCGCCACAGCCGTCCAAATGTCCAGAGCCGGTGGCGACATCAACTGGCATTCACTGAGCGGTCTCAAGAGATTTGTTAGCAAAACAAATATTTGTTTTTGGGCTTAATCAGGCGTGAATCAGGGAATTTTCGATTTGTTTTTGTTACATAAATCCGGGAAAGGAATCCCTCTTAAGGGCGAAATTGCCCGCGGGTTGCAGCTGATTTGTTAAGGTGAGTTGGTCCATGGGAAGTAGGTTAGCAGGGGGGTGAGGGTTGGTGACAAAGGGCAAAATGGCACTTTTGGTCACTGCGTGACGGCAAGTTTGGGGCTGGTTGTGGGTAGGAGGGTTTGATAGCTATGAGGGATGGATTTCCACCTACGCTGGAATGGGGGAGGGGACCCAGCCCGGCACCGCCTCGCCATGGGCCCCTGCTTTCGCAGGGGTGATGAATTCTTTTACAAAGGGAGTGGGAGTTACGCCACCTGTCGCAGCGCCCGCCGGGCCTCCCGGTCCTTGTC
Organism: Dehalococcoidia bacterium; assembly: GCA_034420855.1. GTDB lineage: Bacteria > Chloroflexota > Dehalococcoidia > Lucifugimonadales > JAPULR01. The sequence goes on from DAOUKX010000002.1 coordinate 7,541, forward strand.
ACGCTCAATGATGGCCTTCCGCTTGTCGTACTGACGCTTGCCCCTGGCCAGGCCCAACTCAATCTTGGCCCAGTGGTTTTTTACATAAAGTCTCAACGGAACCAGCGTCAGGCCCTTCTGGGAGATCTTGCCCGCAATCTCCTCAATCTCGACCCGTCGCATCAGCAGCTTCCGGGGGCGCCTTGGGTCATGGTTGCGTTGACCTGCAGGGTCGTAGAGGGCCACGTGCATGCCGTGAAGCCAAAGTTCGTTGTTTTCGAAGCGGGCGTGAGCACCCCGCAGATCGACGCGGGCGGCGCGGATGGACTTTATCTCCGTGCCCGTAAGCTGGAGGCCCGCCTCGAATCGCTCAAGCACTTCGTAGTTGAAGAAGGCCTGCCTGTTGACGGCTAT
>DAOUKX010000003.1:0-3315 GCA_034420855.1 Dehalococcoidia bacterium
CGTCCTCGTAGGCCAGTTCTTCCCGAAGCCGGTCCGCCCTTGCCCAAAATCCGGGGGCGTCAATAGCCATTCGGGGGAAAATAACATCCTGATGCATGGACAGCGGACTGAGAGTCCGGTCGTAGTCGTAGACCACGGCAATGATGTTTTGGGGCTGTGTCATCGATTGCTTCCTTAGTCGGCGCTGACCCCCGAACCCCATTTCCTCGGTTTCACCGTCTCCAGAAAAGCTTCGAAGTTCCGGCGCGTCTCCGAAACGTTGTCTCCCCCAAACTTCTCCATAAAGGCGTCCGCAACCACCAGTGCTACCATGGCCTCCCCGATAACTCCGGCGGGGGGCACCTGACAAACGTCCGAGCGTTCGTAGTGGGCCTGCACCAGCCCTCCTGTGTCCAGGTCCACCGATGGAAGCGGTTTTACCAGGGTCGAAATGGGCTTGATGGCAAACCTCGCCACCAGCGGCATCCCGCTGGTCATGCCGCCCTCTGTGCCGCCCGAGCGATTTGTCTGACGCTGCCATGGCCTGCCCGGATCCGTCACCGGGTCAATCACGTCGTGCACCTGCGACCCTCGATAATTGACCGAGTCCCATCCGTCGCCGATAGAAACCGCCTTTGTTGCGTTGATAGACATCAAAGCCTGGGCAATTCGCCCGTCCAGCTTCCGGTCCCACTGCACGTGCGACCCCAACCCGATAGGCACTCCGTAGACGATGACTTCAACCACGCCCCCCACTGTGTCTCCAGCTTCTTTGGCCGAATCTATGGCTTCCACCATCCGCGGCTCCGCTTTCGGGTCCGCGCAACGAACGGAGGATGCCTCAACGCGCTCCCAGTCCACATCTCCGCTGACCTCGGCCCTTACGCCGCCGATTATCAGGGAGTGGCTGCGAATCTCCATACCGAAATCCTCAAGCAAACGGCGCGCCACCGCTCCCGCCGCCACCCTCGCCGCCGTCTCCCGCGCGCTCGACCGTTCCAGCACGTCCCGGACGTCGTCGTACCCGTACTTCATCGTACCGGGCAGGTCCGCATGGCCTGGCCTGATGCGAGTGATCCGCTCAACTTCCTCCTCCACCGGATTTACGCTCATCACCGTTGTCCAGTTCACCCAGTCCCGATTTTCTATTGTCATCGCGATGGGGCTTCCCAAAGTCCGTCCGTGCCGTATGCCGGAGACCACATGGGCCCAATCTTTCTCTATCTGCATCCGTCCGCCCCGGCCGTGGCCTCGTTGGCGGCGCGCCATCTGCGCACCGATATACTCTTCGCTTATCGAAAGACCCGCCGGCATCCCCTCGACTATGACCACTAGGCCCTGGCCATGGGATTCGCCGGCGGTAAGAAACCTAATCATAGCTACCCCTTGATACTCTCCTATTGCTCCTCCAACGCCGCCCGCGTCGCCTCGAACATCGCCTGCACCGGCGCCGGACGCCCCATCCATGTCTCAAATCCTACGGCTCCCTGGTACACCAGCATGGACAGGCCCCCGTACACTCTCGCCCCGGCCTCTACTGCCTCCCGCATCAGCGGCGTTTCTGGTGGATTATACACCAGGTCGTAGACAACGGCGTCAGCGGAGATATCCGCCGCCGCCAACAGAGAAGCCTCAGCCGCCGGCGAATGTAGCATCCCCAAAGTGGTGCATTGGACTATCAGATCGGATGAAAGAGCAGCGCGCCTGAATTCCCCTGATTCCAGAGAAATCGCCCGAACTCCTCCTGCAAAATAGCGCGTCAGATCGTCCGCCAAACGCTCAGCCCGCTCCTGTGTCCGATTCGCGATGGTGAAGTCCGACACAGCCTCGCCAGACAACGCCATAACCACTCCTCTAGCCGCCCCTCCTGCGCCGATTATCAGTACCCGTTTACCATCAAAGGCAAAGCCCGCCTCCTCTCGCAATGCCCAGACGAAACCGGTCCCGTCAGTGTTGTATCCAACGAGGCGACCGTCATCGTTCAATACTGTGTTCACCGCCCCCGCTCGTTGGGCCTCCGCAGAAACTTCGTCCATTGCCGCCATCACCGCTTCCTTGTGAGGCACCGTAACATTGAATCCGAGAATCTCCTCCTCCGAGACCCTTACTTCTTCCAGGAAATACCTCAGTTTTTCAGGTGCGACCTCCCACGCATCGTAGGTCACGTCGAGTCCATACTCCTCAAACGCAGCGCGAAACATGACGGGCGACATTGAATGCCCCAACGGGTACCCGATGATGCCCAATCGTCCTCTCATTGCCGTCGTTTGCTGTCTAGATACGACTGCAAAATCACCGCCGCTGCCGCCGCATCGGAGCGCCCCTTCTCCCGCGAAGGACTTCTTCCAGCTGCCCGCATTCGTCTCTCGGCATCAAAGGTCGAAAACCGCTCGTCCCACGTGGACACTCGCACGCCTCCGTCCGTCTCCAAACGCTGGCAGAACTCATCGACAAGCTGCGCCTGCACGCCCTTCTTTCCTCTGAGCGTTAGAGGCATCCCGACAAGTACCCTCCCCACTCCCCATTCTCGTGCCTTCTGGACCACGGCATCCACGTCTGCGGCGATTCCTTTCCTCTCGATGTAGCCCCGCGGCGAAGCGAGGATTCCCAAGGGATCGCTGACCGCCATCCCAATCCGGCGTGTCCCCACATCCAACGCCAGCAGCCTCAGGATTCCACCTCTCGCTCCACCAGGCCCACAACGTCGGCGAGAGCCTGCGGCAGCACGTCCAGTCGCCGCCCACCCGCCTGTGCAGACTCGGGCCGGCCGCCACCGCCCCCACCCAACTTTTGCGCCGTTTCACGAACGATGTTCCCCGCATGAAGCCCCCTCGCCACCAGGTCCGGCGTGACCATCGAAACCAGCAGCGGCCTCCCATTTTGCGCCATTGCCAGCACCAATACGCAATTTTCAAGTTTGGCCCTCAGCCAGTCCCCCATCTCCCTCATCGCCTCGACGCTGCCCGCTGAGGTTCGTGCCGCCAGCACCTTCACTCCCTTGGCTTCCCTCACCTGCCCCAGCAGCCCCTCGGCCTCCATCCTTAATTTCTTCCGTTCAAGCTGCACCACCTGTCTTCTCAAGGCGCGCATGTCCGAAATGAATCCCGCAAGTCTCTCCTCCAAGTCTGTCACGGGAGTCTCCAGCTGCCCGGCGATGCGCTGTAGAAGTTCCGACCGTTCTTGAAACAAGTTCACCGAACTCTGCCCCGTCACCGCTTCGACCCTCCGCATCCCTCCGCCAATGCTCGACTCTCCCAACACAAACAATGGCCCTACTTCTCCCGTCGCCTGCACGTGAGGCCCCCCTCATAGCTCTACGCTGAAGGGCTTGCCATC
>DAOUKX010000004.1:0-9376 GCA_034420855.1 Dehalococcoidia bacterium
CAATGCGCTGGTCAGGATGTTCGTGCCCGCTGCGTACTGCGGATTAACCCCCATCAGAAGCAGCGCCGGCAGCCGCATCGTCCCCAACGCCAGCCCCACGAAACCTCCCAGCAGTCCCACCACCAAGGACAAGACCGACAGCAACACAAGCTGCCACATTGCCAAGTCCGTCGTGAACTCAATCATCCGTTAACTGTCCATCTCCTACCGGCTCCGAAAGACCTCCACCCCCGCTCCCGCCAGAACACCTCCCTTGATGGGCGGACGCACCTTCACTACCCGCACCCTCACACTCTCGACCGGATAGGAGTCCAGAATCTCGCTGGCAATTGCGTGGGCCACCGCCTCCACCAGGTCCCGCCCCTGCCCCTCCAAGTGGTGCTTCGCCACCCGGTACAGGTCCGTATAGCTGACGCTATCGGCGATGTCGTCCGACCCCCCCGCCGCCGTCAAATCAATCTCTGCATCCAGGTCCACCTCGAAGGGCTGGCCCAGCACTTTCTCTTCCTCGTTGCGCCCGTGGTACCCGTAGAACTGCATCCCTTCCAGGATTATCCGGTCACTCACCGCTCGACTCCTCCTCTAGCACCACCGCCGTTCCGTATGCAAATAGCTCCGTAGCCCCCGACATTATCACCGAGGTTGCCAGCCGCACATTCACAACCCCGTTGGCCCCCATCCCTTCCGCCTGCTCCAACATCCGCGTCATCGCCTCTGCCCTGGCCTCCGCCAGTAGCTCCGAGTACTCGACAATCTCGCCCCCGAACAGGCTTTTGATGACGGCGACGATGTCGCGGCCCAGGTTCCGTGCCCTCACCGTGCTCCCCTCCGCCATCCCCAGCACCCTCACAATCCGCTTCCCCACAACCGTTTCCGTGGTAACAGTAATCATCAGGCATTCTCCATCCTGGCAATCTCTTTCGCCTGCGCCAGCAAATTGTAGGCTCGCTTCACCACCGGAACGTCCACCATTTCACCGTCCAGCGCCAGCGCTCCCCGGCCCTGCGCCGTTGACTCTTCCCACGCCGCAACTACTCTCCGGGCGTACTCCAGGTCCTCCTCCCTGGGCGTGAATACCGTGTTTATGGTCTCCAGTTGCGCGGGATGGATGGCAAACTTCCCCTTGTAGCCCAGGCTTGCCGCCGACTCCGACTCCTTCCGCAACCCCTCCGCGTCCCGAAATCTCACATATGGCGTATCAAGCGCGACAATGCCAGCCGCCCGGGCGGCGATTGGGATCATGGCCCGTGGAAACGCCACCTCCTCCCCACTCTCCGTCCGCTTCAGACCCATGTCATTCGTAAAATCCTCAGCACCGAAGGCCATCGCTACCACTCTACCCGAAGCAGCAGCAATCGATGATGCCGACAACACCCCCGCCGCACTCTCAATCCACGGAATGATCTTCACGCTTCCCCGTGCAATCCCTCGCCTTTCCTCCTCCACGCTCAGCAGCCGGTCGCACTCCTTGATGTGCCACGTCGAGTCCACCTTCCCCAAACTAACCCCATAAAGTTGTGGCGAGACCACCGCCCGCAGTTCATCAGCCGTTCTCCCCGTGTCCAGCGAGTTCACCCGCACCATTACCTTCTGGCCCGACTCCGAAAGCGTCGGAACTAGCTCGGCAACCAGTTTCCTCGCGGCCGACTTCTCGTCCGGCGGCACCGAGTCCTCCAGGTCCGCCACCAACACATCCGCACGAAACCCCTTGGCTTTCTGGAGCATGTCCCTACGGTTCCCTGGCACGAACTGCAAACTTCTCAACAACTCCAATTAACTTCCTCCTGAGCGCACCCTTCGCTTCGCTGACGATACCAAACCCGGCACCATCTGCAATCGGCCAAGTATAGCACCAGACAGACACGCTACAAACAAGGAGCCTTGAGTTTGCAGACACGGGAAGCGGCCGTCGATATGCCGGCTGGAAGCCCTCTTAGACGGTCAACAGCGAAATCAGAAGGAATGCTTGACGAGAAGCCGCTCCAAATCCCTGCCCGTGTGCCGTTGACATATGCCTGACCTTAGTACAAAAATAGGTATCCCTAACTCCAAGCGAGGGCAGTTATGGTAAGCAAAGATGATTTTCGGGGGGGCATGGCCCGCTTCGCCACCGGCGTCACCATAGTCACCACCCTGGACCATCAGGGCAATCTCCACGGCATGACCGCCAACTCCTTCACCTCAATCTCCCTCACCCCTCCCCTAGCCTTGGTCTGCGTGGACTTCCGCACCCACACCCACAACTACATCAAGGCCCTCGGCGCCTTTGGAGTAAACATACTCAGTCAGGAACAGGAAGAGATCGGCGGCTATTTCGCCCGCAAGCCCCAGGACCGTCTGGGAACTCCCTTCCAACACCACCTGAGCGACATGGGCCTGCCCGTCATCGAAGGTTCCATGGCCTACTTCGGCTGCCGCGTCGTCGATGCCCACGTCCATGGCGACCACACTATCTACATCGGTTCAGTGGACGAAATGGCCCTTGGAAACAAGGCCAACCCGCTGCTCTACTACGAGAGCCGCTTCACCCGCCTGAACCACACCTGATCCCCTCGCTCACCCTGAGCCTGGCGAAGGACGATGGGGCGAGTGGCCCTTCCCCCACACCCTATGCCCTCTTGTGGCCGTTCCCGAAGCAAGCTATCGACGCCACCTGGTCGTCCTCGCCAGGCCTCCAGATGATCACGCCCCCCGCAGTCCGGCTGTACGTAGATATCCCTTCCAGGTTGGTCCGGTAAACCTGAGACTGCTCGGAAACCACGAATATCTCGTCTTCCTCTCCCTCGCGGACAACCCTAGCATCCACCACCGGCCCGGTCTTTTCAGTAACGCGGAAAGAAATAACCCCCTGTCCACCCCTTTGTTGTGTCCTGTTCCTCACGACTGTCATCAGTTTGCCGATGCCATTGGCGCTGATAATCAGGATCTTGTCCTTAGGCGTGATGGTTTCCATCGCCACTACCTCGTCGCCTGGCAATAGACGTATGCCCTTTACCCCACCCGCAGTTCGTGACCGGATTAGTTGCTCGCTTTCCAGGAAACGGATTGACTTGCCCCTGGCTGTGAAGAGAATAACCTCCTGCTCTTTCTTGATCTCCCTCACCGATATCAACTCATCGCCCGTATCCAGACGCATGATAATCAGTCCGTTGCTCCGAAGGTTGGCCAGATTCTTCAACTCCAGCACCTTCACCTTGCCATTGCGCGTACCCAACGCGTACCTGCTATCCAGATCCAGTTCCGACGTGGATACCACTTCTGTAACACGCTCACCGGGTGTGAGGTTGATGAGATTGACCAGCGGCGTGCCCCGGGTTGTCCGCGAGGTATCACCCACAATCTCAAAGCAGTCAAGGCGGTACACCCTGCCCGTGTTGGTGAAGAACAGAAGCATATCGTGGGTGTCGGAAACCAAAAGATGCTTAACCGCGTCGCTTAACCGCGTCGTCATGCCTCGCTTGCCCTTGCCTCCGCGTAGTTGGGAACGATATGTCTTCGTCGGCATCCGCTTGATGTACCCCCGACGGCTGATGGTTATCACCACCTCCTCGTGCTGCGTCAAGTCTCTCAGGGAAATCTGAGTCGGCTCGTCCCGGATGATCTTCGTCCTGCGAGGATTGGAGTATTTCTTCTTCAGTTCCAGGGTCTCGTCTTTGATGAGACTCAGCACCTTGGTCGGGTCCGCCAGAAGCTCCTCCAACTCCCCGATGGTCTGCAACAGCGCTTCGTATTCGTCCTCCAGTTTCTGCCGCTCCAGCGCAGCCAGGCGTCGCAGCTGCATGTCCAGAATCGCCTGCGCCTGCTCCTCCGTCAGCCCCAACTCCACCATCAAGCTATCCTTGGCCGCATCAACGTTTTCCGCCCCGCGTATGAGCTTGATGACCATGTCCAGGAACTTAATGGCGATGCGCAGACCCTCCAGGATGTGCGCACGTTGGTTGGCCCGCCTCAACAGGAACTCTGTCCGCCGGACGACCACAACCCGCCGGTGCTCGATGAACAGCTGCAGCATACGCTTCAGGTTCAATACCTGCGGCTGCCCGTCCACCAGCGCGAGCATCGTGGCGTTGAATGACGACTGCATCGGCGTATGCTTGTACAGGTTGTTCAGCACCATCTGGGGCTGGGCTCCTCGCCTCAGATCCAGCACGATGCGTAGACCCTTCCTGTCCGACTCGTCTCGGATGTCCGAAATACCCTCAATCTTCTTGTCCCGAGTCATCTGGGCAATGCGTGCCACCAGGTTTGCCTTATTTACCTGGTACGGAAGCTCGGACACCACAATCTGGGAGCGGCCGTTCTTCATCTCCCCAATATCCACCTTGGCCCGCATTACCACCCTGCCCCTGCCCGTTGAGTACATCTGCTTGACGAATTCCCGGTCCTTGCCTACCAGCGCCATCGCCCTGGTCGGAAAGTCCGGCCCCCTCACAACCTTCAACAGCTCTTCCACGTATGCGTCCGGGTTGTCGATCAGATAGCAAATGGCGTTGCAAATCTCTCCCAGGTTGTGGGGCGGAATGCTGGTTGCCATCCCGACTGCGATTCCGGCGCCGCCATTCACCAACAGGTTCGGAAGCCGGGCGGGAAGGACCTCCGGCTCCTTGATGGAATCGTCAAAGTTGGGAGCGAAGTCCACCGTGTCCAGCTGAATGTCCGACAGCATCTCTTGAGCGATGCGGGTCAGTCGCGCCTCGGTGTACCGCATTGCCGCCGGCGGGTCGTCGTCGATGCTGCCAAAATTTCCCTGACCATCAATAAGTGGATGACGAAGGGAAAATTCCTGCGCCATGCGTACCAGGGCGTCGTAGACCGGCCCGTCACCGTGGGGGTGGTATTTCCCCAACACCTCGCCCACTATCCGCGCACACTTCTTGTGGGGATTCGTTGGTCCAAGGCTAATCTCGTGCATGGCGTACAGGATGCGCCGCTGCACCGGCTTCAATCCGTCCCGGACGTCTGGCAGAGCCCGCGACACAATGACGCTCATGGCGTAGTTCAGATAAGACGTACGCATCTCGTCATGGATGCGTATGGGTCTAATTCTCTCTCCAGGAGTGGTTACCATCTACTGCTTCACCTCTTGCTCACCGGGCATTAACGCGAACCCGCGCCCTGGTGATTATGTATACTGCTCCCTCGCCCATTTTATCAACCGCTTTCGCAGCCTTTCTACATGGTCGTGAGCGGCTTTGGCCCTTTACAAGCGTGACTGACCTCTGCGCTGGCCTTGGGCGAGCTATGGGACCGTTCGGGCGAGGGAAAAGACCTCTGCCCTCTCTAAAAACGCCTGATAAATGCCGTTGAAGCCGCGCGGTAGTTTCTTGTCTCCACTCAAGTCGGCCCGGAACCCAATCACCCAGTCGTGTTCGGCGCTTTCCAGCCCCTCCACCGCCCCGTCCTCGACGTCGTAGGCGGAGGCAAGTAAACGGGGCGCCCGATGCCTGTCCATAAGCCGCGACGATGGGACTTCGCCACCGAGCCTGAAGAAGCCCCCCGCTCCCAGAATCACAGCTGCCTTGCTTCCGGGCGAAACGTAAATCGTCCTTCGCCCCGGCTTTTCTGAATCGGCGCTATGCACTCCCTCGATTGACAAGACCTCGGGGGACTTCCCACCAAACACTTCATTTAGCAAGAATAGCCCCTGTCCTACTGCCAAAACCGGCATGTCCAGATCCAGGGACTGAGCCAATATCGCCCGATGCCCTTTAGTCCAGTGCCCGACTAATTCCTTGTTAGGGAAACCGTTGAGGGAATCTGTTGATCCGCCACCCGAAACATAGATGCCTGCCGCCCCAGTCTCATTCAACAAGCCAGGCCCGGCGTCCGGCTTTGCTTCCACCAGTCGAAGGTCAATCTCGCCTCTGTGAGTTAAATCCGTATTAGAGCGTATTTTCCCTTCACAAGAGGGCCTTAAGACAACGATTACCATATTATGTAATTATACTAAAACTGGAACAACTTTACCATTCAGCCCTCGGGGCTTCCCTTTGCCAACACCTTCATTAATTGGTATGCTAAGCAGCAATGTATCCAAAGCCTGACGGAAGTGCTGAGTGTGACATGCACTCCGTGACCAGCAAATAGTGAAATCGCGAAGGAGTTAGAAACTACGTGGCACAAGTTACGGACCTGCCCCTCAATAGGGCCTATAGCCAGTACGTAAGTGGACTAAAGGAAAACAGAAAAAAGGGCATCTCCCAAGACCTCAACAGATTCGTACGTTGGTGTGGCAGTTCCGGCCCCATTAGCGGCCTTACCCCGCAAATCGTTGCTTCTTACTGCGAGTGGTTGGGCCGCAGCGGCGGCGACGTCGCCAAGAAACTGGACCCTGTCAAGAAATTCCTCACCTATCTCAAGAACGAAGATCTGGTCAAGGTCAGCCTTGCTACCCACGCTAGAGTGCCCAAGAACAAGGCCCTCGCCAGAATCGCCAAGAGCCAGAAGGCCGCACCGGAAGTTGCCGAACTAACCCAGGAGGGCTTCAAGCAGCTCACGAAACAGCTTGAGTCCCTAAAGGCCGAACGCACCAAAGTCGTCGGCGATATTGGCCGCGCCATGGCAGACAAGGACTTCCGCGAAAACGCCCCGTTGGACGCCGCCAAGGAGAGGCAGGGCCTCGTTGAATCCCGAATTCGCGAGTTGGAGCATACCTTAAGTTCCGCCGTCATCACCGGCGGTGCCACCGGCAAGAAGGCTCAACGGGTGGCCATCGGTAAGACCGTAGTAGTCAAGACCCCCGGCAACGGACGCAAGGTCTCTTACCTCGTTGTACATCCCCGGGAGGCCAACCCGGTCGAAAGGAAGATCTCCAGCGAGTCCCCCGTCGGCAAAGCCCTTATGAACCGTCAGGCGGGAGAGGAAGTGCAGGTCATCGTCCCCAAAGGTTCCGTCGAGTACCTCATTGAAAAGGTCACTGGCTAGGCTACGTCAGTCCCTAACGGTCCCGCACACCTATAGCAACCCTTCCACCACCTCGCGCACCTGCTCCGGCGGAACGCCCCTGCATGTCGTCGCTTTCCCCACCTCCTCCAATAGCACCCACCGAATCGCCCCTCCCGTCGACTTCTTGTCCAACGACATCGCCGCAAAGATCTTCTCTACGTCCAAGCCTTCAGCCTTCAAGGGCAGATTAAACCGCCGCAATAGCTCTCCTTGACGCTTCACCACGTCCTCGTCTATCATCCCCATCCGCCGACTGAGTTCTGCCGCTCCCATCATGCCCACCGACACTCCCTCGCCATGCATCCACTCTCCGTATCCGGTAGTCGCCTCAATGGCGTGGCCGATGGTATGTCCGTAGTTAAGCAGTACCCGTGTACCCAGAGTCTCCCGCTCGTCCTGTGAGACAACCTCAGCCTTGATGGCCATGCTCCTCCTGATAACCTCAGTGGATAGCTCCGGCTCAAGTCCCATCAGCTCGGACGCGTGGTCTTCGAACACCGCCACCAGGTCGGCGTCCATGATGAATCCATGCTTGATGGCCTCCGCCCATCCCTCCGATAGCTCCCGTCGACCCAGAGTCGTCAGCGTATGCGGGTCTGCCAGCACCATCTGAGGCTGGTAGAAAGCTCCCACCAGGTTCTTCGCTTCCGGTAGGTTAACTGCCGTCTTGCCTCCAATGGAGGCGTCCACCATCGCCGCCATGCTTGTTGGAGCCTGTACGAAAGGAATTCCCCTCAGATAGGTAGCCGCCACGAAGCCCGCCAGGTCTCCCACCACACCTCCGCCCACAGCCAGAATCGTATGCCCCCTTTCCGCCCGTCGGCTCGCCAGCCAGCGATAGATCGCATTCGCCGTCTCCCAGGACTTGCTCTCTTCCCCCGCCGGTATGATAAAGCAGTGGGCTTCTATCTCAGCGCGCTGGAGGGAACGCTGCACCTGTCTTCCGTAGAGAGGGAACACGTTGTCGTCGGTGATAATGTACACCGGCCCGCCGATTCCCGATTTTCGGAACCGCTCTCCAATCCGGTCTAGCAGCCCCCATCCAACTCTTATGGGACAGCTCCCCCTGGAATGCGTAACCACCGACGCCAACTCCGGGTCTCCGTCACCAGGGGAGTCCATGCGCCCTCCCAACATCTGCCACGCCCTCACCACCTCAGCCGCAACCTGCTCTTCGCTTAATTCGTCCGTCTGCACGACCCAGTGGGCTAGCGAGTAGAAGGGTTGCCGTGCCGCCTTCAGGCTGCAAATTCTGGCGAAAGGATCATCCCCTGCAAGCATGGGCCGCTCCTCAGGCGGCCTGCTCTGCCCCTCCGCCGACAACCGCTGGTAGATCGTTTCCGGGCGGGCCTCCAGCCCCACCACAAGTCCGCTGCCGAACAGCAGGCGCCGGTTGTCCTCGTCCATCAGTGCGCCCCCGCCAGTAGCAATGACCCGTCCTTCTCCGGCACACGCCAGCCTAAGCGCTTCCTTTTCCAAACTACGGAAGAACGCCTCCCCCTTCTCAGAAAAAATCCCCGCAATCTCCTTCCCTGCCAACCGGACGATGTCAGCGTCAGTGTCCACCGACTCCCACCCTAGAATGCGCGCCGCCTCGCAGGCCGTCTTTGACTTGCCGGTGCCGGAAAAACCGGTGAGGACGATGTTACGAAGCCTGCTCATGCATCAAACCGCCTTCCTTAGACCTATGGGCCATTATACCCCTAGTAGGGCTTTGCGGCCTCAATCACGTTGCGCTGGTGCGCCTCCTCTTCGTCTGCCACAATCCGGTCTGCCATCCGTCGCACGTGGTACTCCACCAATCGGCGCAGATGGGTGTCCTCTCCATAGTCCGCCGGAGCTATCCCGTCCACCCTCTTCGCCTCCTGAAGTCTCATGCAAGTGCCAAAGGACCTCCCAATTTGCGGGTTATACACTGCCAGGGCTATGCCGCCTCGATGGGTCAACACGGCAAAGCACGGCACGTCCGTCGGCCCGTCACCAATGTAGATCATGTTGCGGAAGGGGATGCGCCGTTCCTCCTCAGGCATGTGGTCGTTAACGTCGTGGGACAGGTCCACGTACTCGGACCCTTTTGAAATCCTGAACAAGTACTGGGTCTTCGCCGTGTGACTCACCACGCGCTTGGGCCAGAAGACTTTCCCCTCGCTGTCCTCGTCCAGTTCGCAGCCGAAGATTGCCTCTACGCACCCGCTAAGCGTGCTCCCCGCAAGCACTTCCTTGAGCCCGGACGTCACGATGTAGTGCTCCAGCGTTACCCCGTGTCGAACGTACCTCTCGTCTCTCAGCAGACCACCCAGTTCACCAAAGACTTCCGGCACTCCCGGAAAGAACCGCAGTTCCTGCCCGAACTCCCGCAGATCTGCGTTGGAGAGCCGGCGAAAGGCTGGATTTTCCAAAAGCAGTCGAATCCAAGCCAGTTCGTCCTCGT
>DAOUKX010000005.1:0-3410 GCA_034420855.1 Dehalococcoidia bacterium
AGCGTACCCATCTACCCCTGTTCCCCCTTCCCACTTAACCTCTTCCCCCTTGACGGGGGAAGATTGAGATGGGGGTGACTCCCCCTCACCTCGCCAGCGCCGCTTCCAGCGCCCCCGCCTGCTCATGAGCCGTCAACGCGTCTATAACGTCGTCCATGAACCCGTCCATATACTTCTGGCAGCCAAAGAAATTCCGACCTATGCGATGGTCCGTAATCCTGTCCTGGGGAAAGTTGTACGTCCGAATCTTCTCCGCCCTGTCCCCCGTGCCCACCTGCGTCCGCCGCGATTGGATGATTTCCTTCTCCAGCTTCAACTGCTCCTGTTCATAAAGACGCGCCCTCAGAATGTTCAAAGCCCGCTGCTTGTTCTTGTACTGCGACCGCTCGTCCTGGCAGGTCACAACCGTCCCCGTCGGATTGTGGACGATGCGAATGGCCGTGGCCACCTTGTTCACGTTCTGACCTCCATGCCCGCCAGCGTGGAACACGTCAATGCGAAGATCGTCCATGTTTATCCTGATGTCCACCTCCTCCGCCTCCGGCAGCACCGCCACCGTCACGGTGGAGGTGTGCAGACGACCCGACGACTCCGTGGTCGGAATCCTCTGCACCCGGTGAACCCCCCGCTCATACTTCATCCGGCCGAAGGCGTTCTTGCCATCCACGTTGAAGGAGATTTCGTTGAAGCCTCCCAGGTCCGATGGATTGGAGTTGAGCACCTCCACCTTCCAGCCCCGGTTGTGGGCGTACCTCGTGTACATCCGATACAGGTCGGCGGCGAACAACCCCGCCTCCTGTCCTCCCGCTCCCTTGCGTATCTCGACGATTACGCTTCTCTCATCGTTGGGGTCCTTCGGCAGAAGCGCCAATCGCAGCTCCTGCTCCAGACTCTCTATCCGACCGTTGACCCCTTCAAGCTCCTCGGCCGCAAGGGCCTCCATCTCCGGGTCCCCGCCCTCGTCGATGATGGACTGGGCTTCGTCCCGCTGGGTCTGCAACTGCTTCAACTCCCTGTACCCGTTAACAGTGTCCTCCAGCCCCGCCCTCTCCTTGGCGAGCTTCTGCACCTGCTCATAGTCCACCGCCACCTCCGGCAGGGCCAGCAAGCGGCCCAGCTCCGCGTAGCGGGATTCGATGTCATTCAGACGGTTGATGAAAGAGTCCATTGCACTTATTGAACCTGAGAAAATCGCGGAAGCATTGAGCGCTTATTCTAGCCAACACCCAACGAGATTGCCAATTTGGACTACCTGCAGGCGAAGCTGCGAAATCTAAATTGGCGGTCTGCGCTTGTGCCAGTCCGTCGCCTGCTGGTACGCGTACCCCGCCTTCAGCGCCGTCGCATCCTCGAAAGGACGCGCCGCCAGCTGCAACCCGACCGGCATACCCTCGGAGGAGCCGCAAGGCACGGTGAGAGCCGGATAACCCGTCAGGTTGAAGGGGCGCGTGTACTGCGTCAGCGCGGGAATCACCCCCACCGGCTCCTCGTTTACCGGGACCGAGTCCTCCTCGATAAGCGGCGCCACCACCGGCTCCATTGGCCCCGCCAGTATGTCCACCTGCTGCAACAGATCCCGCGCAGACTCCGTGTACTCCCGCCGGTGCCGCAGCGCCCTCAGATAGTCCGGGCCGCTGATGAACAGCCCCGACTCGAACCGCCACCGCACGGAGGGGTCGTACTCCTCGCCCCGACGCAGCAGCAGGTCTCGGTGGTATGCCGCCGCCTCTGCATAAAGGATGATCTTGGAAATGTCGGCGGAGCGATGGTACATGGGCCAATCCACTTCCACCACCTCGGCTCCCAACCCCGCCAACGTCTCCAGCGCCGCCCGCACCAGCTTCTCCACCTCTGCGTCCACGGGAACCACGAAATACTCCCGCGGCACCCCAATCTTCAGACCCGCCAAGTCTTCCGAAAGTGCGCCCATGTAGTCTGGCACTGGTTCATACGCCGACGCCGGATCGCGGGGGTCGTAGCCCGCCAGCACCTGAAGCGCAGCGGCGCAGTCCTCCACCGTTCGCGCCATGGGCCCGGGGTGGTCCAGCGACCACGACAAGGACACCAGCCCGTATCGACTAACCCTCCCGTAGGTGGGCTTGAGACCCGCCAGACCGCAGAGGGCGCTGGGAATGCGAATGGAACCCCCAGTATCAGTCCCCAACGTAATGGTGCACTGGCCCGCCGCCGCCGCAGAGCCGGAGCCTCCGCTGGAACCGCCCGCCACCCTCTCCGTGTCCCACGGATTGTGCATGTGGCCGTAGTCGGCGTTGTGCCCCGTGGGCCCGAAAGCGAACTGGTGCAGGTTCAGCTTGCCCATCAGAATCGCCCCAGCTTCCTTCAGACTCTCCGCCGACGCTCCGTCATGGTCGGGCACGAAATCATCGAAGATGCGAGAGCCCGCTGTGTTCGGCACACCCGCAACGTAGTAGAGGTCCTTCAGCCCCACCGGCACGCCGTGGAGCACTCCCCGGTAATCTCCGGCAGCAATCTCAGCCTCCGCCCGCCGTGCCGCTTCCAGGGCTTCTTCGCCCGGACGGGTGATAAACGAGTTGAGTGTATCCTCCGTCGCTTCTATCCGTTCCAGGTGTGCCTGCACAACCTCTACTGGCGAGACTTTCTTTGCCGCGATAATACTCCCAAGTTCAACCGCGCTGAGGAAGCAAAGTTCCGTTGCGTCCATGACCTATTTCTCCGCCGGCAAAAATATGTTGGCTGGCTCTATTTCGCCCAAGTCCAGCTTGCGAAGCTCCGCAACGGTGGCCATGATGTCCTTCACACTGGCGTAGAGCTCTGCGGTGTGGTCCGGATCACTGGTGTCCACCCCCTGCAGGGCGGCCATTTTTAGAAAAGTCTCCATGGTCAGTTCCTCTGTTTCCGCCATGACTACTCCTTTATCTCTATGAGTATGTTCTTGTGGGACGTTTCCCCGATGTTCGTAACCTCGTGGGGCTGGTGCTTGTCGGCATAGGTATGCCGGCCCGCGTATCCGACGGTTTCGTCCGACGTGCCGTCTTCAAACTGACGCCGCATCCGGCTTTCGGTAAGACCCACCGTAACGTAGTCCAGCTTGTGGGTGTGCCAGTGGCTCGACTCGCCCGGCTCCAGGGCAAGCTCCCATATTCTGACCCGGTGGTTCTCAAAGACTATCTTGGTGCCCACCTCTCCGTACTGTCGTTCACTGGTCATAGTCACCCTCCTGTCGTATCAATCAGCGCCCCGCCTGTCATTCTGAGCGGAGCGAAGAATCTCGTCTCCAGCCACAACCAACTCCCCCTCCTCTCCCGTCCTGGGAGTGGATTAAGGTGAGGGTGTTTCTTCGCTCCATTTCTCGCCTTCCCTACAAATGGAACACCACCATCTTCAACTCCGTCATCTCCTCCACCGCGTAGCGAGGCCCTTCCTTCCCC
>DAOUKX010000006.1:0-11054 GCA_034420855.1 Dehalococcoidia bacterium
GGACCCCCTGCTTCGAAGGCGCCACCATCCGCAACGTCTACCCCGGACTCTCGGGAATGCAGAGCGTCCTCGCGCCCCAGCTTCTCCTCTGCGCATTCACCCCTCCTACCGACGCCCCCACCGATGTCTACACCACCATCCTTGGCAGCGAATTTGACGCCGAAGCAGCCGTCGCAAACCTCGGCAGCGACCTTCTGCGCATCGAGCAGAACTACTTTAAGTTCCACGCCTGCTGCCTCTACAACCACCCCGTCCTCGACGCCGTAGAGGCCATCGCCGGAAGTGAAAACATCAACCACGCCAGCATCCAAAACGTCAACGTCACTACCGTCCCCTTCGCCCAGCGCATGGCCCAGGACTACCCCCCAAACATGCTCTCCGCCAAGTTCCACGTCCCCTACGCCGTTGCCGCCCTCCTGGTCTCAGGACGTTCCGACATCACCGCCTTCTACCAGAATTCCGTCGACAACCCCGCCATCCAGTCCCTCGCCGACCGCGTCGCCATCATCTCCGACCCCTCCATGAATCTTCAGAACCCCGACAAGCCCTGCGCCCGCGTCGACGTTACCCTGTCAGATGGTCGCACCTTCTCCAAGTCCACCACCTACCATCATGGCGACTTCCAGCGAAGGCGGAGCCGCCAGGAGCTCGAAAACAAATTCCGCTTCCTCACCTCCGAAACCCTAGGCCGTCAGCAGACCGAAGACGTCATCCGCTCCACCACCAACCTGCACACGATCGAAAACATCCGCACCCTCACCACCTTCCTGCAACCACCCCCCTAGCCCACACATCATTCCAAGCGAAGCCCAGTGGAGCCGAGGAATCACCTACCCCCGCTCACCCTGAGCTTGTCGAAGGGTCGAGCGGGGGCAAGCCCCCTCCTGTTCCCGCGCAGGCAGGAACCACCCACCCCCCTACCTCCTCCGTCTCTTCCTTAGCCACCTGTTATACACAAAACCGTAGGCGACACCAAAAATCGTCCCGAAAATCAGCGTGTGTCGCACCAACCCGCCCAGAGTCAGATCATCGTTCAACAACCCGTTAATCACCCCGCTGATAATGCCGGCCACGATGCCGACAGGCAGGTATATCAGAATATCCCGAATCAGCGGCACCCGTGGTTCTTCATCCATAGCCACCCCCCTAAGTCAGCGGCATCACCCGCTGCGAAAACTCTTCCATCACCGCAACCGTCTCCTCAACTTCATCCCTTCGGAAATCGAAAACGATGTGACTGACCCCAAAATACGCAAACTCCGCCACGTCCTCCGCAATCTGCTCCGCCGTCCCCATAAACGGCTGCGTCCTGTCCTCAGACGCTCCCAGCAGATACCTCGGCGGCCGATACGCCACTCTAATCGACGAAGGATCTCTTCCAACCCCCTCAGCGTAGCGGCGCAGCCGTGCAACCGATCGTCCCATCTGCTCCGCAGTCACCAGCGGAAACCGAGGATTCGACCCAATCGGATGCCATGCGTCCCCCAGCGTTGCCGCCCGACGCAACGCCGGCCCGCTCTCTCCTCCTACCCAGATCGGAGGATGCGGCTTCTGCACAGGCTTCGGCTCGAACCGGATGTTGGCAAAGCTGCAATACTTCCCCTCAAAGCCCGGATTCTCCTGCGTCCACAATTCCTTGAGCGCCCTCAAATACTCGTTACCTACCACGCCCCGCTCCGAAAAGGGCGGCAGTCCCAGCGCCTCGAACTCCTCCCGCAGCCATCCAACGCCCACCCCCACAATCAAACGCCCCTTCGATAGCACGTCCATCGTCGCCAGCATCTTGGCCGTCACCACTGGGTTCCGATGCGGCAGAATCAGCACTCCGGTCCCCAGCCGTATGCGCTCCGTCAACGCCCCCACGTACGTCAGAGTCACCAGCTGGTCCAGCCACTCTCCAGACGCCATACCAGTGAACTCCCCCGTCGCGCTGTATGGGTACTCTGAAATGAAAGAGTCCGGAATCACCACGTGGTCCCCCACAAACGCCGAATCGAAGCCCAACTCCTCGGCCTTCCGAGCCACAAGCGCCAGATTCTCCGGCGAAGCTCCCGCCCCACGGTTAGGCAAGCCAATCCCAAACTCCATTACACTATTCCTCCATAAAACCCCTTTCCCCTCGATGGGGGAAGGTTGGGATGGGGGTGAACAACCCCCGCCATTCTATCCCCCCGGCTCCACCGACAGCAGCACCTCCACCCGCACCTCGTCCTCTATGCTCTGCACCGGCCCCACCACCGGCGGCGTTATCTCCATATCCTGCCACGTGAATGTCGTTCGACCCAGAATGAACACTCGGTCCCCGTCGTCCCGCGCCTCAACGTCAAACACCAGTGGCACCGTGATCCCTCGAATCTCCAGGCTCCCTTCCACCTGCGTATCCACCTCCTCGCCCTCCGCGAACCCGTCAGGCAATTCCGACACCGCAGGCACGGTAAACGTAGCCGTCGGGTAGTCCCCAAACATCCGCGTCCTCACATACCTGTCCCTGTTCCCCTGGTCGCTCGTCATCGAATGAAGGTCTAGCTCAATCACCGAGACTCCCCCGTCCAACCTCACCTCTCCCACCAGCACCGTCGTCCGCATCACTGCGTCGTTGGGCAGCGACAGCCGCGCCAGCTTCTCCGTGACTGTGAACGTCGCCTCAGACCCCTCCGACACCAGGAATACAATCCCCTCATATTCGCCCATCTCCCGCGAACTGCCCTCAGACGTGTCCGCAGCCAGCGGAGTCGCCGTTGCCATGGGCGTTGCGGTCATCGCCGTGGCTGTGGGCAACGGGGTAGCCGTAGCCATCGGCGTCGCCGCCATTGGCGTCGCTGTCGGCAGGGGTGTGGCTGTAGCCATAGGCGTTGCCGTGTTCAAAGGCACTACCGTCTGCGGCGCTGAGGGCGGCGGAGTTGCAAACCCTTCCGTAGCCGGCGCCCCGAATCCCTCGTTGTCCGACACCCCAAACCCCTCCTCCGTCGCCCCGGCGCAACCTGCAATCACCAAACATATGGCTAGCGACCACAGGATCGATGCCGTCCAACCACTTCTCATTAAACGGTGAAGTCTATTCATACCGTGCTAACTCGCATTCCCTGAACAATTACTGAATTCCTGGGCGGGAGCTCCAACCGCCCGCTTTCCTGGTCTCCCTGGCCCGCAAGCGCTATTCCCAGCGCCAGCGCAATCGCTGCCGTTGCAAACGCCAGCCGCCAGGGCAGCGCCCGACCAATCTGCATGAGGACTATCGTCAGCAGCCAGATTGTCACCAGCGCCAGTGCCGCCAGGGGCAATATGAATGATGTCGACCTTTCCAAATAGGTGTCCATCCCCAGCGTAGCCGCGATCAATATCACGGAAAGGATCCCCATTACCACGTTGAAGTACAGCAGACGACTCCGCCCGCATACGGACAGAATCCGCCACAGCAGCCCAGCGCCCAGTCCCGCCCCAAGAGACGCTATCGACACCGAGGCGCTGTTGAAGTATGCGTCGCTGGGCGATTCCAGCGGAATGCTGACCGCAACTGCAACGATTGCCGCAACGGAACCGGCGAGCAGTCCCGCCGCCGCCGTACCCGGCTCGACGTCCAGCAAGTCCCTTCGTCTCCCGAAAAACCCCATCGCCGCCAATTATACTCGCCCTCCCATACTCTTGTCCCCGCGAAGCCGGAATCCACCTTCCCCCTCTTCCACCTACTGCATCGCTCACCCTGAGCTTGTCGAAGGGGTGAGGGTAATCGGGGTGACGGATGGGGTGATTCCCACCCTCCTCCCTCCCCCAACGCCACCCATTCCGCTATACTTACCCAATCCACGGCTCACCGCAAATAGGAGACGCACGATGGGCGTAGCAGGAATAATCTTCGCCGTCATGGGTTTGGCACTCAGCATAATCCCCGCCATCGGTTGGATACTGACCACCCTATGCCTTGTGACCGGCACATCCCTCTCCACCATCGGCCTCATCCGCTACCGCAAGGGGACCCAGGATCACAGGACCGCCATCCTTGGCATCGCCGTCAACATCGCAGTAATCGTCATCATGCTCCTCTGGATTTTCGTATTCCTGGAGTGGGAATCTCGAACCACCTCATAGCAACGGACTACCCCCCACCGGAATCTCAAACACAAACCGGCTCCCCCCTTCCGACCTCCTCTCCGCCCAAATAGCCCCCCTATGCGCCTCAACTAACTGCCGCGCTATCGTCAGCCCCAACCCGGTCCCACCCGTGGCCCTGCTCCGAGAAGGGTCCACCCGGTAGAACCTGTCGAAAATCTGCCCCACCTCATCTTCCGGCACCCCCTCTCCCGTGTCCTCAACCGACACCCTCACCGACTCACCCGCCGCTTCCACCAACACCGAAACCTCGCCCCCCTCCGGCGTGTGCCTCACCGCGTTGTCCAGCAGATTCCCCAACGCCTGCGATATCCGTGTCCGGTCCATCGGCGCCGGTGGCAACTCCGGCGCCGACTCCAGCCTCAACGTCACCCCCTTCCCTTCCGCCGCCGGACGAAACGCCTCCACCGACATCTTCGCCAGTTTACCCATCGACTCTTCCTGCAAGTCCAGCGAAAGCACTCCCGCGTCCGCTTGGGCAATCAGCCCCAGGTCCTCCACAAGCCGTCCCAGGTGCATTGCTTGTTGGTGCGCCACCTCAATCGCCGCCGAGGTAGGCGTCAGTACCCCGTCCCGCATTGCCTCCAGGTAGCCCCGCACGTTCGTCAGCGGCGTCCGCAGCTCGTGGGCCACGTCCGACATCAGCCTCACCCGCTGCTGCTCCGACCTTTGTAACCGGTCCGCCATTGTGTTGAAGGTTCGACCCAGCTGCCCCACCTCATCCGATGAAGACACATCTACCCGCTCCTCCAGGTTCCCCATTCCCAGCCTCCCGGCCGCCCCCGTTAGCGCCCGCACCGGTGAAAGTATTCGCTGTGAGAGTATTGTGACCAGCAGTACGCCCCCTATCCATGCCCCCAAGCCTGCCCACACCAGCGCCCAGTTCACCGAAGACACCACCCTGGAAATCGCCGGCTCTGCCACCTCCGTTTCCACCTGGCCCGGTGCAAGCGAAAGAAATCCTATCTCCTGGTTCCCCGTGCGGATTGGCCGAAATCTATGCCCTCCCCTCCACGCAACAGGCACTATCCCGAACTCTGCCTGGGAGTCAGCAATCAGCCGCCCCTGCGCGTCACTCACCACAATCCGGCGATCGTACAGCTCTCCAGCCCTCTCCACGATGCCCTGGATCCCGCTCCAGTCCCTGTTCCGGCTGTAAGCAATCGAAATCATCTCCTCCACCCGCGCTGCCCGTGCCTCCTCCAGCCTGTCCGAAAACTGCTCCACCTCCCGATTCGCCGAATACCCTGTGTACACCCCCACCGCGGCCAGCGCCAGGCCCAGCGACAGCGTGAACCCCAATATCAGGCGAAACTGGATCCCCTGAACCCACCTAACCATCTCCGAATCTGTAGCCCACGCCGTAGACAGTCTGGATACGCCTCTGCCCCTTTCTTCCCCTGCCATCCGAAATCCGCTTCCTCAGATTCGAAACATGCACGTCGATAGTCCTGTCAAATCCGTCGAAGTCGTACCCGAATACCCTGTCAATGATCTGGTCCCGCGTGAATGTCCGTCCCGGCTCCTTCATAAACATCGCCAGAATCCTGAACTCCGTCGGAGTCATCCCAATCTCACTCCCGTCAACCCACACCTTCCGGCTCATCAGACTCAGCTTCAACCCGTTGCGCGTAAGCGTCGAAGGCCCATCTTCCGTCTTCTCCCTCGCAGTTCGACGTAGAACGGCCCGCACCCTAGCCGCCAGCTCCCGCGGACTGAAGGGCTTCGTAACGTAATCGTCCGCCCCCATGTCCAGCCCTTCCAGACGGTGTGGCTCGTCCGCCCGTGCCGTCAGCATCACGATTGGCACGTCCGACTCTCCCCGAAGTCTGCGACATACGCTCATGCCGTCCAGT
This sequence comes from Dehalococcoidia bacterium, assembly GCA_034420855.1. GTDB lineage: Bacteria > Chloroflexota > Dehalococcoidia > Lucifugimonadales > JAPULR01. Next base: position 5,964 of record DAOUKX010000006.1, read on the forward strand.
TTGGGCAGCATCAGGTCAAGCACAACCAGGTCCGGCTGAGCTTCCCGGGCCAGACGCAGACCGTCGATTCCGTTCCCAGCCGAAAGCACCTGATGTCCATCCTGCCCCAGGTAAAGACGCAACAGCCTTACCACGTGGGCGTCGTCCTCTACAATCAGCACCTTGCTTCCCATTTCGCAACCTCTGCCATCTTGTCAATCTCCCGGTAGGAGAAAAAGGCGGGGCGACCAGGGGGTACAAGTCTCCCCGCCTGCGGATTGAGCCTAAAGTGACATATGACTCAATATAGCTTGTTGAAGAATCCCCATCATTTGCGGGCTACGACTTGTCTCCGCCTTTGTGCCACGACCTGCCGCCCCGGTTGCCCGAATGATGACCGCCTCGCCGGTCTCCCCGTGACATTCCGTTGTGCATTCTCGCCCCCTTCATCCAACCGACCCTGTCCAGAAATTCCGGCCGGTCCTCGAACCACGAAACGTACCTGTCCGCCTCTTCCTGGCTGATTAACTCCTTCGCAACCATCGCGCCCATCCTCGCCCGCACCGCCTCGTTCGACATCGACCGCCTGGCCTGCATCAAAGCATCCTCTAGTTCCGACTCCTCAACCCCCAGAATCTCCGCTGCCTCGGCAATGAAGTCCGTATCCTCGTCCCAACTCTCCTTCACCGACTCGAATGCATCCGTAACGTCGCTCTCTTCCACCCCCAGAATCTCCGCCACCCGCGCCGCCAGGCTCGCCCCAACGCTGTCACCGTCCTTACCCAATCCACCACCCCCCTTGCCGCCATGCGCCAGGATCACTCCGCCGCCGATACCCACCACCATCAGCCCCGCAAGAATTACCGCTAGAATCCAACCTCTCTTGCCCACCACTCTCCTCCTTTACTCCCTATATCTAGGCTGTCGCCTCATCGCTAAAGAGGATAAGCACCAACCTTTAAGGGAATATGAAGGACCCCTCTTAAACCTCTTCCCCCTCGATGGGGGAAGCTTGAGATGGGGGTGATTCCCCATCCCGCTCACCCTAAGCCTGTCGAAGGAAGAAGGGTCGAGCGCCCGCCCTCAGCACACCGACGGTCTCAGATGCGCCCAGGGCCTCGCCTCCTCGAAAGCCGCCGACGCCCTCAACACCGTCGCCTCATCCCCCCGACGCCCGACGATGTGAAGCCCTATGGGCATTCCGTCCTCCGTGAACCCGCAGGGCACCGACGCTGCCGGCTGTCCCGTGAGGTTGAACACAGGTGTGTACGGCATGTACCCCAGCCGCGGGTCCACCGACTGCCCGTCTATCTCCCTCGGATGCTGCCCTATCTCGAACGCCGGCACCGACATAGTCGGCGTAAGTAGTAGGTCGTACTCCTCCATCACGTCGTCCGACTGGCTCTTGAGCCTCTGATAGTCCAGCATCGCCTTTACGAAGTCCACCCCCGTGGTGGACTTTCCCAACGCCATGTTTCCCCTCACGTAGCTGGTCAGCAGATCCCTCTGGTTCTCGTACAACGCCCCGTAGGAAACGTACGCACCCGTCGAGAAAATCGTCATGAAGTATTCGATTGGATGCTGGAGCGAAATCTTCGGTTCCTCCACCTCGCAGCCCAACTCCTCGAATATCAGCGCCCCCGCGTATGCAATGCGCGCCACCTCCGGGTCCACGGCGGCGTACCCCAGGTCCACGCTCCACGCCACCTTCAGGCCCTCCACCCACTTCTCCAATCCCGCGGAGAAGTTTGGCGGCTTCTCCCGCATCGCATTGATGTCCCTGGAATCGTATCCCGCCAGCGCCTGCAGCAGCGTGGCAGCGTCTCGAACATTCCGCGCCATCGGCCCCGACGTGGACGTGAAGTTGGGCGCGGCATTCCCCACGCCCCCGAATTTCGCCACCCGACCCAGCGTGGGCTTGATGCCGTAAACCCCGCAGAAGCTGGCCGGTATCCGAATAGATCCTCCTCCGTCGCTCCCCGTAGCTAGTGCACACAACCCTGACACCAGGGCCGCCGCCGCGCCCCCGCTGGATCCACCGCTGGTTAGGTCGATGTTCCACGGGTTCCGGCAAGCGTCTCCCAGCCGGTTCTCCGTCGTCCCCAACAGCCCGAACTCCGGCGTATTCGTCTTTCCCAGAATCACCGCCCCGGACTTCCGGACCCTTTCCGAGGTCAACGAGTCTATCTCCGGCACGTAGTCACGATATGCCAAAGAACCCATCGTGCTTCGAATCCCCTTTGTCAGCTCTAAGTCCTTGATTGATACGGGAATCCCCAAAAGCGGCGGCACCTTTTTGCCCCGGCCGATCCGCTTGTCCGCCCGCTTCGCCGACTCCATCGCCTCTTCGCTACTGACCGTCAGGTATGCGTTCAGGACCGGATTCAACTCCTCGATTCGCCTCAGAAACATCTCCGTCAGTTCCATCGACGACACCTCTCGCGAGTCCAGGAGCTTCCTCAATTCATAAGCCGGTGCAAACGCCAATTCGCTGCTGTCCATAACAATCCCTCCATTTCAAAATACCCCTCCCCCTCTTACCTCCTCCCCCTTCCCCTCTTCGCCCTCGACGGGGGAAGGTTCGGATGGGGATGATTCCCCCTCTTGCATTGCAATTCCCGTCCCCTTCTCACCATTCCCGCGAAGGCTGGAATCCACCTCCCACCCTCAACCAAACTCTACCACTACGGTCATCCCCGTAGAGGCGACCCTTGTGGTCGCCCTCCCTCCCCATTCCCGCGCAGGCGGGAACCCACCCTCACTCATCCTGAGATTGTCGAAGGACGAAGGGTCGAGCGCCCCCTCCCTCGTCACCCTTCCCCCTCAACGGATAATCCCCTCTTACCTCTTCCCCACAACCGCCATCCTCCCCTCCTCCTCTGCAGCTCTCCGCGTACCGCCAACCCTCCTCCCACGACTCTCTCCGCAAAACTTGCCGTCACGCAGTACCCCCCTCATCCATAAACCTGGTGCTGCGCCAGTGGCGTTGACGTCACCGGCGTCGTCACACTCAATCCCGCATCAACCGGAATCACAACCCCGGTCACCCACCTAGATTCGTCGCTGGCCAGATACACCGCCGCCCATGCCACGTCCCACGCAGTCCCCTCCGTCCCCAGGGGCGCCGACTCCCAACGCGTTCGGCGAAGCGCGTCGTCCATCCGCGGCGCAACCATCGGCGTATACACCAGCCCCGGCGCGATGCAGTTCACACGAATGCCGTCCTGCCCGTGGTCTCCCGCCATCGAAAACGTAAGCCCGATGACCGCCGCCTTCGACGTGCTGTACGGCGTCGTGCCGTTGGCCCTCAACCCCGCGATGGATGAAATGTTGATTATCGACCCGCCGCCGCTCTCAATCATCGCCGGAATCGCGTGCCTGCTGGTCAGCATTATGCTCTTGACGTTCACCTCCATCACCCTATCCCACTCCTCCTCTTTGACCTCCACCACCCTCGCCCGGTGCGAAATCCCCACGTTGTTGTCCAGCACGTCCAGCCGCCCGTATCTCTCAACTGCCGCCTCCACCATTTCCCGACAGTCATCCGATCTCGTCACGTCCCCCTCGAACACCGACGCTTCCCCGTCCTCTTCCTGAATTAGCTGAAGCGTCTCTCGCGCTCTGGCCTCCACTTTGTCCGCCAGCAGCACCTTCGCTCCCTCTCTGGCAAACAGAATCGCCGTCGCCTTGCCGTTCCCCACCCCCGGCCCGCTGGAACCCGCGCCCGTAACGATGGCCACTTTGCCCTCCAGACGACCTCTGCCCTCTGCCATTGCGCCTCCCACTCCAACATACCGACTCGCCCCAAATATACCAGCCAACCAACCCTCAGTCACCCGCCCGAACCCCTGCCCTCCGCAAATTCGTCACCACTGCGAAAGCAGGGGCCTATGGTGGGGTGTGAATGGGACGGGTAAATCCTCCCCTCCGAATTTCCGCGCAGGCGGGAATTCATCCCCTCCCTTAACCAAAGTGCCATCTCTCCCTTGCCACAAACCCGCTCATCTGCTATCCTCGCCTTTATGAAACATATAATCGCTACATACAGCTTAACCAGCACCCACTTTCCCCTCTCCACGCCGTCCAAATCCAGGCTGGATTCATCCCCATTCGGTCTCGATGCGTCAACGGTTTGAGCCCCATACGTTTTCGCCACAGCAATGAACAAATACCGGATTACGTACGAAAACACTATTTGTTTCCACCACACAGCGAAACTAATCACCGGGAAATGAATCATCTCTACTGTAACAGCAACTCCTAGTCCAACGGCGGCTTGAACCTGTGCCAACCTGTCTCCTGCTCGTAAACGTGGGCCACCCGCAGCACCAACTCCTCCTCCCGATGCCTCCCCATAATATGCAACCCGATGGGAAGCGGCCCCTCCCCGAACCCGCACGGGACCGAAATCGCCGGCATCCCCACGTCCGAAGCTATCGCCGTACAAGCCAGGCTCAACGACCCCGCCGACACTTCACGCCCGCGCACCATCGTAGTCCCTCGCGTCTCCGGCACCTTCAATGCCGTCGTCAAAGAAGTCGGCGACACCACCACGTCCACCTGCCTCATCACCCGCGCAACCTCTCTCTTAAGCAACGATAGCCGCCGCTGCGCGTCCAGGTATTCCCCCATCGGTATGGCAGCTCCCCGATCCAACCGCAGCTTCATATCGTCGTCTATCCGCGCCATCCTCTCCGGCGGGAACACTTCCCGGTAGTAGACCGCGGACTCCGGCTCCACAATCGTGTTGTGAATGTCCGACACCCCCGCAGCCCCCTCGATGGACACTTCCTCCACCTCTGCACCCATGTCCGAAAGCGTCGCTGCCGCCCTCCTCACCGCCTGCTCCACCTCCTCCGTGCAGCCGCTTCCCACAAACTCCTCCAACACCCCAACTTTGACCCCCTCGATGCCGCCCTGCAGCGCCCCTCGGTAGTCCGGGAACGGCCCGGGCAGACTCACCGGGTCCTCCGGGTCATGCACCGCCAGCGCCTGCAGCGTCAATGCCGTATCCTCCACCGTCTTCGCCAGCGGTCCCGCCTGGTCGAAAGACCACGACGGCCCGAACAGGTTGTGCCGGCTGATCAGCCCAAAAGTCCCCCGCAGGCCCAC
>DAOUKX010000007.1:0-24812 GCA_034420855.1 Dehalococcoidia bacterium
CCCTCTTGGCCTTCCGATCTCTACCATTGCTGTATACCCCCACCGCTCCCTCCTTCAGCACCTTCTTCCATGCCTGTACCTGCCCCGGGTGCACTTCGTATCTGGCCGCCAGCTCCGCCACTGCCTCCTCTCCCCTCACCGCCTCCAGGGCCACCTTCGCCTTCTAGGCTGCACTCTGCTTCCTCCTTCCTTTTCTCATCTCCCACTCCTTCTCCACAGCTTCTCCTCCTCTAGTCTAGGAGCAGGACTCTCACTTTGCTACCGGTCCGGTTCCCCGGGGCCAACTCACTTCTAATCGCTCTCTGCAGGGTCGTACAAATGCCTTCGAGAGCTAGCGGCTTCATTTATCCAATTCGGCCAGGTGCCTGCGGCGCGTCTCTTCCATCTGTCGAAGCTGCCTGGCCCGTCGTTCCTCATTCTCAAGCCAGGTGAAGAAAAGAAGGGCGAGGGCAGTGAAGTACATCATGGTGCCGGGAATCCACATCAGGACGCCGCCAAGCTGCTGGTCAAGCTCGCCGTCTATGCCCCAGTGGGCCGGAGTGCCGTCGTAGTAGGAATAGACTGGGCCGGGGGCAAAGGTGAGGATGGCTCCCAGGATGATGTTCTGGAAGAGGGCGAGGAAGAGGTAGAGGAACCGCAGGGGATGGGGCATATGGGAACGCACCGGCGCGGGGCCGATGACGGGCCACCAGAAGATGAGGGCGGCGCCGAACATGGTGAGGTGCTCTAGCACGTGGACGCCTTGGGAGGAGAGGGCGGCGTTGTAGGGCGCCGGGGTGTGCCAGACCCAGATGGTGACGACGAATATCAGCCAGGCAACCACCGGCACGGTGACGCCCTGGATGGCGAGTCTAAGCACGCCGGCGCTGTTGAGCGTCCCGCCGATACTGCGTCGGATGCCCCTGGGGAACGCCCACAGGATGCGCGACATGGGGTCGGCGAGCTGCAGCAGGGGCGGGGCTATCATCATCAGCAGGAGATGCTGGACCATGTGCATGAAGAACAGATCTCCTGCGTAGACGTCGATAGGGGAGAGGAGGGCCAACACCAGAGCCGCCATCCCCGCGAGGTAGAGGAGGTCGCGAGATTTTCGGGGGGGAGCGTAGCGGGCGCGCCGGCCCAGCCGCCAGCGGCCTACCAGATAAAGGGCGGCCATCACGGCGATGGGTATGACGATATAAAGGGCCGAGTCCCAGTAAGACAGGAAGTCGGCAAGGTTAGTCGCCAGAGGCAGGTGCTCGTGGCCCGAATGTAGGAAAATCATGCTCGGAGGGGTCCGGTGGGATCAGGCAACTTCGGAAGATTGGGGATTTCCACGTGCGACCAGATTCTTCGACTCCGCCCGGAATTACGTGTTAGGAACGGGCGCCCACAAGGGTCGACCCTGCGGAACAGGTGCGGACGTCCCGTGCGGTTGGGGTTCACCTGGTCTTGCGACGCGCCCTCTTCCGAGACCGTTCCCGTGCCTTGCTGGTCGACTCCTTGAAGCAGTAGAAGTTGTCCGAGTCCAGAATCCGCTTCATCACTTCCATGGATATGTTCATGGGATGGGTGGGAGCGGCCCACTCTTCCGTAACGTCCCAGTGCAGGTCCCGGAGGCTGGTTGCCTTGTTGGAGTTCTTCAGAAGCAGCCGGAAGACTATCTCCTTCAGGGGCATGGCAGGAGAGATGAAGCCCTCCTTCTGTGCGCAGCAACGGTATATGTCCCGGATCTGCTTCCTGACGGTGGGGGGCTTCTTCTCATTCAACACCCGCTCCACACAGACGGCGCAGCGTCTACCTAACAACAGCGACGACATGTCGCGCTGCTGGGCTTCCGCCACCTTCGGATCAATTACGTAATAGGCCTTGGATATATCGTGCGCAGGCCGGTCCTGCTCCGCTACCTTCTGTACCATCTCACCCTCCTGCCTCTTCATTCCAGTCAAGCATTTTCACTTCCACCATTTCGCCCTTCTCTTTTCGGGGCAAGTCCTCCGGGCAGATAGCAAGCCCGTTGGCGCGGGCCATGGAAGTGAGGATGTTTGAGCCCTGAGGGCCTGTGGGGTTGGCGTAGTAGCCGCCGTTTCGCCTGGTCACTCGCACACGGGCATAGACGCGGCGGCCGTCAAAGTTGATGATGGGGCCTTCCAGTTCCGCGCGGACCGTGGGCTTCGCCAGGTCCGTCCGTCCCAGCATCCGAAGGATGGCGGGACGGGCGAACTCCTCGAAGGCAACCATGGCGCTCACGGGGTTGCCCGGCAGGCCAAGATGGGGCACCAAACGATCCCCTTCGCCCTTGAGCATGCCCCAGGCCAGGGGCTTGGCGGGGCGCATCCGCACGGACCAGAAATTCACCTTGCCCCGCTCGGCCAAGACGTCCTTGACGATGTCGTAGTCGCCCTTGGATACACCGGCGGAGGTTAGGAGCAGGTCCGCCGTCAGCCCCTCGTTCAACTTGCTGTGCATGTCCTCCAGGTTGTCGCGTGCGATGCCCAGCATTTGGGGCACGCCGCCATAGCGCTCCACGGAGGCGGACAGGCCATAGCTGTTGCTGTCGTATATACGGCCGGGCAGTGCGGCCTCTCCCGGCGTCTGGAGTTCGTCGCCGGTGGCGAGGATGGCTATCCTGGGCCTCCGAATCACCGACACCTGCTCAATGCCGAGGGAGGCAAGGACGCCTATCTCCGAGGGTCTGAGGACGGTGCCGCGTTCCAGCACCTTTTCGCCGGCCTTCACGTCCTCGCCTGCGGGTCGGACGTGAGTGCCAAGGCGCTGGTCGACGAGGATGCCGATTTTGTCCATAGAGTCGCCGCGGGCCTTGCGATCCACCTCGTCGGTGTCCTCGAAAGGAACGATGGTGTCGCAGCCCTCAGGAGTGGGTGCGCCGGTCATTATGCGCAGGGTGGTGCCCGGTTCGACGGACCGGTCTGGGACCTGGCCCGCGGCTATCAGACCGATGACCCGCAGGAAGACGGGATTATCGGGGGAAGCGGCCTGAACGTCCTCGTGGCGAAGAGCGTAACCGTCCATGGCGGAGTTGTCCGTCGGCGGGATGTTGAGGGGAGAAAAAACGTCTTCGGCGAGGTACTGTCCCAAGGCATCCAGGATGGGCTTGCTCTCAGACTCCAGGGGGCTGAAAGCAGCGATAATCCTGTCGAAGGCCTCCTCCACGCTGAGCATGTCTGCGTGGTGGTGCCCGCGGCCGCCTCCGTGGTGGCGTCCCTTGTCATGGCTGTGTTTGTGATGTTGATCTTTCATGCGTTGGTCCCTTCTTCAATTCCGCGTTGGACCGCTCCCACTTCTCTCTCCAGCAGTGAGAGGACGCGGGACAGACTTCGGTTTACGTCCCGCGCCGACAATGTGCGGTTGGGCGCGCGGAAGTGGATGCGATAGCCGAGGGAGACTTTGCCCGTCGGCGCTTCTTCGTCTTCGTATACGTCGAAGAGAACGGCGCGCTCCACCAGCGGCTGACCGTCTATTATCTGCTGGATGCGGGCGGCGGGAACGTCCCGGTCTACAAGAATAGATATGTCCCGCAGCGATGCGGGGTAGCGGGCCAAAGGCTTGACGGACTCGCGCGACTGCGGCAGCGCTTCGAACAGCCGGTTGAGGTCAAGCTCGAAGAAGACGACAGACCCGCCGTCTATTTCGAAAGCCTCTGCGACCAGGGGATGCACCTCACCCAGCAAACCGACGACGGCACCGTTTACGGCCACGGTTGCCGCCTTGCCAGGATGGAGAAAATCGTCTTCGTGGGGACGAAAGTCGCCTACGGCCCCAAGCCGCCCAAGGAGAGACTCGACGACTCCCTTGGCGTCGTAGAAATCATAGCTGCCCTCGGCGGAAAGCCACCCCTCATTCGTGCGCTGGCCTGAAAGCAAACCGGCGGCGATTTCCGGCTCGCCGGGAAGGTCTTCTCCCTGCTTCAGATATACGCGGCCAATCTCAAAGATGGCGACTGAGCGGGCGTCTCTGGCGACGTTGTACGACAGTGTATTCATAAGGCTGGCGCGGAGGGTGGGCCGCATGTACTTGAACTCGCGGCTCATGGGGTTGGACACGGACAGCAGGCCGTCGTCGTCATTTGCGACCCTAGCCTTTCGCAACAGATCCAGGCCAACGGCGGAGTAGCTGATAGTCTCCTGCAACCCCTGACGCACCAGCAGGTCGCGTACTCCCTCACGGAAGTCCCGCAGGTCCTGGCCCTCGTAGTGGGGGATTGAGGTGGAAAGCATTTCGGTGGGTATGGAGTCGTAGCCGACGGTGCGGGCGACTTCCTCGACCAGATCGTCCTCGATGGTGATGTCGCTGCGCCAGGGTGGAGCTGTTGCTCGCAGGGAATTTTCGTCATCCACTCTTGCTTCGAAACCGAGTGAGGTGAGAACGGACCTGGCCTGCTCCATTGAGTGTTCCATGCCCAGCACCTGCTTCATCCTGGCGGTGGTCAACAGCATGGGGCGTGGCTGCTCTCGCTCCGGGTACACGTCGATGATGCCCCTGGCTACGGTGCCGCCCGCCACCTGCTGCATTAGCTGGGTGGCGCGGCGCAGGGCCAAGGGGGGCAGTTCGGGCCGGAGGCCCTTTTCGAAGCGGACGGTGGCTTCCGTCCGAAGGCTGAAGTCCGCGGCGGTGTGGCGGTTGTTGGAGGGGTTGAAGCTGGCGGACTCCAGGACGACGTCGGTGGTGGCTTCGGTGATGCCGCTGTCGAGTCCGCCGATGATGCCGCCCAAGGCCCGCGCGTCCCGGTCGTCGGCGATGACGAGGTGGTCGGAGCCGAGGGGGATTTCGATTTCGTCCAGGGTGGTCATAGTCTCGCCGGTGTACGCACGTCGGACGTGAATACGATGCCGTAGCAGAGTCTCGTAGTCAAAGGCGTGGAGGGGCTGGCCGTACTCCAGCATCACGTAGTTTGTAACGTCCACCACGTTGTTGATGGGCCGAACGTCGCACAGCTCCAGCCGCTTCTGCAGCCACTGGGGAGAGGGACCCACGCGGATGCCCCGAACGAGGCTGGCGGTGTACCGGGGGCAGAGGTCGGCGTCCTGGATGCTTACGGAAAGCAGGTTGCGGATCTCCTGTCCCTCCTCCGGGTAGATGACCTCCGGCTGCTGAACCTTCGAGCCGGTAATAGCGGCGACCTCGTAGGCCACGCCCAGGACGGAGAGCCAGTCGGATCGGTTGGGCGTGGGTTCCAGGTCGAGTATCACGTCGCCCAGATAATCGTCGAGGGCCATGCCGACGGGAGCGTCGTTAGGAAGCACCAGAATGCCGTCATGGTCGTCGCCAAGGCCCAACTCACGCTCCGAGCACACCATGCCGCGGGAGACCACGCCGCGAATCTTGGCGGCCTTCAGGGTGGAGAGCTTGCCGTTCCGGGCGTCGACAAGACTCGCCCCCACCTGGGCGAAGGCAATCTTCTGTCCCTGGGCCACGTTGGGCGCACCACAGACAACCTGGTGGGACACCTCTTCGCCCACGTCCACAGTGCACAACACCAACCGGTCAGCGTTGGGGTGACGCTCCACCTTCTCAACGAAGCCAACGGAGCAATTATCCCAACCGCCGACGGTGATGACGTCACCCACTTCAAGGCCGGCCATGGTCAGGCCTTGGGCCAGGTCTTGGGCGGGCATGTCGAATTCCACCAGTTCTTTTAGCCAGGAAAGGGGGATTTTCATTGGGCTAGCGTTTCATACTCCCTAGAACTGGCCGAGGAACCGGAGGTCGTTGGAATAGAAGAGGCGAATGTCCTCGATACCGTACTTGAGCATGGCGACGCGGTCCGGGCCGATGCCGAAGGCGAAGCCGGTATATATGGCAGGATCGTAGCCAACGGCAGACAGGACCTTCGGATGCACCATCCCCGCGCCGAGAATCTCTATCCAGCCCGTCTCGCGGCAGACGGGGCAGGCTTTGCCGTTAATGAATCCCTGACCGTTGCAGGCGAAGCAGTCGATGGACATGTCAACGCCGGGCTCGACGAAGGGGAAGTAGTCGCAGCGGAAGCGCACCTTTCGCTGGGTACCGAAGACTCGGCGGGCGAACTCGTAGAGGGTGCCCTTGAGGTGGGCCATGGTGATGCCCTTGTCGACGGCGAGTCCCTCTATCTGGTGGAAGTGCCACTCGTGAGTGGCGTCGGTGGCCTCGTAGCGGTAGACCTTGCCCGGAACGACGACCCGCACCGGCGGGTCAGTCTTCTCCATGGTGCGGGCCTGCATCGGCGAGGTGTGGGTTCGGAGGAGCATGGACTGCTGGCCCTCCGCGTCCTTGTGGTCAATCCAGAGGGTGTTCCACATATCCCGCGCCGGATGGTCGCGGGGGATGTTCAGCATTTCGAAGTTGTAGTGGTCCCACTCCACCTCCGGCCCTTCGATGACCTCGAAGCCCATGGAGACGAAGGCATCGCAGATCTCGCGGAGTATCTGGGTGAGGGGATGATAGCGGCCCACTGGGGCGGGACGACCGGGCCTGGAGACGTCTATCTGTTCCTGCTCGGCAAGGAGAGAAAAGCGGCCCTCGCGAACGCGGCGGCGGGCGCCGTACAGCTCTTCCTCCAACAGGGTCTTGGCCCGGTTGGCCTCAACTCCGGCGTCGCGGCGTTCCTCGCGGGGAAGGGAGCCGAGACTGCGCAGCATGGTGGTGAGCCGTCCGCGACGGCCCATATACCGGACGCGCCACTCCTCCAGCGCTTCTTCGGAGGTAAGACCTCGTAGTTCCTCTAACGCCTCCTGTTGCACCCCTCCAAGGCCTTCGATCAGCTCCGCCGAAGTTGTGGACATCACCGATGCCTGCGGGACAGGGACGTTGAGGCTGCGTGGGTTGGTCGGATGTCGGCGAGGCGTCGAAGCACGCCGCATGTCGTATTCGTGGTCAGTGGGTGAGGCATTAGGGAACCAATTATAGAATTGGGCGTGGTAAGGGTCAAGAATATTGATCATGCCATTGACACCCGCAAGCTGCTCGCCATAGAATTTACAGGTTATGGAATACGCAATTTTCAAAACGGGCGGCAAGCAGTACCGGGTCTCCCCCGGCGACGTTATAGACGTGGACAAGCTGGCCGTGGAACCCGGCGCAGAGATTGAGCTCGACCAGGTGTTGGCCTTTTGCAAGGACGGCGAAGTCAGCATCGGCAGGCCCCTCCTCGACGGCGTGAAGGTCATCGCCCACGTGCAGCAGCAATACCGGGACAAGAAGATCCGAGTGTTCAAGTACAAGCCGAAGACTCGATATCGCCGGATGCGGGGGCATCGCCAACCCTACACCCGGCTACAGATAGTCGAACTAGCCCAGGACCAGGAGGACTCCGATGGCTAAAAAGAAGGCGGGCGGAAGCTCCCGCAACGGACGGAACAGCCCGGGGCAGCGATTGGGCGTAAAGAAGTTTGGCGGGGAGAGAGTCATCGCCGGCAACATCATCATGCGCCAGCGGGGCACCAAGATAATGCCGGGACGCAACGTGGGCATGGGCAAGGACCACACCCTCTACTCCCTCATCGACGGCGCAGTGAAGTTCGAGTGGGCCGCCAAGGGAAAGCGACGCGCCAGCGTCTACCCCCTGGAGGTCGCATAGTTTAAAGCCATGAAAAAGGGCATTCATCCCACGTTCTATCGCAACGCCGTGGTCACATGCTCCTGCGGCAACGTGTTCACCACCGGCGCCACCAAGCAGGCCCTGCGGGTGGAGCTTTGCAGCAGGTGCCATCCCTTCTATACAGGGGAGCAGCGCATTGTGGACACGGAGGGTCGCGTTGAGCGACTCCGACGCCGGTTTGGCCTCAAGGCCTAGCGCAACGCCACGAACCATTTTCGCAGCCGGTCAACACACCAGCGAGTCAACCCTTGGATAAGCCACGCGCAATATACGGCGGACAGGCCGTCATAGAGGGTGTGATGATTCGCGGCCAGCGGTTCTTCAGCCTGGCCGTACGGCGGCTGGACGGCACCATCTACAGCACCGCCGAGCCCCTGAGCACTTTCTACACAGGAAAGCTGCGCAGCATTCCGCTGCTTAGAGGTGTGGTAGTGCTCGCCGAGACGCTGGTGCTGGGGATGAAAGTCCTCAGCCGGTCCGCCAATATCGCTGTAGAAGACCAGACTCAGGGGGAGCAGAAGGAATTGGGCGGCTGGGTGCTGTTCCTGTCGCTGAGTATTTCGTTGCTTGTAGGCGTCGGAATCTTCTTCCTCATGCCGCTGTTCGCCGCCCGGTCGCTGGACATCTGGATAGCCCCCGGACCGCTCGGCGACTTCGTCAGCAACTTCGTGGAAGGTCTGTTACGGCTGGCTATGCTTGTAGGGTACATCGCCGCCATCGGTTTGATGAAGGACATCAAGCGGGTGTTTGCCTACCACGGAGCGGAGCACATGACCATCCACGCCTACGAACGGGGGCTGCCGCTGAACGTGGACAACGTCCGTCCCTTCTCGACGGCCCATCCCCGGTGTGGCACAGCATTTCTGCTTACGGTGGCAGTAGTGGCGATCTTCATCTTCTCGCTGCTGGGCAGGCCGGAAATCCAATGGGCGATTCTTTCGCGGGTTCTGCTGATTCCCGTGATTGCAGGGGCGAGCTATGAGGTCATCAGGTTTGCGGGTCTGCGACAGGGCAACCCAATCACCACAATTGTGTCTGCGCCGGGAATGGCGCTGCAACGGTTGACGACGCGGCGTCCCGACGACGACCAGATTGAGGTAGCCATCGAGGCTATGAACGCCGCCCTGGCGGCCGACGAAGGGCGGGAGTTACAGCCTGCGCGGGATGACGTTGTCGGGGACGAGGTTCACCCCCATCCCAGCCTCCCCCCATCAGAGAGGAAAGTGGCTTAACGGAACGTCTAGCCCTGGCGCTTGCGGAGCACTTCCCAGACCTGCTGGGGCTTGACGTCGGAAGCGGCCATAAGCACGAGGGTGTGGTAGAGCAGGTCGGCGACCTCTTCGGGAAGGTTGTCCACGTCACCCTGGGCGGCGGCGATGGCCGTCTCTCCCGCCTCTTCCGTCACCTTCTGAGCCGCCCGTCCGATGCCCTCGGCCAGAAGTTCCGCGGTGTAGCTCCCATCCGGCATCTCCCGCTTCCTATCCTGGATGACGGCGTATAGCTCGTCGAGGACGCCTGAGCCGGGGTCCGTCCTGGTGAACTCCGCGGGCTCCGGCACACCCTCCAGCGGCGTGAAGAAGCAGGACTCGTTTCCCGTGTGGCAGGCGGGACCGTCGGGCACAACTTTCAGCAGTAGGGTATCGCCGTCGCAGTCCACCCAGGCCTCACGCAGGTTCAGATAGTTGCCGGAGACCTCCCCCTTGTGCCACAGGTCCTCCCGGCTGCGGCTGTAGAACCAGACCTGTATGCCCTCCACGGTTCGCTTGAGGGAACCGGGGTTCATGTAGCCGAGCATGAGCACCTTGCCGGTGTTGATGTCCTGGGCTATGGCGGGGATTAGGCCCTGCTTATCTAGTTTCAACGTCATTTGGTTTACCTCCGGGAGGATTGGTGCTGTCGCCTCTATCCCCAACTATCAAGTATTGAAGGCAACTGGGCGAGGCTGGTTATTTGGTGGTCGGGTTGGGGCTGCGCTACGTCGATGGTCTTGCCGTCGCGGTTGATCCAGACGGCGTTCATGCCCACGCCCTTTGCCCCGAGAACATCGTCGAAGGGATTGTCGCCCACGTAGACGGCCTCGTGAGGTTCAAGGTCGAGAGCCTTCAGGACGCGGCGGAAGGGCAGCGGGTGGGGCTTGTACGCGCCGATCATCTCCGAGGACAGGACGACGGGAAAGGTGAGTCCGATGCGCTCAAGCTGGGGAAGCAGATAATCGTCGTCTGCGTTGGAGAGGATCGCCGTGGTCCAGCTTTGTTGCAGGGTCGCGATGGTATCGGCAACTTCGGGGTAGGCGTCGCGGCGACCCATCGAGATGATGGACTCCCTGCCGGCGCGGTAAGCGTCTCCATCAAGGCCGCGATGGGCAAAAACGGCGGCGAAACAGTCGCGCCACGCCTCCTCGTAGCTCTTGAAGGGCGGGCTGTTGTAGGGGTCGTCCATGTTCAGCCGGTCCTTGCGAAACTGCACCTCCAGGGCCTTCCACTCGTCGTAGAGGGTGTGGTGGTCCAGGGGAAGGCTCTGGGAGCGACAGACACCCTCGAAGACGTCCATCCAGCCCTCGATGGGGTTGGAGACGAGGGTCTCGTACATATCGAACACGACGGCTTTGATCCTGGTCATTTTTCTCCTTATCACAGGGGTATCATGGAGTAACCGGTCTGATGGGGACGCCCCGTTCTGCCAGGTATTCCTTGACGTGGGCGATAGAGTATACGCCGAAATGGAAGATACTGGCGGCGAGAACGGCGTCGGCCTTGCCTAGGCGGATTGCGTCGAGGAGATGATGGAGAGCGCCAGCGCCGCCGCTGGCTACGACGGGGACGGACGCCGCCTCGGATATGGTGCGGTTGAGCTCCAGATCGTAGCCCCCCTGGGTGCCGTCGCTGTCCATGCTGTTGACGACGATTTCGCCCGCGCCCAGTTCAACAGCGCGCACGGCCCACTCGATGGCGTCGAGATTAGCGTCATCTCCGCCATCGCGGCCCGTGCGGACACGAACTTTCCAGCGGGGAGGGTAGGCGCCGGGTACTCGGATGGCGTCCAGCCCCAGGACAATGCACTGGCTGCCGAAGGCCCATGCGCCATCGGAGATCAGGCGGGGATTCTCGACGGCGGCGGTGTTGATGGAGACCTTGTCGGCACCCGCCTTGAGCATGAGCCGCATATCCTCCACGGTGCGGAGACCGCCGCCTACGGTCAGGGGTATGAAGACCTGGTCGGCGGTGCGGGAGACCACGTTCAGCATGATGCTGCGGCCCTCCGCCGAGGCGGTGATGTCGTAGAAGACCAGCTCGTCGGCGCCTTCGGCGTCGTAGAAGGCGGCGAGAGCCACGGGGTCGCCGGCGTCCACGTGGTCGAGGAATTTTACGCCCTTGACCACGCGACCTGCTTTAACGTCCAGGCAGGGAATGATGCGCTTGGTCAACATGGAAACTCAGGGCCGCCGCTTGAACAGGAGCATGTACTGGGAGCCAGGCAGTTCCCACCGGCGTTGGAAGCGGAATCCGGCTTTCCTAGCGAGGGACATCATCTCATCGGGCTCAATGCGCTTTTCGATGGGTGGCCCATACTCCGTTTCGACGCGGTACCACTCCAGAACGCAGCACCAGCCGGAGGGCTTGAGAGCCGCCGCCGCCGATTTCAGAAATGCGTCCCTGTCGTCGGGGTAATGGACCACGTAGGCTAGGAGCATGCCGTCTAGGGAGCGGGGAGCCAAGCCAAGGTCAACGCCGTCGGTCTTGATGGCCTCTACGTTGCCAAGAGGCACGGCGTCAACGCGGCGCTTCAGGGACTCCAGCATCTCGTCATCCACGTCCACTGCGTAGAGGCGGCCATGGGACAGGTATTTGGCGAGGGGCAGGGAAAAATAACCGGGGCCGCAGCCCACGTCCGCCACCTGGTGGTAGGGGTCGATGGGGAGGCGGGTCAGAAGCTCATAGGGGTCGGGGCGCTCCGACGAAAGAAGGGCCTGGATGAAATCCAGCATGGACTCGGGGTTATTCTCCAACGCCGTCTCCGTCGTCGGTGCGACCAGAATTATCGCCAACGGAACTGCTTGGCCTTCCGGCAACTGAATTACCCTGTTGGGTCGCCGTCTTCTGGGGGACGGCCCTGCGGTAGCCGGGATTCTCACCGGGTCCCCAGTACACCGTCATGTGGGGGAAAGGAATCTCGATTCCTTCGTCGTCGAAGACTCGCTTGATACGGCGGCGGAACTCGCCGGCAACGGCCCACTGTTCCATGGGCACCGTTTCGCCCATGACCTTGATGGCAATGCCGGAAGCGCCAAACTCCTGCACCCGCATTGCCTTCAGCGGATCGGTAATCTTCGGCGCCCATTCGGGGTCGGCGGAAATCTCCGCCCCCACCCGGTCAATAATCGCCATCACCTCGTCCAGGTCCTCCTTGTACGCGACCTCGATGTCCAGGTTCACGCGGGACTTCTCCTTGGTGTAGTTGCTGGCAATACCGATCTCTCCGTTGGGGATGATGTGCTGGTTCATATGGAAGTCACGGAGGGTGGTGCGCCGAAGGTTGATGTCTTCGATTATGCCCACAACGCCGGCTAGCTGGGCCACGTCTCCGACTCGAAACTGGTCCTCCATCATGATGAAAACGCCGGCGAAGATGTCCTTGATGATGTTTTGCGCGCCAAAGCCGATGGCGATGCCGGCCACGCCTGCACCGGCGATTAGGGGCGCGATGTTAACTCCGAGTTCCGAAAGGACCATGAAGAAAGCCATGGCAAAGATAATGGACGAGAGGGTGTTGGAGACTACGCCCTGGAGTGTCTTGGTGCGGCGCTGCACCTCGTCGGAGTCCTTGTCCTCGTGAACGCGATGGGCGAGATACTGCTCGATTATGGGAGAGGTGAGGCGGCTTACGAACCGGATGGCCAGGAAGGCAACGATGACGATGATGCTGACGGTGAAGGTCCTGCCCAAGAGCCATCGACCCACCACAACGCCGCCGCTCTCCGCGTTGTCTAGGACGCCGCTCATGTCGGCGCCCAGCTGGCTGGCCACGGTGAAGGCTGCGGCGGTGACTATGACGATGCCCAGGACGATTTCAACGAACCGCGCTATGGGCTTTACCAGGCTGGACTGGTCTGCGGGGATGACGTCATCCATCCACCGCAAGAAGCCCAGTAGGTAGCGGGGGACGATGAAGTGGGAAACGGCGAGGGCCACCATCGTCAGGACGATGGTGGCTATGATGACGATTAGGGCCGGGTTTGAGATATCCATTATTTGTGTGCGTGAAAGGGAAACAGGGATTAGAGGCCAGAGTCAATTTTACCAGTGTTGGGGCTGGGGCGTCATCCGGGGGATGGCATATGGGTGTCCTTGAATAAGTGCGGCAAGTGGGGGACGCCATTGGATAGGAGGTTCGAGGATGACCGGCTAGCAATCGTAACCATCGACTAAGCGATTCGCTCGACACCGGCCTATTCTAGTCATATCTACGATGTTGGATACTCTACTATTTATGCCAACAATCAAGCCCATGCAGGATGGAACGTAGTACTGAAAGGCAATGTCATACGGCAAGTAATTGGGCATAGTGGCAACAACGACAAACTAGCTATCCGGTGACAATATGGGTTTACGATATCAAAAATGGGGCTTAGTCCGAACTGGAGAATTGGGATGATTCAGGCGAGTTGGAAAAGTTGGAAAGGAATGCCAACGGTATTGCGGGAATGACCTTACCGTTTCTTCTTTTTTCGGGCGACCGCCCCGAGCCTCCGCACGTTCACGTTGTGCGTGATAGTTTGGTGGCGAAATTCTGGCTGGATCCGGTTAGAATGCCGTCAAGTGGTAGAATGAGATCGTCCGAAATACGCCGGATCCAACGCAGAATCACAGATAACCGCGAACTGCTGATGGAGGCATGGAATGATTCCTTCAACGATTGAAATACAGATTCCGGAGGCAAAAGACGCATTTGTCAGCGATAATGCGCTACGGATTGAGCTCTCTGACGGACGCGTTATCTCAGTGCCATTAAACGGTACCCTCGGCTCATCCACGCAACACCTGAAGAGCGGGATAATTGGGAGTTCATTGGCGACGGTCAGGGAATACATTGGCCCGATCTGGATGAGGACATCAGCGTTGAAGGTCTGATTGCGGGCCGCCCGTCTGGAGAGAGTCAGTGGCCATTCAAGCGCTGGCTCGAAGCGAAGCAGCCCGGACGGAATATCGCCCCAGGCGACCTTAAATAGACCGGATAGTTTTGAAGTTAAACGTGGACAAGCAGGCTGATGCCCTTTACCTGCGCCTCGATGATTCCCCGATAGTTGACTCCAAGGAAGTTTCGCCCGGAGTCATCCTCGACTACAACAAATCTGACGAGGTTGTGGGAGTAGAGATGCTCTACCTCTCCATGCGCTCTTCAAACCTGAACCTCTCTTCGCTCCAGTTCGAGACCGTATAAGCACGAACACTTTAGCGGAAGAGGCCTTCCTGCAGCGGCTGTTAGCGGTTAATCGTGCCGATGGTGACTTTGGTCATGGGGTCGGGGCGCTCTGCGCGGCACTGGGAGATGGTGCGTCCCCTGGCGATTTCCCCGCGGACCCATTCCTCCCAGAACTCCTTCTCCTGCACGAAAGCCAAGTGTGCCGCGGCCTCCTCCGGGGAGGCTACGAGAACACCATCATCGTCGCCGAAGACCATGTCGCCCGGGTTGACGACAACGCCACCCACGTTGACGGGCACGTTGACGGCGCCCCAGTCGATGCCCCAGCCACCCGTCTTGCCCGTCATGGCGACGGAGCCGCGGGAAAAGACGGGGAACTGCATCCGCTCTATGGCGGCGCGGTCCGCGATGGGGCCGTCGGTTACCAGTCCGGCGATGCCCACTTCCATGAAGCCCATGCAGCCGATTTCACCGGTGGTGGCGTGTCGATATTCGTCGCCTCGGGCGATGACAAGAACGTCGCCGGGACGGGCAATTTTCAGCGCTTCCGACACGGCCATGGTTATTTGGGGATAAGTCTGGAGGGTGACGGCGGTGCCCACAAGCTTTATGGGTCGCCACACGGGCGCGATGGATGACTCCATTGCGGTTTCCAAGACGTGGCCCAGGGTGGCGGGAGCTAGTTTCTTGTAAGCGGCAACTAGATCAGGGTCAACGGGGGGCGGAGAGGGGTTAACGATTTTCATGTTAACGGTTTTCATACAACGCTCCTATTTGGATGAAATCATTGAGGCCGGGATGCATCATAACATTGCAAGGGGCGATAGTCAGTTGACGGCGGGTGTGTGACAGCGTGCAGGCCTGGTTAAATCAGCCCCTACCTGATGGTTTCCCTCCGGCCCTTCGTGTTTACTAGAAGGTGGCTTTGTGTTAATAATTCTGCAAGCTCTTACAACGCATCGCCGGAGGTTTCCAATGGCCGAAATCAGCCCAAGCATCGAAGCCCTTCTCAGCGAAGAACGGCGCTTTCCACCTTCGCAGGAGTTCATAGACCAGGCAAACGTCAGTGACCCGGAGGTGTATGACCGGGCCGACGCCGACTACGAAGGTTTCTGGGAAAGCTGGGCGAAGGAGCTTCACTGGTTCGAGAAGTGGGACAAGGTGCTCCAGTGGGACCCTCCCTTCGCCCAGTGGTTCCTCGGCGGGAAGACCAACATCTCCTACAACTGCCTGGACCGTCACCTTGAGGGCGCACGCCGCAACAAAGCGGCGATTGTTTGGGAGGGTGAGCCGGGAGACTGGCAGGTCTACACCTACGCAGACCTGCACCGGGAGGTGTGCCGCTTCGCTAATGGGCTGAAGAGCCTGGGGGTAAAGAAGGGCGACAGGGTAACGCTGTATATGCCCATGATTCCAGAGCTTGCCATCGCCATGCTTGCCTGCGCCCGCATCGGCGCGCCCCACAGCATCGTCTTCGGGGGATTCAGCCCCGAGTCCCTGCGGGACCGGATCAATGACTGCGAGGGGACCATAGTCATCACCGCCGACGGTGGATACCGTCGTGGTGGCATCGTGCCTCTCAAGCAGAACACCGACGAGGCGCTGGAAGGGACTCCAACCGTTCAGAAGGTGGTGGTGGTACAGAGGGTAGGGGACAAGTTCGAGGGATCTATGAAAGAAGGCCGCGACATCTGGTGGCACGACCTGGTGGAGGGACAGTCGCGGGTGTGTCCCGCCGAGCCGATGGACAGCGAGGACATGCTTTTCATCCTCTACACCAGCGGCACCACGGGCAAGCCCAAGGGCGTGGTGCACACCACCGGCGGATACATGGTTGGCACCTACGCCACGGTGAAGTGGGTTTTCGACATGAAGGAGGAGGACGTTTACTGGTGCACCGCGGACATCGGCTGGGTCACAGGCCACAGCTACATCGTCTACGGACCGCTGGCCAATGGCGCGACTTCGGTGATGTACGAGGGTGCGCCGGACTTTCCTGACAGGGACCGGTTCTGGGACATCGTGGAGAAGTACCGGGCTACCATCGTCTATACGGCGCCGACGGCCATTCGCGCCTGCATGAGGTGGGGCGAGGAACACCCCAAGAAGCACGACCTGTCCTCGGTGCGGCTGCTGGGGACGGTGGGTGAACCCATCAATCCCGAAGCGTGGATGTGGTACCGGAAGAACATTGGCGGCGACCGGGTGCCCATCGTGGACACCTGGTGGCAGACGGAGACGGGCAGCATCCTGATCACACCTCTGCCGGGCATCACCAACCTGACCCCGGGCTCGGCTACCAAGCCCTTCCCCGGCATCAAGGCTGAGATCGTCGACGAGAAGGGAGACCCGGTGGGGCCCGGCCAGGGCGGCTACCTGGTGTTGAAGCGACCGTGGCCTTCTATGCTGCGGACGATCTACGGCGACGACCAGCGGTACGTCGACCAGTACTGGAGTCGGTACCCCAACATCTACTTCACCGGCGACGGGGCGAAGGTGGACGAGAACGGCTTCTTCTGGATTCTGGGCCGGGTGGACGACGTCATGAACGTCTCCGGGCACCGCATCAGCACCATGGAGGTGGAGAGTGCCCTCGTCGACCACAGCGCCGTGGCGGAGGCGGCGTCCATCGGCAAGAGCCACGAGGTGAAGGGGCAGGGCGTGGTGGCCTTCGTGACACTGAAGGAGGGGATGGACACGTCGGCGGAGATGGAGCAGGAGCTTAAGCAGCACGTGAGGACGAAGATTGGCGCTATCGCGCGCCCGGACGAGATCTACTTTGCGGCGGACTTGCCTAAGACCCGGAGCGGGAAGATCATGCGTCGGCTGCTGCGGGACATCGCAGAGGGCCGGGTGCTGGGGGATACGACGACGCTGGCGGACCCGGCGGTGGTGGAGATGCTGAAGCAGCAGTACGACGAGGAGGAGTAGGGCTTCGCATCATGGGTTCCGGCGAAGGCGATAGTAGCGAAACCCACTGGACCCACCGGCTTTTTGTAGATAACGCCCACCTGTACCTGCCGTTTCTGGAGGCGGCCAAGCCTCACGCCGAGGTGGAGGTGGGAGTGGTTGTCGACCAGTTCAGGGAGATTGGCATTCCTGAAGGAGCGCGGGTTCTAGACGCGGGGTGCGGCATCGGCCGGCACAGCGTTCCTCTGGCATCGATAGGATATGAGGTGGTGGGATTCGACTTTTCGGCCCCGTACCTGGAAGAGGTGCGCAAGGCAGCGGAGAGCGCAGGGGTGGACGTTAAGCTGATAAGAGGCGACATGCTGGAAGTGGGCAATGTGCTGAAAGGCGAAATACCCTTTCAGGCCGTGGTCAACATGTTCACGTCCCACGGCTACTACCGGAATGACGACGACCTGCGGTTCTTCCGAGACTTGCACGCCCTTTCCTCGCCAGGGGCAGCGCTGATCATTGAGACGCTGAACCGGGACTGTATCCTGCGCAACTTCACCCCCATTGGGTTCGAGGAGGCAGGAGCAATCAGCAGGTATGATCATCGCAGCTTCGACCTGGAGACATCGTCGGTCCACAGCGAGTGGAGCTTCTATGAGCGCAGCGATGGCGACTTGAGTCTGCGGCTGCTAGTCGACGTGGAACTTCGAGCGTATAGCCTGCACGAGATGAAGGGACTGCTGGAGAGGGCGGGGTGGGAAACTGTGAACAGCTTCACCCTGGCAGGGGACGGGACGCGGACTGCGCCGGTGGGGCCGGATGACTTCCGGATGTGGGTGGTGGCCCGAAGGGTTTAGTGGGCGGGCTAGCCGCGGTCTTCTATGGGTACGTACTCCAAGTCCATGGGGCCGACGTACTCGGTGAGGGGGCGGATGATTATGTTGTTCTCGTACTGCTCCATACACTGGAGGGTCCAGCCGGGAATGCGACCCACGGCGAATATGGGGACGAACAGGTCGTCCGGAATGCCAAGGAGATAGTAGATGGAGCCGGCGTAGAAGTCCACGTTCACGTAGATCCCCTTGGCCTGGTATGGCCGCATGACTTCCTGCTCCAGGTGGAGGAGGATCTGGAACCACTGGGGCTGTCCCTTCTGCCTGCTGAGGACCTCGGATCGGTCTCTCATGTGGCCGGCGCGGGGGTCTTCCGCCTTGTATACGCGGTGGCCGAAGCCCATGATGCGGCCACCACTGTCGATGATGTTGCGGGCGTAGGCTTCGGCGTTTTCGGGGATGCCGATGTCGATGGCCATCTTCATGACGGCCTCGGCGGCGCCGCCGTGCCAGGGACCTTTGAGGACTCCTATGCCGGTTACGACGGCGGAGTGCAAGTCGGAGACGGTGGAAGCGGCCACTCGAGCGGCAAAGGAGGAGGCGTTGGAACCATGCTCCGCGTGAACTATGAAGTCCACGTCCATGAGCTTCATTTCTTCCTCCGTTGGCCGCTCGCCGAAGAGCATGTAGAGGAAGTTTCCGGCATGGTTCAGGGTTGGGTCGGGGTCAACGGGGTCCAGCCCTGATCGTATCCGGTGATGAGCGGTGACAATGGTTGGGACCTGGGCGGTGATGCGGATGCCCTTGCGGCGGGTAGCTTCGACGGAATTGTCGTCGCGCTCAGGATCGACACAGCCGAGTACGGATGCAGCGGTGCGCAGAGCGTCCATAGGATGGCTGTCTTTCACCACCCTCAGCACCTCGGTGACTTCCGACGGCAGGCTTCGGCTGGCTTTGAGGGTGTCGTCAATCTCTGCGAGCTGGGCTTTGGTGGGAAGCTCGCCGTAGAGGAGCAGGTAGACTATCTCCTCGAAGGTGGACTTCTCCGCCAGGTCGTGGATGTTGTAGCCGCGGTAAAGAAGCTTGCCGACTTCGCCATCAATGAAGCTGGACGTGGTGGTGTCCGCATAGACGCCACGAAGACCGCGGAAGATCTGCGGGGACTGGTCTGCCATACACAGGTCTCCTTTTGAGAGCAGGAGTGAGGGGCGCCGACGGCATTGGAGGGCGTGTTTATGCCCGCTTGTGTACCATCGGGGCGACGCTGGGCGATTCTATCATTGGGCTTAAATCTATGTCAACTTGAGGGGCGGGTTTGGGGTGGGTAGCGGTTCATCTCCATCAAGCATATCTTCGACCACATCGGCCACCACTGACCGGATTCCAGAGAAGGCTTCGTCCTGGGTAGGAGCAAGCCAACTCAAAGAGGGAAACTCTGCACACAGCCCGACGAATTCCTCGTCCTCTGCAGACCAGATGACTGCGTATGCGTAGCGGTCGGAGATCAATATCTCCCCGTCAATCAGCCGAGTATCCGCTGGATGACCAAGGATGCGGAGGATGCCGCAACGATAGCCCCAATCATCATCCCTACCATCCACCTGGTCAGGCGGGTTTCCATCTGGGCCAATCGAACATCTAGCTGAGTAAGGTCCGCTTTCGTTGCATAGTGCCTTAATTCTTCCCTGAGTTCCGACCTGGTAATTGGCTGCTCATCTTTTGTCATAGCACCCACCTGTTCGGAACATCATACTACACCCGTTCTATGAACTCAATAGGACATTTGGCGAACCAGTGCCTATAGGGGGCGTTTCTTCGGAATGCCGGGGCGGCGGGGGTAGCGGGCGGGGCTTGGGGACTCTTTCTCGACGATGACCAGGGCGCGGTTGTCTTCCAGCCCTTCCATGTCGACGCGCTGCACTTCCACCAGTCGACCGCCCAGGAGCGATATGGCGTTGCTGGCGTCCTCCAGCTCCCGGGCGATGTCACCCTTCTTGTGTGCTATGAGAGAGCCGCCGATTCTGCAGAAGGGAAGGGCGAGTTCGACGAGTACGGGGAGGGGGGAGAGGCCGCGGGCCAGCGCAACGTCGAATGACTCGCGGAGTTGGGGGACGTGGGCAAGGGTCTCGGAGCGGTCATGCAGAACTTGAACGTCGGGGAGGTCAAGGGTATCCAGCAGGTGCTGAAGGAAGGCGACCTTCTTGCCGACGGCCTCAACCAGCGTGAGACGCAGTCCGGGCAGGGCAATCCTGAGGGGCATGCCGGGGAAACCTGCGCCTGAGCCTATGTCTATCACTTGCCCACCGTCTTTGATTTCCGGGGACAGCGGCAGGGTAGCGGTGAGGGAGTCCAGGAAGTGCAGGGTCTGAACCTGCTCACGTCCGGTGATGCGGGTGAGGTTGAACCGGCGGTTCCAGACCTCAAGCTCCCGTTCGTATACCTGAAACCCCTGGACCTGATCGTCGGATAGGGCGAGGCCGAGTTCGGCCAGGCCATGTCGGAGGGTTGGGATCAGGGGTTGGCGGGTCTTCACTTTTATGAGATACACTCTCTAAAACAACCTGGATTCAGCTGGGTTGTTTCTTCATGCTTCACGCCTGAGTACCTATTCGTTTATATGGCAACCGATTAGGAGATTTCCTGATTTCGTGCCTGAAATGGGCGGGTTTGGAGTTGTTTTTGTTTTTTGAAATTTTCTGGGCGATTCGCCGAAATTTCATGAGAATTAGTATCATATTTGACGGGTGTATTGAGTGTCGGGAGGAGCGATGAGGGGATGCGGCGTTGTTGTTCATGTGGGGAGGGTAACAGGGGAGGAGAGTTAGTGACAATGGGCAAAATGGCACTCGGGTCACTGCGTGACGAGATCCTCCGGCTTCGCTCAAGCCAGGGTTTTGCAGGGTAAGGCTTGGGGGAGGAGCCTGGTGATTGCGAGGGGCTGATGCCGGCGGGGGAGGAGATGGACTCCCGCCTTCGCGGGAGAAAGGAAGAACCAGGGAGAGGAGTAAGAGGGAGGAGAGGAAAAAGGGGAAGTATAATTTGACGCCTCAATAGGGTAAAGATAGAATTGACTTTCGGTGAGGGGTGGCGTAGAAGGGGCTGGAATACTTCTAGAATTTCGTTGGGGGTCTGAATTTGGGCACAAAAGCATATATCCTCATAGAGACTGCGGTTGGGCGGACAAGAGAGGTGGCGCAGGCGTTGCGCAAGGTGGAGGGTATGATATCGGTGGACGTGGTGACGGGTCCCTACGATATCATCGCCCTGCTGGAGGCGCGGGACATCGCCGCCGTGGGCGACCTGGTGACCGATCAGGTGCACTTCACGGGCGTAGTCAGGACCGTCACCTGCATATCCGTCGGCATCGGCTAGGCCGTAGTGTCGATCGCCATGCGGAGCTCCGGCTCCGACAACTTCATGTCTCCAGAAACGTAGGTCATGGACTTTCGCTTCTCTGACGCGGAGGAAGAATTTCGCCAGGAGCTTCTTGAGTTTCTGTACCAGGAGCTTCCTGCGGAATGGGGGGAAGGGCCTGCAGCTTCGCCCGACGACGAGTGGGTAGAGACCCTGCGAATGCGTCGAAAGCTGGCTGAGCGGGGCTGGCTGACCATGCACTGGCCGCCGGAGTACGGCGGGCAGGGCGCATCGACCATCCTGAGCCTCATCTTCAACGAAGAGATGTCGTACCGGGGTGCGCCCGGCCGGGACGCCTTCGGGGCTCGAATGCTCGGCCCGACGCTGATGATCTACGGCACGGAGGAGCAGAAGCGCCGGTTTCTGCCGCCCGTGGCCCGCGGAGAGGTGCAGTGGTGCCAGGGGTACAGCGAGCCTCAATCAGGCTCCGACCTGGCCTCGCTGAGCACCCGCGCCAACGACGAGGGAGACTTCTTTCGCGTCAACGGCAGCAAGGTTTGGACTTCGCTGGCCCACCGCGCCGACTGGATGATGGTCCTTGTGCGCACGGACCCGGACGCGCCCAAGCACCGGGGCATCAGCTTCCTCCTAGTGGACATGAAGTCGCCCGGCGTTGAGGTGCGTCCCATCATGAACATGGCGGGCACCCACGAGTTCAACGAGGTGTTCTTCGACGACGTGCAGGTGCCGAAGACGAACCTCGTAGGCGAGCAGGACATGGGGTGGTACGTGGCGGTGACGCTGCTGGACTTCGAACGGTCGGGGATTGAGTACGCCGCCTCCAGCCGCAGGTTGCTGGACGACCTTTCGGCGTTCATCAAAGAGTCGCGGGGCGAGATTGAGGGATGGGTTGCGGACCTGCTGGCGGAGCGATACGTGGAGACGGAGGTGGCGCGTCTGATGGCGTACCGGGTGGCGTGGATGCAGAGCCAGGGAATGGTGCCGAATCGTGAAGCGTCAATGAGCAAGGTTTTCGGCAGCGAGACCTTCCAGAGGGTGGCGGATACGGGTATGAAGGTGCTGGGTATGTACGGCCAGCTGACGGAGGAGGACCGGTGGGCGCCCCTCGCCGGACGGATACAGGATGCGTGGCGGCACAGCTTTTCCAACACCATTGCCGCGGGTACTTCCGAGATACAGCGGAATATCATCGCCAGCCGGGGGCTGGGGTTGCCGCGGGGGTAGGGGAGTGGACTTAGCGTTAAGCGAGATTCAGCAGATGTTGAAGGCCAGCGCCCGGGAGGTGCTGGCCCAGGAGTTCCCCTTCGAGGTGGTGCGGGCCATGGAAGCGGACGAGAAAGGGTTCACGCCTGAACTGTGGCAGTCCATGGCGGAGCTGGGATGGCTGGGACTTGTGATGCCGGAGGAATATGGCGGCGCGGGAGGGTCCTTCTTCGACCTGGGGATGCTGCTGGAGGAGATGGGTCGTGCGCTGACACCCGGGCCATTTTTCTCCACAGTAGCCCTTGGCGCACTGACGGTTCTGGACGCGGGTGATGAGGCGATGCAATCCAAGTTACTGCCAGGTATTGCCAGCGGGGAGACGATGATGACGATGGCCATCGCTGAAGAGGGCGGCGGGTACAGTCCGGCGGACGTGCGGCTGTGGGCCAAGCATCAGTCGGGCGAGTTCGTGCTTTCGGGTAGGAAGATGTTCGTGCCCGACGCTCACGTGGCCGACTTCGCCATCGTAGCGACGCGTACGTCGGAGCGGCTTGACCCGAGAAACGGGATAACGCTGTTTCTCGTGCCGCTAGACGCCGAGGGAGTCAGCATCACTCCCCACGCGACTATGGCGCTGGAGAAGCAGGCACATGTGGAATTCGACAATGTCCGGGTGCCGGCTGATTCCGTCCTGGGGTCGGTGGACAAGGGATGGCCTGAGCTGGAGAGGGCTCTACAACGAGCGGCGATAGCGAAGGGTCTGGAGATGGTAGGAGGCGCGGACGCAGTGCTGGAGATGACTTTAGACTATCTGAAGAACCGGGTTCAGTTCGGGCGTCCGGTGGGGACGTTCCAGGCGCTGCAGCACCATTGTGCCAACATGGCCATCGACGTTGAGGGAAGCCGGTACGCGGTGTACCAGGCGGCGCAGCGGATATCGCAGGGGCTGTCCGCCGGCAGGGAGGTGTCGGTGGCGAAGGCGTGGGTGAGCGACGCGTATATGCGAGTGTGCGCCACGGCGGTGCAGTGCCACGGGGCGGTGGGATTCACGGCGGAGCACGACTTGCAGCTATTTGTGCGTCGGGCGAGGGTGCAGGAACAGCTGTACGGGGACGGCGGGTTTCACCGGCGCCTGCTGGCGGCGGGGTTGCGGGGGTAGCCTGTAGGTCGCCGTAAAGTGTTCTCTGGTTCGTTTTCTCTCTTCTAATCACGTGACAATGTCACGTTTTCGCTGGGCGCGGATCGTGCATAAATCTTCGTGACATTTCCATTGACATTGTCACAGCCGATGCCCGGTTTTGGCGGACGTTCTAGGCGGTAGCGGTTTGGGTGGTTGAGGGCGCTCGTGGCGGGGGTTAGAATTGGGAGGATTCCACCGGAGGCGATTCCCCTTGGCCAGCAGCGACAAGCAGGAGTGGCGCAGGCGCACCCTGGACCCAGCTTTGAAGGCGCGGGCGCAGCGTCGCGACAACTTCGTCACGGAGTCGGAGTTGGAGGTGGACGCGATCTACGCCGACGACGATCTTTCCGGCCACGGCTTTGACCACGGGGAAGACTTGGGAAACCCGGGCGAGTACCCCTTCACCCGCGGCGTTCAGCCGACGATGTACCGGGGCCGACTGTGGACCATGCGGCAATACTCCGGTTACGCCACGGCGGAGGAGTCGAATCGTCGATATCGATACCTGTTGGAGCAGGGGCAGACGGGGCTTTCGGTAGCCTTCGACCTGCCTACTCAGATCGGGTACGACTCGGACCATCCGCTGGCGCGGGGCGAAGTGGGGAAGGTGGGGGTGCCCATCTGCCACCTAGAGGACATGGAGACGCTGCTGGATGGGATTCCCCTCGACAGAGTCAGCACTTCCATGACCATTAACGCCACGGCGTCGGTGCTTCTGTGTTTGTACGCGGCCGTCGCGAAGAAGCGGGGCATCCTTCTATCCAAGATAAGCGGCACCCTCCAGAACGACATTCTGAAGGAGTACATTGCCAGGGGCACCTACATCTATCCACCCAAGCCCTCCATGCGGCTGGTGGTGGACGTGTTCAAATACTGCTCCGAACACATTCCCCGCTGGAACACCATCAGCGTGAGCGGCTACCACATGCGGGAGGCGGGCGCGACGGCGGTGCAGGAACTTGCCTTCACCTTCGCCGACGCCATCGAGTATGTGCAGGCGGCGGTGGACGCGGGGCTGGACGTGGACGAGTTTGCGGGGCGAGTGTCCTTCTTCTTCGTGTCTCACAACAACATCTTCGAAGAGGCGGCGAAGTTCCGGGCTGCGCGTCGAATGTGGGCGAAAATCATGAGGGAGCGGTTTCGGGCGAATAATCCGCGCTCCATGCGGCTTCGGTTCCACACTCAGACGGCGGGGGTGACGCTGACGGCGCAGCAGCCGGACAACAACGTGATCCGCAGCACGGTGCAGGCGTTGGCCGCCGTGCTGGGAGGTACGCAGTCTCTGCACGTGAACTCGCGGGACGAGGCGCTGAGCCTGCCGACG
>DAOUKX010000008.1:0-30608 GCA_034420855.1 Dehalococcoidia bacterium
GCTATCTCGCCTATCTTGTGGGTGCGGAGGAGGGCGATATAGCGCTCGACCAAGACACGGGTCTTGCCGGTGCCGGCTCCGGCGGTGACGACGACGTCGCGATGGACGTCTGCAACTATTGCTGCCTGTTCCGTCGTGAGGTTCACTGCTGCCACTTCCAGCGGGAGAATTCATTGACTCGGCAGGTGTGCTTGAAGGCGCAGTAGGTGGGGCATTTATCCGGTTGCGGGAAAACGCGGAAGTCTCCGACTTTGACTGAGTTGCGGACTTCGGCAGCTACCTTTAGGGCATCCTGCAGAAGACGATTGTCCTCTTCGTCGGTGGAGTCCAGGGACCAGTGTTTGTGGCGGGGGTTGAGCCAGGCGTAGCGAGCAACGACATTGTCAAAGCCCATGGCGATTGAAGCCAGGTGGGTGTAGAGCTGCAGTTGGAGAAGTTCTGCATCCCTAAGCCGGTTTCTGGAGATGTACTGGCCCGATTTGTAGTCTACGACCACCAGTCCATCGGGACCTTCGTCCAGCCGATCGATAAACGCCTGGAGCTTCATTGGCGGATCCAGAGGCAGGTCCGCGACAAGATGCTGCTCAATCCCGTGAATTCGCTGCACTCCCAATTCGCGGCTGAAGGCAGCTTCATTGGCAAGCATCCGCTCCAGCCTTTCCAGGGTGGACTGCCAGTCGAGTACCCAGGTATGGACGCTGCCGAAGCCGTATTTTGAAGGGGCAGTGTTCCAGATGGTCCGGCCCTGGTCTCGTAGTCTATCCAGTACCTCGTCTAGGGTGTCTGGATTGAGGGGAAGCTTCAGGTCACGCAGAGGGGCCAGGGCGGATTCCAGGACTTCGTGTACTACTCTGCCGCGGGTGGCAGGGTCCGGCTCAGTCATCTCTTCGTCCAGTTCATTCAGATCGAGGCCGTAGCGACCGAAGAACTGGAAGGCACAGGTACGGTAGCTTTCCAGGCGGCTGGCGCTCCACTTGACTTCGGGGCCGGTAAGCGACGGGACGAGTCCCTCAGCAATGAGACCTTCGTACCTACCAGCATTGTCGAAGGAGCGCCGGAACTGCTCCACCAGGACAGACGCTTTCACAGTCGTCCAGAGATCATATTCCTCTGGACGCAGGAAATCACCCTGACGCCATTGGGCGGCGCAGGCTATTGCGAGTTCGCGAATGGAGGAGGCCGTTTCATGCGAAAATTGGGGAAGATTTATGGGCTTGGGATTCAGTTGGTCGTAGTAGTAAGAGCCGGAAGCCGGACGGCCCCGGGAGTCCAGGCGGGTCTTCCAAAGGTACATGGTGCTTTCGGCGCGGGAGCGGGCGGAGTCCCAGAACTGGTCTTCCGAAAGGCCGGGCTCGGGCGGTAGTTGCAGGCCTGTAGCGGAGAGGGCATCCAGGGCCTTCTCGTTCAACAACGCGGTGGAGACACGCGGGGCCGGGAACTCGCCTTCCACCAGTCCACCGACGAAGACGGAATGGAATCGGAGGCCAGGGAGGGAGCGGATGGGGGCAAGAACGACGCCACCTACCTCCCGAAGCAGGAGAGACGGCGCTTCCATGCGGGACTCGAGCCAGTTAGCGAAGGCCTCGAATGAGGTCTCGCGTCCTCCCAACGCTTGCTGTACAGACACCAGGTCGCGAAGGTGCCGGCGGATTTCCTTTAGACCACTTTCCGCATCTGGACGATTGAGAGACTCCGGGTCAATGAGCGGCGTTTCGTCGAACAGGGCGCTTTCCCATTGGCGCGCACGGACTCCGAGAGAGCCTACTGGGTCTTCTAGGAGGGAGCGCAGGTCTTCCAAAGCGCGAGCCATTCCTTCCCGGGCGCGACCGTCTTCGAGGGAGCCGGCTGCTTTCAGCAGAGTCTGATGGCCTCTCCACAACTTATCCTTCCTGGCCTGGCGAGAGAAGACGCGCACGTCTTCTCTCGCCAGATTCCAACGGCCCAGGTCCATGAAGCCGCCATCCAGGACGGCGGTCAAGTCAGCGAGACGCCAACCATCTAAGCCGAGATGAAGGAGCCTGCGGAGCCAGGCTCCCAGGGGTCGGCCTCGCAGGGCATCGCCCGTGGCCGGGTCAAGGGGAAGTTGATACTCCGCGAAGATCTGTCGGGCCAGGGAGAGATGAGGGGCAATCTGCCGGAAGGCGACGGCAAAGTCCGAGGGGCGGAGTTCCTCGTCCTCCACCAACTTCCGCTTAATGAAGCGAGCGATGTCTCTGAGTTGGGCTTCGTGGTCTGCGCTTTCTCCCCCAAGTACCTGCACAGGAGCGTCTTCAGGCGCACCAACATTGATCACTTCCGCCTGGGGGAATTGGCGACGGAGTCTCTGGAAGTCGTGGCACGCCCGCGACCCGGCATCGGGGTTCATGCTCAGAAGCAGGCACGTCCTTCTCGCTACCGCCTCTAGCAGGGCCAGATCCGAGGCTCGGAACATTTGGAAGCCGTCGAGGACTACGAGCTTGGGCAGGTTTGCGCCTTCTTTGACGGCGGTGGCCGCTTCAAAGGGCTGCGCCGCCGGATGCGTCCAACCTCGTCGGCTCAATTCTTCAAGATAGGCGCAGTATATGGCTGCCAGGGCATGTAGGGCCGGCATACCAGTATTTCCGGCCGCCGCCCGGAAACGGAGGGGGGCTATAGCCTCCGACACCAGGTTGGGAATGGCGGCTCTGAGCAACCTGCCGAGTCCTCGCGTGTGGAGGATGGGCCTGAAGTAGGAAGCATCTCCGGTTTCCACCTCTTGACGGGTTATTCGAAGAAGCAGTTCTTCCGCCACAGGACGCGGGATGGTTGAGGATGCCCGGTTTGCGGCTATCCGGTGGCTGAAGCGGGTAAGGCTTTCCACCCTGAGACCCATGGCGACGCCGCACCTTGCGACGAGGTGACAACGGAGCTGGTCGGCGTGTCGAACGCTGGGAGTCAGGAGCAGCACGTCCCATATCCTCCCGCCCGGATAGCCACGGGCCAGCCTGGAGATTATCTCCTCCGTCTTGCCAGTACCCGGCCCTCCCACGATAAGTGTTACCTGAGCCATTGCGTTTGTTTTTCCGCCCGGATGGAATTTTGTCGCCAAGGGAACCAAGGGTAGCCAAGTTTCAGTTGGTTGCCAACAGGGGTTGGGGGCAGTCAAGGAGGTTGTGTGGTTTGAGGGGATGAAGAGTGGGTCCCGCCTTCGTGAGGACAAGGATTTTTGGACATAGGTGGGCGGTACTGCTACACTGAGGCGGGATTCCCCAGTAGTGCAGGAGGTTGGCCATGACTACTTCTCCCTCTCAGAAAATTCTATGTGTTCTCTATCCGGACCCCGTTGGCGGCTACCCGCCGAAATACGCACGAGACGGCATTCCCGCTCTCAGCCAGTACCCGGACGGACAGTCGCTACCCACGCCCAAGGGACTGGGCTTCACTCCGGGAGACCTGGTCGGCTCGGTGTCAGGGGGCCTGGGACTGCGCGAGTTTCTTGAAGGGCAGGGACACCGGTTTGTGGTGACGTCGGACAAGGACGGCCCGGACTCGGTCTTCGAGAAGGAGCTACCCAACGCGGACATAGTGATTTCGCAGCCCTTCTGGCCGGGCTACCTGACGGCGGAGCGGATCGCCAAGGCTCCCAAGCTGAAGATGGCCATAACCGCGGGCATCGGCTCCGACCACGTGGACCTGCAGGCGGCGATTGAGAACAACATCACGGTGTGCGAAGTCACCTTTTCCAACAGCATCAGCGTGGTGGAACATGCCATCATGCAGATTCTGGCGCTTGTGCGAGACTTCGTTCCCCAGTACAAGTGGGTTGTCGACGGCGGCTGGAACATCGCTGACGCCGTTTCCCGTTCCTACGACCTGGAAGGCATGCACGTGGGGGTGGTAGGCTCAGGGCGCATCGGTTTCGGGGTGTTGAAGAGGCTGAAGCCCTTCGACGTGAAGCTCCACTATAACGACAGGTACCGTCTGCCGACGGAGGTTGAGGAGGAGTTGGGCCTCACCTTCCACGAGACGGTAGACTCGCTGGTCTCGGTGTGCGACGTGGTGAGCATCCACTGTCCGCTGCACCCGGAGACGGAGCACATGTTCAACGACCAACTCATAGGAAAGATGAAGCGGGGTTCGTACATCGTCAACACAGCCCGGGGGAAAATCTGCGACCGGGAGGCGATAGCGCGGGCCTTGGAGAGCGGGCATCTGGCCGGCTACGCGGGAGATGTCTGGTTCCCACAGCCGGCGCCGCTGGACCACCCATGGCGGACGATGCCGAACCACGCCATGACGCCGCATACGTCCGGCTCTTCCCTGGCGGGACAGCACAGGTACGCCGCCGGAGTGCGGGAGATTCTGGAGTGCTGGTTTGAGGGACGGCCCATTCGCGATGAGTACCTGATAACGCAGGGAGGCGCGCTGGCCGGGTCCGGAGCCCACTCCTACAGCGAGGGGGACGCCACGGGCGGCTCCGAGGAGGCAGCCCGCTTTACCGCCGGATAGCGTCCCCGGCAATCGATGGGATGAACAATGAAGCGCCGCCCATTTCGGGGCGGCGCTTCATTCACGTGGACTCGCAACCGATTCATAGTGTCTGCGCTGAAGGGTTCTGTCTGCGAAAGCAGAGGTACAGAACCAAATTTCACAATGATTCCCCCTTTGTCAACTATTTTGGCGACAGTTTTTGAACAAAAACGGGAAAAAGCTTGATAAACTCATCGATATAGTCCATCCTAGCCGCATATCACATAAAGGAGGTTCAAACATGGGCACCATGTCCGTGAACAGGTTAGCGGGTCTGTCCCTCATATTCGGCCCCTTAGTCGCATTCGTCTTCTTTCTCATCGAGCCGGGCGGTCTGTTTATAGACAGCGTCAAGGTCTCGGACGCCGCCGGTTCCATCACCGCAAAGGGGTCCAACGAGGCACTGACCAACATAACCAACATCGCCATCATCCTTGGTCTCGCCCTTATCCTCTCCGGGCTCTACGCCCTGATGCGGAACGTCACCCTGCAGGGCAACGGGAAGGCCCTTGTTCAGATGGGCTTCTTCATGACCTTCGTAGGCGTCGCGGGTTGGATTCTATCCGGCGGGGTAGACTTCATACTGGCCGACGCCCAAAGCGCCGAGCAGATCGCGGGCAGCGTACCCGTCTACTACGTGGGGTCCGCTCTCTTCTACGCCGGTGGCATTACGCTGGGATTTGGCGGCTTCATCTTCGCCCTGGGACTTTCCACCAGGGACGACTTCAGCCAGATTATCTCCCTGTTGGCCGCGCTTGCAAGCCTGATAATACTGGTCTGTTTCGTTGTAGCCATTCTCGACAACGGCAGCCGCGACACCTTCATCACCATCGCCCGCGGCTTCTACGTCCTGCTGGTCATCTGGTACGGGTACCTGGGCATCGGATTGATGAACAGGCCCGACCCCGAACTCTGGAAGCAGTAATAAACGACTTGCCGGCGGCTGACCTGATGGCGGGTCAGCCGCCAAGGCGTCCGTAAGATTTACACTCATTCCGGTCAAGGTTGCCGCAAAAAGGGCCTCCAAATATAATCGCATAGCCGCATAAACGCGGCTTACGGTTAATTTCAAAGGAGGGCCTGCATCCTGGA
This sequence comes from Dehalococcoidia bacterium, assembly GCA_034420855.1. Classification (GTDB taxonomy): domain Bacteria; phylum Chloroflexota; class Dehalococcoidia; order Lucifugimonadales; genus JAPULR01. The sequence goes on from DAOUKX010000008.1 coordinate 5,581, forward strand.
CTGAACTCGCCCATGCTCCTCGCTAAACTTCTGGAGCCTTTTACCGAACTGCTGGACGACGCCGGAAGGATGTCGAAGCTGTGGCCCGCCCTCAGCATCGGCGCAATTCTCGGCGTACTGGTCATCATATTCCAGATTTCCTTTTCGGCCATCGTCTTTTCCGGCCCTCTGGCACCCCTCGCCATTCGTGGAGTGGGGCTTCTTCTGTTTGGCGCGCTTGTCACCGTGGTCATCACGGGGCTGACCAGCAACTACAAGGGGATCATCTCCTTCCCGATGGAAGTGACAATTTCCGTGCTGGCGATTATCGGCGCGGGAGTGGCAGCCAGCATCGATGGCCCCGTCGACCAAAGACACCTGGTGACGATGGCGGTAATCATGGGAATGACCAGCCTCATCGCCGCCGCCGCCTACCTGTCCATAGGGAAGTTCCACCTGACCAACTACCTGCGGTTCATACCCTTCCCGGTGGCTGCGGGGATACTTGCGGCCACGGGGTGGATCCTCATTAGGGGCAGCCTGGCGGTGATGACGGGGGACGTTGCAAGCTGGGATACCATCGTGCAGAGCGTGGAACCCGAAACGCTGGTGAAGTGGGGGCCGGGGGTTGTTTACGGGGTGTTGATATTCTTCGCCAGCAGAAAGTGGGGGCATTTTCTGGTGCTGCCCATCGCCCTTGCCCTCGGGATTGTGCTTTATCATCTGGCGCTGCTGGGACTGGGAATCTCGATTACCGAGGCTCGCGAGGAGGGCCTGCTGTTCTCTCTGGGAGGGGCGCAGAGCGGGGTGCTCTGGCCACCGTTTCAGCTTAGCGAGCTGGGACTGATTGAATGGAGCGTGGTCTTCTCGCAGATGCCGATCATTCTGGCGGCAGCTTTCATCACCCTCATCGCGGCGCTGGTCTACACCAACGCGCTGGAGCTTTCCAGCGGCGTTGAGCTGGACATGAACCGGGAATTCCGGGCCATGGGCATCGCCTCCGTCGCAGCCGGGCTGGGAGGGAGCGCGCCGGGGCATCACGTGCCCCCGCTTTCGACGATGAGTCTGGTAGGGGGCGCATACACGCGGCTGACTCCAATAATTGCCGCGCTGGTGGTGGCCTTCGCGATCTTTCTGAGCGGGGCAGCGCTGGAAATTATGCCAATGACGCTGCTGGGCAGCCTCGTGTTCTTCGTCGGCTTCCGTAATATGTACACCTGGCTGTATGCGGTGCGCAGGATGCTGCCTTACGTCGACTACGGCATCATCCTGCTGATAGTGGCGATAATCGCCGTAGCGGGATTCATTCCGGGGATTGCCGCGGGGCTGGTGGTGACGGTGGTTATCTTCGCCTTCCGGTTCAGCCGAGTAGAGGTGGTGGATGCTCCGGTCACGGGTGAGCATATTCAGAGCAAGAAGCGGCGCCCGATACTTCACCGGGCCATACTGGCAGACCAGAGTTCCCTGATTCAGGGCTACCACCTGAAGGGGTACCTCTTCTTCGGCAGCGCGTATCCGATGGTGGACCGGCTGAATCTTGCCCTGGACTCTAATCCCGTTCCCAGATGCGTCATCGTGGACTTTGAAAGCGTTACGGGGTTTGATGTTTCGGCGGGTAGCGCCCTGCACCGGTTCGCCCGCAACGCAAGGGTGAGGGGGACACGGGTGGTGGTTACGTCCATGGCGCGCCCGTTTCGGGCCATGCTGCTTCGAGGACTGCCTATGGCGGACCGGCACAACATACACTTCGAGGAGGACTTCGACTACGGGTTGGAGTGGTGCGAAGACCTGGTGATCGAGTCGTGGGACCGGCGTTCAAAGCAACAGCAGGAACCAAGTAACGTGCTGGTTGACGTTTCGAAGGAAGAAGCCGAGCGACTGTCGGACCAACAGGCGAAGTTCACCGATCTGGCGGAGCGGTTGGCGCCACGTGCGGAAGCGGTCGAGTTCAAGAAGGGGCAGATGATGGTGGAGATAGGCTCCCATCCACCGGGGGTCCAGCTGCTGGTATCGGGGCTGGCGACGGCCCACGACGGGCTGGACCATCACCGGCTGAGGGAGTACGGGCCCGGCTCCGTGCTGACGGTGCCGGCGGCGTTCGGGGACTACGAGTCCAAAGAGGAGATTCAGGCGGAGGAAGGGTGCAGGGTCCTCGTCTTGACCAGGGAGGTCCGGGAGTCGCTGGAATCGGAAGACCCGGATTTGGCGATGCGGCTGTACAGCTACCTGCTGAGCCAGGACGGGGAGTGAGGGAAGGGGAGGGGACTACTCTCACCTCAGTCCTCTCCCAGGACGGGAGAGTAGGGAAAAGGGGGATTCACCGCCATCCCTTCGAAAGACTCAGGACAGGCCAAACTTTCACACATCAAGAGGGAAGGGGGGTTATCTGCGGGGTTCCCACCTGAAGAAACGCACCGCTACGGTCATGCCTGCTACGAGCCACAGGGCCATAACACCGAGGCTCACCATCTCAAAGCCCAAGCCCAACTCGAAGGGATTGAAGGCGGCGTGCATGGTGGTCGCGAAGTGGCGAATGGGGAAAACGTCGGCAAAGGTGGTCAGCCACACAGGGGCATCCTGGAGGGGTATAAAAACGTCCGAGATGAACATGAGAGGCAGGATGGAAGCCTGGACCACCGCCGGAGCTGCATCGGCGTTGGGGATTATGGAAGTTATCGCCAGGCCGAGGGCGCAGAAGGTGGCAGAGGCCAATATCAGCGATAGGATGAAGGCAGGGCTGGTGCTGGTGGGAGCGTCTACGTTATAGAAAAGGATGCCTGCGACCGTAACGATGACCACCAGCAGAATGGAGACGAGCACGGAATGGACGACCTTGCCCATGAGGAGTGCCGACGCGGGCAGGGGCGTGCCGCGGACGCGCTTGAGCGACCCTTCGTCGCGGGAAAAGGTGATGCCCATTGCGATGTTGGTGTAGCAGGCGGTTACCACCGACAAGACGAGGATGGCGGGCACGTAGAAGTTGGAGACGCTTATGACGCCGCCGTGGGCATCCATTTCGCTGCCGCCGAACAGCAGGTTGAATATCACGAGGAACATGAGCGGGAAGACAAAGACGAAGAAGGCGGCGACGGGGTTGCGCCAGAAGACCCGGTTTTCGTACTTGACCTGCCGCAGAGTGAGAAAGAGGGTCTTCATTCCTTGTCCGACCCTTCGGGGGACGCCAGTTGGATGAACAGGTCCTCCAACGTGGGGCGAGATACTGAGAGTTCCTGCAGATCGACGCCCTCCGTGGTGGCCCAGGTCGTCAAGTTATGCAGGGCTTGGGTGGGACTGTCGGTCACAAGGAGATAGTGGCCGTCAGGTTGCATGGTGCCGGCGTCGAGGTCTTCTGGTGTCGGCGGGGCGTCCTCGGCAAGCTTGTAGCGGATGGTAGTGCCGCCGGCATGGCTCAGAAGCTCGTCGGAGGTGCCCTCTACGACAATCTTGCCCTTGACCATGATGGCGACGCGGTCCGCGAGGTTCTGTGCTTCGTCCATGTAGTGGGTGGTGAGGACGACGGTCTTTCCCAGGTCCTGAAGGTTGCGAATCATGCCCCAGGCGTCGCGGCGGGCTGAGGGGTCGAAGCCGGTGGTGGGTTCATCGAGGAAAAGCAGGTCGGGGTCGCCGGAGAGACCTATAGCCACATCGAGGCGGCGCTGCTGTCCGCCGGAGAGTTTCTTGACGCGGGTCTTACGCTGAGGGCCCAGGCCCGTTGCCAGAAGCACGTCCTCCAGGGGCATGGGGTGGGGATAGTAGCCGCGGAACAGGTCGATGGTCTCTTCCACGTTCAAGTAGGGCTGTACGCCGGTGGACTGGAGGACGATGCCGATTCGCTCCCGGAAGGCGGTCTCTTTCCGGGCCGGGTCGTGTCCCAGGACGTGAACGTCGCCGGCAGACCTCTGGAGATAGCCTTCGAGGATTTCGATGGTGGTCGTTTTGCCGGCGCCGTTGGGGCCCAGGAGGGCGAAAACTTCGCCCGTGGACACTTCGAGATCGATGCCGCGGACGGCCTCCACGTCTCCGTAGGACTTTCGGAGGCCGCGAACCTGGATTGCGGTGGAGATTTGATTCATGAGGGCGTCTCGATGGACGGGGGATATATTAAGGGAGGGGCGGAGGGATGTCCAGCGTGGCGATTGCGGGGCTGGGGATGCCGGTGCCCTGGATTTCAGTTCAGTCGATGACTGTCCGCCTAGCGAACGGCTCGCACTTTGAGCCGGACCCCTTCGTACTCCTGAATGCGGCTGATCACGTCGAAGAGATTCCGTGCGTTAGGGTTGCCGGAGGGCCCAAACATGCGCATCAGACTCTTGGGAGATTTATCGGTAAGAGAGCCAAGCTTCTCAAATCCAATGGTGGCGTTGATGTAGTCGCGCAATACAATCTTGCCGGTATCGATATCGCCGACAAGCAGACACTCGACGCCCTCCTTCAACAGCCCTTCTCGAAATCCAGGGTCACGCTGAGCGCGGGCCTTTACGGTCTCTTTAAAGTCACGAGTGAGCGCCATCTTTCATACCCTCTACCGATTTCGCCGTTTATACTCTTGCCAAAGCTTACGAGCAACCTCTATATCCCTCTGCTGGTTCGCCTTGGTCCCGCCGCCCAGCAAGACTATCAGAGTGTCTCCGTCCCTACCGAAATACACCCTGTAACCCGACCCAAAGTGAATGCGGCGCACCAACACCCCGCCGTCGACACCTCTGATGTCGGACAGGTTGCCCGCCTCCATTCGGGCGAGGATTGTTCTCACCCTAGCTGCTACGCTTGCATCGAGACCATTGAACCAGCGACCAAAGCGACTACGGCCCCGCTCATCAATGTATTCTCTGAGCTCGATCACGCAATAATGGTAACTTTAGAGTTACCTTTGTGCAAGGTAAATCGTGAATATCCATGTGTGTTGACCGAAAGGCGTGGTGGGGCTACCATGTGCGCATCCGAAAGCAAGGACGGGGGAAGCTATGAACGCACTGAACGGCTCCATGATCGGCAAGGTTATGACGGTAAACGGCCCTATCGATTCCGATGACGTCGGCGTTTGCATTATGCACGAACACATCTTCATCGACTTCTGGCGGGACAAGGAGCCGGGATTCGACGCTCCGGCAACGGATGTGGCCCACTGGAATGAGAAGCTGACCCTGGAGAACCTGTACCTGGCGCGCAACCATAAGCCGATCAAGGACAACTATATGCTGACGGACGAGGCAGTGGCAGCCAATGACCTGTTGGCCTATCGACACCTGGGCGGCACGACGGTGGTGGACGTTACGAATATCGGGCTGGGGAGGGACCCGCTGGCACTGCAGCGGATTTCGAACGCCACGGGCCTGAACGTCGTGATGGGTTCCGGCTGGTACCAGAAATTCTACCATCCTGCGGACATGGACCAGCGCACGGTGGAGGACCTGACGGAGGAGATTATCCGGGACGTGACGGTGGGCGTGGGGAATACGGGAGTCAAGTCAGGCATCATCGGAGAGGTGGGAGTCAACGGCAACCCACTGACGCCCAACGAGGAGAAGAGCATCCGCGCGTCGGGGCGGGCGAGCAGGGCTACGGGAGCGGCGATCACCTTCCACAGCGGGGGGACGGGCCGCGAGAAGTTCCAGGTCGCAAAGTGGCTTGCGGAGGAGGGGGCGGACCTGTCGCGGACCATCTACGGGCACAGCAACTCCTACGCCGGAGAAGTGGACCTGCTGCTTGAGCTTCTTGAGCTTGGTGCCTACGTGCAGTTCGACACGCTTGGGCGAGTGATGGCGCCGGTAGCGCGCAAGCCGATTACGCTGGCGCCGCCGAAGCCGACGGACCCGCAGGTGGCCGCCGACGCGCTTGTGGCAGAGTGCATACCGCAGCTTCTGGAGGCGGGATACGAGGACAAGATCCTGCTATCCCAGGACGTGTGCATGAAGATGCATCTCCACGCCTACGGGGGGACGGGGTATACCTTTGTGCTGGAGAAGTTCCTGCCGTACCTGCGCTACCTGGGGGTGACGGAGGAGCAAGTGTACAAAATGATGGTTGCCAACCCCAAGCAGGTGCTGGAGATGGTGGAGCCGGAGTAGGTCGACAGCTCACTTTTTGCCCAGGAACTCCCGCTCCCATTGGGCGTAGCTGTCAGTGTTGAAGACGGCGTTCTGGAGTTCGTCTGACGCTGTGATCTCGTTCAGGGCATCCTTTGAGCCGCCGTCTACGAGGTGCTTCATGGCGTCGTGGAGGGCCTTCATGGCAACGAAGAAGGTCTGATGTCCACGAAGGACGACGCGAACGCCGTTGGCGCGGAGGAATTCTTCATCCGACACGTCCGGGCTGCTGCTGCCCATTAAGAGGGGAAGGGAGGTTGTCCGGTGGATTGCCTCCAACTGCTCTCGTTTCGTGACGCCGATGAGCATGATACCGTCGACGCCGGCTTCGGCGTAGGCGGACACCCTTTGACGGACATCTTCGGCGGAACGGGTGGCGGGGGCCGAAGTTCGGGCCAGGACGACGAGGCTTGAATCGCGCCGACCCGCGACGCCCGCCCTCAGCTTGCCTACCATTTCGTCTATGTCGATGAGTCCGAGGGAATCTTCACCGTAGGCAGCGGGGAGGGCAGTGTCTTCCAGGGTCAGGGCCGAGGCCCCTGCGGCGTCCAGTTCTTCGACGGTACGCATGGCGCTGAGGGCATTGCCGTATCCGTGGTCCGCATCCACCAGCAGGCTGATGTCGGCGGCGCGGGTGATCCGACGCACCTGGTCGGCCAGTTCAGAGAGGGTCAAGACTATCAGGTCGGGTGCGCCGAGGACCACGGCCGAGGCAATGGACCCGCCCAGAATTCCGAGGTCGGCTCCGAGATGACGGGCCAACCGGGCGGATACGGGGTCGAAGACGGAGACGGGATAGCCGATGGCATCCCCTTCTAGGTATTGTCGAAATCGTTCTCTAGGCCTCATGGCCAGCCTCCCGGTCGGGGTTTGTTTGCTTGGGCAACCATCGGCGTCCATCCTTGATGGCGAGGAACGGGGCAAAACGACGCTCGGCCTGAACCTCGTCGCCCAGCATGTCCGGGTAGGCGAATTTCCCCTCCTCCAATTCAAGCACAGACGCATCTCCGACGGTGCCGACGAGAAGGCTTCCCAATTCTTCGCGGCCAACAACGGAGGCGGGTCTGATGGTGACCCGCTCGATGACCTGCTCCACGGACATTCCCATGCCCAGGAAGATGGACATGACTTCCAGCAGGTTGTAGTTCTTGGGAGGGTAGGGGGCGCAGTAACGGATGAGGGCCGGCGCGGGTGGGCAGTCGGCAACCTTGTCGGTGCTGAGAGTGTGGGGGAGAAGCCCTTCGGCGATGGCCTGGCGGCAGATTGGGATGGCAAAGTGCTTTGCGAAGCAGGCGGTGTCGAAGACGACGCCGCTTTCGTAGGCGTCCCAGGTCTCGGAGGAGATCCGGCCGCGTTCGTTAAGGACGTTGTGAGTGTCGCCGTGGAAGCAATGGGTGGCAATGTCTCCCGACCTCATGTGATCATAAACCGTGCCCATGGGGATGGGAGACTCCATGACGTGAACCATGAGCTGGGAGGAGGTCTGGTCGCAGATGCCGCGGGCCATTTTGAGGGCGGGAATGGCATTCTTGAGGGTGGTGCCATTGGGAGTGAGGCGGACCTTCATTCCCAAGACAAGGTCCCGGTTCTCTTCGATGCACTTCATGGCCTCTTCCGAGCGGGCGTAGCGGAAGTCTTCCAGGTCGGGGATGCGGATGGTGCCGGGCATGGTGCCGATGGAGGAAAGGTGAATGAAGGCCAGCAGCCGCGTGTCGACTTTTTCTATGACGTAGCTGCGAAACCCTGGGAAATTCATCCAGCCGGTGCTGCCCGCATCTATGGCCGTAGTGACGCCTATGGCCAGGTTGGTGGGATCTGGGTCGGCGCGGCCGGGGGAGATGCGGTAGGCGAAATGGCCGTGGAGATCTATGAGGCCGGGGGTGACGAGCTTGCCTTTCACGTCGATGACTTCATCGCACAGCTCGGCGTCGATATTCTCGAACACAGCGGCGACCTTGCCGTCCTTGAAAGCCACGTCTCGGACTCCGCGGAGATTCTGGGCAGAGTCTACGACGTTGCCGCCTTTGAGCATCAGGTCAAATTTTGTCTGCATTGCTTCCCCCTGGTGAATGGTTATTCGCTACTTTGCAAGAGTGTGACTTGAATTGAGTTCAAGCGGTCAATGGAGGGCGTCCAGAACCTCCGACAGGGTTACTTCCGAGATGGCGTCGGTGAAGCCTTTGTCAGCACCGGCTATCAGACCTACGAGCCTGCCATCAGGGGTGATGAGGACACCTCCCGTTTCTCCTGAGGCCGAGGCGTCAGTCTGAATCAGCCAGCGTTCTCCCTGCGCGTCGAAGCGTACGGAGGAGAGGACACCCCGGGTCACGACTATTCCCGAACCGGGTTGAAGCCCGTATTGCATCGCAACGACCTCGTTGCCGATGGGGACCGTCAGAGCGTCTCCGAAAGTCGCGGAGAGCACTTCGGCGTCACAGCAGATACGCAGGAGGGCAAGGTCGCGCTTTTCGTCGGAGCCGTGGATGACTGCCTCATACTTGGCGCCGCTGCTAGTGGAGGCTTCCAGTCCACCTTCGTCCTTGAGACGGTTGAACGCGGTGAGCGCGAAGATTTCGCCGGTGGAAGCATCTGCACTGACCACCACGGCCACTGCCAACGGTTGGATATCGTCGCCCGCGGCGGTGATGCGGAGCATCGAATTCTGGATAGTACGGACCACTTCAGGCAGAGTTGGTGTAGGCGAAGGCGTAGGGGTGGGAGTGGGAGTTGGGTCCGGGGTGGGCTCAGGAGTAGGTTCAGGGGTGGGTGTTTCCCTTGCTTCCAGGGTCGCAAGCACGCGTTGGGTGACTTCGAAGGTCAGGGCTTCGTAGTCTATGGTTGGGCCCGTATCGGGCTCGGGCGTTTCGGTGGGTGGCTCGGCTGCGCGGACCTCGGCCAGTACCCGCCTGACGACGGATTCCAACTCTGCCGTAGGCTCGGGAGTTGATGGTTGTATGGGGACGGGGGCAGGAGTGGACGCGGGTGTTTCGGCGGGTGCAGGCGTGGGTGTCTCCGTGGCTTCATCGCCGCACGCTGAAATCATCAGCGATACCGTCAGAAATGCGGCAATAAGCCAGAACTTCCCAGCCATGCTCAGGAGACTACCGCCCCATTTCTCGCGTAAGCTGGGAAACGGCGGTCAGGGCGCCGTCGACGTGGGCGGGGGTGACGTGGCGGTGGGTGACCATCCTGATGCGGCCGTAGGAAGAGCCGACCTTTACACCCTTCTCCCCAAGGCGGCGGACAAACTCCGCTTCAGTGCCCATACCTTCCTCCAGCTCGAAGAAGACGATGTTGGTCTGAACGGTCTCGGGGTTGTGGACGATGCCGGGAATCTGCGCCAGGCCCTGGGATAGGTGCCGGGCGGTCGAGTGGTCTTCGGCGAGCCGTTCTATCATGCTTTCCAGGGCGACGATGCCGGGAGCGGCGATTATTCCCGCCTGACGCATGCCGCCGCCGACCATCTTGCGCCAGCGACGGGCTTCGGCGATGAACTCTTGGGAGCCGCAGAGGACGGACCCGATGGGGGCGCTGAGTCCCTTGGAGAGGCAGAAGGTTATGTCGTCGGCCTCCTGGACCATCTCGTGGACGGGGGTCTCCAGATAGACGGCGGCGTTGAAGATCCGCGCCCCGTCCACGTGGACGGGAATATCGCGGTCGTGGGCTACGCGACAGACGACTTCTATCTCTTCCGTTGTCACCACACCGCCGTTGCACTGGTTCTGGGTGTTCTCCAGGCAGATAAGGGTGGTCGGTGGGTAGTGGGTGTCGCCGCCGGGGCGAATGGCGGCTTCGACGTCCTCGGGCAACATGGCGCCCTGTTTCTGATTGGGCACGAGGTGGGTCTGGATGCCGCCGAGGGCCGCTGCGCCGGCGCTTTCGTTCCAGAAGATGTGGGAGTTGGCGCCGGCGATGATTTCGTCGCCGCTGCGGCAGTGGGCCAGGATGGCCAGCAGATTGCCCTGGGTGCCGCTGGCCACCAACACGGCAGCCTCCTTGCCCAAACGCTCGGCGGCCATCTCTTCCAGGCGGTTGACGGTTGGGTCCTCGCCGGAAACGTCGTCTCCCAGCTCGGCTTCGTACATCGCCCGCAGCATCTCGTCAGTGGGCAGAGTTACTATGTCGCTTCGCAGGTCCACCGTCTTCATAGGCTTGGGCGCCTCCCCCTAGAGTGTCGCTATTCTAGCAGTCCACCTTGTCAAGGCCAAGGCAGACGCCCTAATATGGATAGCGGCCATGGCGACGAGAACCCCTATACCCTTCTACAAGGACTGGCTGCTCATACCCATAATTGGCCTGGTTTACCTGCTGGACCAGTTCACGAAGTACCTGGTCGAGGAGCAACTTTGCTACCGTCAGCCTTTCCCGGCCGAGGGGACGTTTCAACTCAAGTGCTCCTTCAACACGGGGGCGGCCTTTGGGCTGTTTGTGGACCACACGGTCCTGCTCATCATCGCGTCGTTCATCGGGGTGGGGGTGCTGCTGTACATCTACCGGCTTCATCCCGCCCACGGGTTGCTGCTTCGCATAAGCCTGGGGTTGCAGCTGGGAGGGGCAATCGGGAATCTGACGGACCGGATCCGATTCGGACAGGTGACAGACTTCGTGAAGCTGGGGCCGTGGCCGATTTTCAACATGGCCGACGCCTGCATTGTAGTGGGAATCATCATACTGATAGCCCTGTTCGTCCTGAATGGGAAAAGGGAGGCGGAATTGAGCCAACCGTCCGACGAGTACCTATACACGCCGTCGGAGGAGTTATCAGACGACGGGGCCGCTTCTTTCTACGGGGAGGAGAAGCCGTGAGTTCCACAGAGCTAGTGTCGACGGCAAAGCCCTGCCGGCTGGACAGGTACCTTGCCGCCCAAGACCTGGGACTAAGCCGCGCGCGGTTGCAGGGACTCATCCGAGAGGGGTACGTGACGTTGAACGGGGGGAAGGCGAAGGCAAGCGCTATGGTGAAGGCGGGAGACAGGGTTGGCGTACGGATTCCACCGCCTCAACCCCTCGGACTCGTGCCGGAGAACATTCCGCTGGACATTGTTTATGAGGACGCTCACCTGGCAGTGGTGGACAAACCTGCGGGGCTGACGGTGCATCCGGCGCCGGGACATGCCAGCGGGACGCTGGTGAACGCGCTGCTGGCGCGCTACCCGGACCTGCCCGGCATTGGGGGACGGCAGAGGCCGGGAATCGTCCATCGGCTGGACAAGGATACTTCCGGGCTGATGGTGGTGGCCAAGACGGAGTCTGCACACCACCACCTATCGGAGCAGATTCAGGAGAGGCGGATTCGGAAGGGGTACACAGCGCTGGCTGGCGGCGTGGTGACGGATGACGAGGGAATGATTGACGCGCCCATAGGAAGGGATATCCGCCACCGGAAGCGTATGGCGGTGGTGGCAGGCGGACGGCCTTCGCAGACGCGCTACCAAGTCGTGCGGAGGACCGGCAAGGCTACACTGGTCGAGGTGTTTCCAGCCACGGGGCGGACTCACCAGATACGGGTGCATTTCGCTTCGCTGGGGCATCCGTTGGTGGGGGATGCTTTGTACGGGGGAAGGACTGACGTGCTCGACCGGCAGTTTCTTCACGCGCATCTGCTGGGGTTCGAGCATCCACAATCAGGGAAAAAGGTGGAGTTTCGTTCGTCGCTGCCGGGGGACTTGAGAGAGGCGCTGAAGTTCCTAGAGAAGACCCTACACACAAGCTCCAGCGTCTTTTCGATTCGGAGTCACGATTACCTTGCTAGAGACAGGGGCGAGGTATGAGAATTGAGGTGGGAGGTAAGTACGGTTGGCAAATCGCCTATACGTTGATGAATGTGTGGAGTGCGTGCCTCACCTCCATCTCAATCTTCCCCCGTCAAGGGGGAAGAGGTCTGAAGGCACCTGTTTGCAGGTTATGCAAAGGTCTCCATCGAGGGGGAAGAGGTTTGGAGGAATGATTTTTGAATAGCAGAGTCAGCAAGCCGACACGCGTCCGATACGCACCAAGTCCGACGGGGCTGCCCCACGTGGGGAACGTACGGACGGCGCTGTTCAACTGGCTGTTTGCCCGTCGTACCAACGGGGCGTTCATCGTGCGGGTGGAGGACACGGACCAGAACCGGCTGGTACGGGAGGCGGTAGACGGGATTCTGGAGGGGCTGCGGTGGCTGGACCTGGACTGGGACGAAGGGCCGGAGGTGGGCGGGCCTTACGGGCCGTATATGCAATCGGAACGGCTTGAAATCTACAATGAGGCGGCGCAGGACTTGATCCGCCGGGGACGCGCCTACTACTGCAACTGCTCTCCGGATAGGCTGAAGGCGCTGCGCAAACGGCAGGTCAAAAAGAAGAAAAATCCGGGGTACGACGGAAAATGTCGGAACCTGTCCGCGCGGAAACTTCAGGAGTTTCGGGATGGGGGAGGCGTCCCCGTGGTGCGGTTCAAGATGGTGCGGGACGAGACCATTTCCGTGGACGACATCGTGCGCGGGAAGGTGGGCTGGAACAGCAACCTGACGGACGACTTTGTCATCATCAAGTCGGACGGGTTTCCCACGTACCACCTGGCAAACGTGCTGGACGACCATTTGATGGAGATAACCCACGTGCTGCGAGCGGAGGAGTGGCTTTCAAGCACTCCGAGACACATTGCGCTGTACGGGGCTTTGGGCCTAGATCCGCCACAGTTCGGACATCTGCCGATGATTCTGGGCCCAGACCGCTCCAAGCTGTCGAAGCGGCACGGGTCTACGGCGCTGCTGGAGTACCGGGAGATGGGGTACCTGCCGGAGTCGATGGTGAACTTCATGGCGCTGCTGGGTTGGTCGCTGGACGACCGAACGGAGATTCTTGACCGAGGCGCACTTGTGGAGTCGTTTTCGCTGGAGCGAGTGGTGAAGTCGGGGGCAATCTTCAACATCGACAAGCTGGAGTGGATGAACGGCATCTACATCAGGAGTCTCAGTCCGGAAGACCTCGCCGGGCGGATCCGGGACTACTGGCAGATTTCTACGCCCACTGGGATCCCCCAGCCGGTGGACATGGCGTATATGCGCCGGATTGCGCCGCTTATCCAGCCACGTCTGAAGACGCTGGTAGACGCCGCGGAGCGGACTGAGTTTTTCTTCAAGGAGAAACTGGAGCACACGGCCAAGGACTTGATTCAGAAGGGGATGGATGGGGAGAGTACGCGCAACGCCCTTGGGGAGGCGATTGCTCTGGCGGAAGGAATTGAATCCTTTGGCACAGAGAAATTGGAGGGCGCTTACGAAGAATTGAGGGAGCGGCTGGAACTGTCGCGACGGCAGTTTTTCAGCCTGCTGCGGGTGGCCACCACGGCCAGCCGTGTTTCGCCGCCGCTGTTTGAGACTATGGAGGTGCTTGGGCGCGACCGGTGCGTCGACCGGATAACGGGGGCGAGTGGGGCGCTGGCGGGTTAGCTCAATACACCGGACTGGCGCAGGTCTTCGATTTCGGCGTCGGGAAGACCCAGGATTTCGCGCAAGACCCAGTCTGTATGCTCGCCCAGCAGGGGTGCGGGCTTGTAGGTGGGGGGGCTTTCCGAGAGAGTGAAACAGTTGGCATCGTTGGCGTGTATCCCGATTTCCTTGTGGTCCAGGAACACGTAGTGGTTGCGGTGGGTTAGCTGGAGGTCATTGAACAGGTCTTCGCAGGTCTCGACTACGCCGGCGGGGACACCCGCTTTCTGGCAGCGATGCATCAACTCGAAGGCTTCCTGCGGTCCAGTCCAGTGCCCAATGATAGCGTCGAGGGCCTCTTCGTTCTGTTGGCGGACGTCGGCTGTGGCGAACCTGTAGTCGGACGCGAGGGAAGGTTGCCCCATCAACCGACACAGAGCCTGCCATTCGTCGTAGGTGGTGCAGGCGATGGCGCACCAGCGGTCTTCGCCGGCGCATGGATAGGCGTTGTGGGGAGCGTAGACGGGATGACGGTTGCCCTGCCGGGTCTGGATGCGGCCGTTGGCGGCGTAGTCCATGAGGGGAGGCGCAACGAAATAGAGAGAGCCTTCCAGCTGGGAGAAGTCGATGTGACAACCCCCTCCGGTACGTCGGCGGTTATCGAGGGCGGCGGTGATGGCTGCGACGGTCAGGTGGGGGAGCAGAAAGTCAGTGTAGGCGCCGTAGGGGCTGGTGGGTGTGCGGTCGGGCCAGCCGGTGAGATGGGTGTGGCTGGAGAGGGCAGTCAACACGGGGCCGAAGCCGGGATGGTTGGAGTAGGGGCCGCCGCGGCCCTGCATGGAGGCGCTGAACATGACGACGCCGGGGTTGGACTTTCGGATATCGTCGTAGCCAAGGCTCCAGCGCTCCATGATGCCGGGAGTGAAGTTTTCGGTGACGACGTCGGCCCATTGGGCGAGCTCCTTGGCCAGCTCGCGGGCCTTGGGCTGGGACATATTGAGGGCGATACTGCGCTTGCCACCATTGTAGTTGGCGAAGTAGCCGCTGCGGTTGATGCTGGGGATGCCGTCCTTGTGGGGTGTGGCGGTGCGGAGGGTATCGACGCGGTGGATGGACTCAACACGGATGACGGTGGCGCCGAAGTCGGAGAGGTAGCGGGTAGTCATGGGGCCAATGGCAACCCAGCAGAAATCCAAGACCTTGACGCCTTCCAGAGCCGCGCTCATTTCTTTCTTTCCCTATCTAGGATGGGTATTTCTTCGTCAGAGAAACCCAGTTCGTCGTGGAGGATTTCGCGGTTGTGCTCGCCGATGCGGGGAGCGCGGCGGAAGCTGCCTGTGGCGATGAAGGGGCCGAGGGTTTTGATGGTCCTGGACTCGCCGTCCATTGGGGGGAGTTGGGCGTCGCGGAAGTAGTCTCTGGCAAGGAGCTGCGGATAGCTGAAGACATCCTTGGGGTCGTGGACGGGGAAGAGGAGGATGCGGCGTTCGAGGGCCTGCTCAGCCAAATGGGACTTCGTTTTCGACATGAAGAACTGCTCCAGGGGTGGCGTCATGGCTTCAACAAGCTCGGGACTGAGCTGGCCGAACCCGATTTCACCCCAGTCAGTCTCACGCAAAACGGGGTGACCAACTCTTTCTTCATCCATCCAGTTGGAGAGGTTGGTCATGCTGCGTCCGCCGGTATGTCCGCCGGGCTGGATGAAGTTTACGTAGCCGTCGGCGCACTCCCAGTTGATGCGGAGGTTGATTTTGCCAACGGGACGGAAGGGACCCTGACGCTGCATGTTCATGCGGCTCATGTCCCAGATCATGGGAGCGTGGGAGAGGGAACGGGCAACGGCCTGCTGGCATGAAACGTCGACGTACTGGCCTTTCCCTGTCAACAGACGGTGGTGATTGGCAATCATTGCTCCTGCCGCGGCAGAGGCGGAGCCGATGGCCCAGAACTGGGGGGTGGAGATTCTGACGGGAGGGCGGTCAGTGTCGCCCGTCAGATACATCATGCCGCTGAGGGCCATGCCGATCAGGTCGGTGGCCTTGTAGCTGGCGTAGGGGCCTTCCTGACCGAAGGGGGTGATTGAGACGTAGATGATGGAGGGGTTTATCTGTTTGACGGCATCGTAGCCGAGGCCGAGGGAGTCCATGCAGCCGGGAGCGGACGATTCGAGAAAGAAGTGGGATGATTCTATCAGCTTGGTCAGTAGCGACTGAGAAGCTTCGGATTCGACGTTCAGGGTGACGCTGCGTTTGTTGGCAGCGTTGAAGGCCCAGAAGAGGCTGTTTTCGGGATGGGGGTCGTCCTTGTAGAAGGGGCCGATGCGACGGGCATCGTCGCCCCAGGGAGGTTCGATTTTGATTACGTCGGCACCTAGGTCGCCCAGGACGCGGCCACAGAGAGCGCCGCGACCGTCGGTCAGGTCTAGAACTCGGTAGGGGGCAAGCATGGGTTGATCGCCTAGCTGGGCAGCAGCCCGAAGCTAGAGGCCCAACTCCGCGGCAAGACGGGCCTTGTGATGGGCCGGGTCTCCGAGGTAGTGGTAGAGGGTGCGGGACATGCGGGTGTGGAGGGTGAGGCCGTACTCGCGCATGATTCCGAGACCGGCGTGGACCTCGTGGGCGGCGTTGCAGGACTGGTAGTAGGCTTCGCTGGCGACGGATGCGGAGACGTGGACCGCGGTGGCGGCGTCGAGCCTGTTTTCGTCCAGCTTCCAGAGGGCTTCGTAGGTGGTCCAGCGGGCAGCGTCTTTGAGGTTGACTATCTGGATGACGTGGTCCTGGACGCGCTGGAATCGGCCGATGGGGAGACCGAACTGGATGCGGGTGTTGGCGTACTCGAGGGTCATCTCGAAGACCTGCTCGCAAGCGCCGACCTGGTAGGCTGCGAGGAGGGGGAGGGACTTCAGAATGGCCCGATCCAGTGCATCCCAGCCGCCGGGCATGTGGGCGCACGCGGGAACTTCTACGTTGTTGAGGGTTACTTCAAAGGAGTCGGAGATGAAGCCTGGGAGGGGGAGGATGGAGACTCCGGGGAGGGTGGCGTCGACGAGAAAGAGCCCGATTTCTCCGTCGTCCAAGAGGGCGGAAAAGAGGAGGAGATCGGCGTCGGAGGCGTCCTGGACGAAGAGTTTTTGCCCCTTTAGGACGGAGCTGTCGTTTCGGCGTTCGGCTTTTGTATGCGTCAACGACTTGTTCCAGCCGTAGCGCGACTCGGTAACGGCGAGGGCGATTCTGTTTTCGCCGGTGGCGATCTTGGGGAACACGACTGCTTGCTGGTCTTCAGAACCGGCCTCCATAAGGGCCAATACTCCAAGGACGGCGGTAGAGAAGAAGGTCCCCGGGGCAGGGCCGCGGCCAAGTTCTTCCAGCAGGACTGCGGCGTCGGTGAGGGAGCCGCCTTCCCCGCCGTACCTGGCGGGGACGAGAATGCCGGGCCAGCCTGCAGCAGCGGTCTTCTGCCAGAGGGTACGGGCTAATTCGACGTCGCCGGATTCGAGTTTGAGCAGGATATCCTTGGAATACTCACGCTCTACCATTTCCCGGGCGGCGGCGCGGAGCATTTCCTGGCTCTGGGAGAGGGCGAGGTCCACGGACTACTTAAGCCTGCCGGATTTCTGGGGTTCGCCTCTACCTATGCCAAGTCGGCGGGCCATGATGACCTTCTGGATTTCGACGGTGCCGCCGGGATGCTGGGCGACGATGCTGTCGCGCTGCTGGACTTCCACGTGACCGTCTTCAAGGCCGATTTGGGGATCGGTGGTAAGGGCGTATGGGCCGAAGAGCTTGTGGAGGGCCTTGGCAGTGCGCAGGGCGGAACGCTTGACGTGGAGGTAGGCCTGGGGGCCGTGGTAGGTGACGGGACGGCCCGTCTTCTGGAGCCAGTAGTTTCGGGTGTGAAGGAGACGACCGATCTGGGAGTCGATGTATACGTCGGCAAGCAGCTTTGAGGCATCCGGGCAGTCCATGAAGGGCTCACCCCTAGACTCGGCCTCCTTATAGAGTCTAACGACGCGCTCCCAGAGACTGTCGCCGCGGAGGGAAGTCTGCATGAGGCCGTGCTCCAGTTCCAGATGGGTACCGGCCACTCGCCAGCCATTGTTTTCGCCCCCGATGAGGTTGAATGCGGGGAGCCTCACGTTCTCAAAGTAGACGGTCTGCTTGTGGCCGCTGGCGGCGCCGCGCTCGTTGCCGGCGAAGAGCAGGTCCATGGGCGCCCAACTGATGCCGGGTAGGTCCATGGGAACCATGAACCAGCTCAGATTCTGATGACGCGGACCGCCGGGGTCGGTGTTGACGAGCATCCAGGACATTTCGGCGCCGTGGGTGCTGCCGACGTAGATCTTCTGGCCGTTGATGACGTATTCGTCGCCGTCGCGGTGGGCGGTGGTCTGGACGTTGGCAAGATCGGAGCCAGCCTCGGGTTCGGTCAGCAACTGCCAGGTGCGGACCTCGCCGCGGAATATGGGGGGCAGGAAGTGCCGCTTCTGCTGTTCGGTACCCCAGACCATGATGGAAGCGGCGCCGAGCTTGCCACCGGAGTCGTAGTAGGGAGGCAGGGTAAAACCGAGTCGGTCGACTTCCTGCTCAATAATCAGTGCTTCTTCCGCCGAAAGGCCGCCGCCGCCGTATTCTGCTGGATACGTAGGGTAGAGCCAGCCTTTCTCACCCAGGGCGCGTCCGAGTTGACGCTGCTTTGAGTAGCCGTCGGGCGTTAACCGTCCGGGGTCGGCAGGATGCTCCACGTCTTTGGGGACGTTTTCGACTAGCCAGGAGCGCACTTCGTTGCGGAAGGCTTCCTGTTCAGGGGTGAAGGTGAGTTCAAAGTTCATGGGTTGTTTTTACGCGCCGGTGAACCTTGGCTTTCGCTTTTCGAGGAAGGCACGGACGGCTTCGCGATGGTCGGATGTGTGGCGTGCCAGTTCCTGAGCGGCGTGGGCCATGTCGAGGCTTTCTTCCAGTCCCATGTCGAGGGACTTCTGGACCATGTACTTGGTGAGGGACATGGCGTAGGTGGCTCCCTGGGCCATGCGGAGGGCGAGTTCCTTCGCAGACTTCATAAGCACGTCGTGGGGGTAGACGCGACTGACCAGGCCGATGCGGTGGGCCTCTGCGCCATCTGCGCGGTCCCCGGTGTACTGGAGAAGGAAGGTGTGGCTCAAGCCAATGAGACGGGGGAGCTGCCAGCAGCTACCGTCGCCGGGGACGAGGCCCATGCGGACGAAGGCTTCGGAGAAGATGGCCTTCTCTGAGGCGACGCGAACGTCGCAGGCGAGGGCAAGGCCCATGCCGACGCCTATGGCATAGCCGTTGACGGCGGCGATGCTCGGCTTCTGTAGGCGATGCAGACGGAGGGGCATGAGAGCGCCGGATGCGGGATCGACGTCGCGATGCTTGGGGATTTCAGCTTCGAGGGAGTCCCATGCAGAGCCTTCATCGGACGGGAGCGGCGGCGCTTCTTCGGTGGGAGCTTCTTCGATGGACTGGTTAAAGCGTCGGACGTTGGCGCCGGAGCAGAAGGAGGGTTCCGTGCCGGTGAGGAGCAGGACACGGTCTTCGGGATTGCGGTCGAACTTGTCCAGCTCGTCGTTTAGGGCCTCGACCATTTCGGGGCCGAGGGCGTTTCGGGTGGGAGGGTCGTGAAGGGTGAGGGTGAGTACGCCTTCGTCACGTTCGACTATGAGAAATTCGTTGGGCAATCCGTTGGGCCTCCGGTGGAAATTCGACAATACTGTATAACAAGGCAGGAATCGTCACAAGAGCGAGGCGGTTCCGTTGACTATCGCTTCGCATAGTGCTAAAAAGCTATTAGGAGACATTTGGATTCATTCGCCGCCAAGTTGGAAAGGGGGAGCCATGGGCTACAAGCTGATTTCAGGGGACTCGCACATAGACATGACGTGGATGCCGGGGAACGTGTTTCTGGAGAATGCGCCGGCGCAGTACAGGGACTCGGTGCCACGGGTGGTAGATACGGACTCAGGGCCACACTGGATTGCCGAGGGGAAGGACCTAGGGGTGTACGGAGGACTAGGGTTTGGCTTTACGAAGCCCGCGCGGGGTCATTCGAAGCACGTAGACGAGATGTACGATGCGGGCTTCTACGAGGGCGGGCCTCATCCGACGACGCCGGAGCTTCGTTACAGGGACATGCAGATTGACGGGATAGAGGCGGAGGTGATCTACGGCATACTGGGCGTAGGGTTGCGGTTTGAAGACCCGAAGATGACTAGCGTGGTCTACGAGATTTACAACTCGTGGGCAGCGGATTTCTGCAATTCTCGGCCCGGCACGTGGGCGGCGTTGGCGTGTATTCCAAACCACGACCCACATGCGGCCGCGGCGGAGATCCGACGGGCCGCAGATCTGGGTCTGAAGGGGGCGGACTTCGCCGTAGCCACTGCCGTTAAGCCGATCTGGCATCGGGACTGGGACCCCTTCTGGGAAGCGGCATCAGAAACCGGCATTCCGATTTCCTTCCACACCACGGGGCCGAACGTGCGGGAGCCGGACAACGCTGAGATGGAGAAGGAGTACGACCTGGAGTATCGGATGACTAAGATCAGCCTGTTCCAGGTGTGCGGCTCCGAATATCTAGCGAGCGTCATATTCTCGGGCGCGTGCGAACGGTATCCGGGGCTGAAGTTCGTGTTGGGGGAATGCGGGGTGACCTGGCTGCCCCACGTGCTGAACCGGATGGACGAGGAGTACGAGGACCGGCACGACCAGCTGAGTCCGTGGCTACCCTTGAAGCCTAGCGAATATTGGAGTCGGCAGGGGTACACGACTTACCAGCACGAAATCGGGCTGCCGCAGTTTCTGCCGATGGTGGGGGAGGACAACGTGATATGGGGGTCGGACTATCCGCATCCGGACGGTATCTGGCCGGAGTCGCAGAAGTGGATTGAGGAGGACCTGGCCGGTGTGTCCGCCGAGACGCGACGAAAGCTTACGCGGGAGAATGCAGGGAGGCTTTACGGGTTGGGGGAATAGGTAACCAAGAGTCCCCTATCTCCGACCAATTACCTGGTCAGACAAGCAAGAGAAGCCGCTGAAATACAGCGGCCCCTCCGCGTGTTCAAGACTAGATTCGTCTATCCCACCGGTATGACAATTCCTGACCTTCTCGTCAACCTAGACGAGGCCCATAGGGACCCTAGAGGCTAAAGACGCGGCGGAAGTAGGCGTTGAGGGCGGCGGCAGCGACTTCTCCGAGCTGGTAGGTGGCGTGGCCGACGCCTTCGTAGGTCTGGAAGGAGTATTTTGCTCCAAGTGGACCCAAGACGCCGGAGAGGCGGACGGGGTTTTCCTGGTAGAGCATGTTCTCGTCCACGTCGCCGTGGATGAAAAGCACCTCGGGGAGTTCGCTGGCGAGGGCGCGTCCCTTCTCTCCTATCAGCAGGCGGGTGCGGGTTACGGGGTCGTTGAAGGAGAGGGCCGCTACGGCCAGGTCGTCGGGAGTGTCTGCGGGGAGTCCGTAGGCCTCCAGCAGGAAGGACTTGAACTTGCCATGGCGGATGACGCTTTCGTAGGAGATGGTGGCCTGCTGCAGGCATGTTGCGCGCAGCCTGCCAAGGAGGGGGCCGGTGACGGAGTTCCATAGGAGAGCGCCGCCGAGGCCGCCGCCCCACAGACCCATACGGGAGGCGTCCACGTTTGAGCCTTCGACGAGGGCGTCGAAGAGGGCGCCATTGGCAGCTACGGCGCTGGGGCGACCCCAGTGGTTGCCGGTGGCGTGGCTGCTGGCGACGGCGATGCCGCTGTCTATAAGGCTGTTTACGAATTCCAGCTTGAAGTCCTCGGTTAGCCAGTCGGCCTCACCGTCCTTGACGTAACCGTGATGGCCGTGGCACTGGATAACGCAGGGGGCACCCTCCCCTTCGGCCTTGTAGCTGGCGGGCGTCTTCAGGAAACACCATTCGCCGCCTGCCTGGAAATAGACTGTCTGCTCGCCGTCCTTTAGCTGGGGAATGGAACTGCTCATCTGCGCCTCTCTTTCTAGCTTATCGACTCAACTGAGCCACTATAATATCATGGTAGACTCTATTGCCAAGGCCCCAGCCCAGACCTAGTTCAAGGAGGACGAAATGGCCTACGACTTCATCATCGTCGGAGCCGGTTCCGCCGGCGGCGCTCTCGCGTCTCGATTGACCGAAAACCCGGACTGCTCGGTGCTTCTACTGGAAGCGGGACCCGACTACAGGGAGATCGACGATCTGCCAGACGACGTGCGGGACGGCGACGACGTTATCGCCGCTTCCAGGGGCGGAAGTCTGTGGGAGTTTCCCGCCCTGGGCAATCGGCATCAAGAAAGGGATATGCGGGTGCCGAGGGGGAAGATCATTGGAGGATCGAGCTCCGTGAACGGGACGATTTTCATCCGAGGGGTGCCGGAGGACTACGACACCTGGGCGGCAATGGGGAACGACGAGTGGTCCTTCCAGAAGGTGCTGCCGTTCTTCACCAAGCTGGAGCGGGACCTGGACTATGGCGGGGACTTTCACGGGAAGGAAGGACCAATTCCCGTCCGTCGCTTTCAGCGGGAGGACTGGCGGCCCAGCTTGGAGGCCTTCTACCAGGTGTGTCGTAGCGCCGGATTTCCCCATGAGTCGGACATGAATGGCCCGGACACTTCGGGCGTGGGACCACGGCCTCTGAACAACGTAGACAGCATGAGGATCAGCACCTTCATAGGATATCTGAAGCCGGCCATGCACCGACTGAACCTGACTATCAAGGGGAACGCCAACGTGCGGCGGGTGCTGTTTGAGGGGAAGAGGGCCGTGGGGGTGGAGGTGGAGAGCGGCGGCGAGACTTTTCAGGTGCACGGGAGGGAGATTATTCTCTCCGGAGGGGCTATGGGCTCGCCCTTCATCCTGTTGCATTCGGGCATAGGGCCTGCGGCGGAACTCGAGACGCTGGGCATTCCGGTGGTACACGACCTACCGGGCGTAGGAGAGAACCTGCGGGACCATCCTTCGGTGCAGATGTGGTTCAAGATGACGGAGGAGGCGCGAGAGACGCCTTTCGCCAGCCAGGTAGGGCTGCGGTGGACGGCTGCGGGATCCAACCTGCGCAACGATATGTTCATCAGTCCATACCCGGGTGAGGTATATGCAGGAGAGCCTCACGTGGGTTTCCGCGTGATTCTGGAGCTGGCGGTAGGCGCGGGCAAGCTCAGCCTTGTTTCCGCAGATCCAAACGTGTACCCCAAGCTGGACTACCGGTATCTGGACGACCCGTGGGACCTGGAGCGGTTGAAGGAAGGTGTCAAGCTGGGGCTGAAGCTGGCGTCGACGCCGCCACTGAGCCGCTTCTTCGAGGGAAGGACGACGCCGACGGACGACGAGATGGCCACGGACGAGGCATTGGACCGGTGGATCTTGAACAACGTGGAGACGCCGCATCATTCCTCGGGGACGTGCAAGATGGGACCGGCGTCGGACCCGCTGGCGGTGGTGGACCAGTACTGCGCCGTGCATGGGCTGGAGGGATTGCGGGTGGTGGACGCCTCGGTGATGCCGGACGTGATTCGCGCGAATACCAACGCCACCAGCATTATGATTGGCGAGCGGGTGATGGAGTGGCTGGGGAAATAGGCAGGCGCTAGCGGCGGACGGTGGGTTTTCCGGCGGAGTAGCCGCCGTCTACGTGGATGGTCTCGCCGGTGATGTAGACGGACTCGGGGGAAGCGAGGAAGCGCACGGCTTTAGCTACGTCGCGGGGATGGGCGGCGCGGCCTAGGCTGACCTGGGCGAGGAATGAGTTGCGGTAGGCTTCGTTGGCGCTGACGTTGGGGCCGGCGATTGTGTCGGTGAGGCCTGGGGAGACGGCGTTGACGTTGATGCCGTGGGGGCCCAATTCCATGGCCAGGACGCGGGTTAGTTGGAGGATCCCCGCCTTGGAAGCACAGTAGGCGCCGCCCTCGACGCGGGCGTTGTCACCCGCACTTGAGGCGATGTTAACGATGCGTCCGCCCTTGCCCTGAGCCACCATCGTCTTCGATGCCTCGCGGCAGCAGAGGAAGGTGCCTTTCAAGTTGACACCGAGAACACGGTCGAGTTCTTCGTCGGTGGTGTCCATGACGGAAGCGCTAATGCCGATGCCCGCGTTGTTAACGAGGGTGTCCAGGGACCCGAGAGCTTCCGACGCTGCGTCGACCATGTCCTTCACCTGGGCGCTGTCGGAGATGTCGACGGCAATGGCCAACGCGGAGCGTCCCATCGCCTGAATTGCATTCGCCGTCTGTTGGGCGGAAGTCAGGTTGATGTCTGCGACAGCGACAGACGCACCCGCTTCGGCGAGCTCAAGGGCTATCTCTCGCCCAATGCCTTTCCCGCCTCCAGTGACCACTGCGTTCAATCCATCCAACTGCATGTACATGACCTCCTCAGGAGAGTAGGTTAAGGTCTACCCAACCTGCCCCATCCTACCAAAATTCCCTTCGACCATCCTGCATCCGATGTTTGTGTCATTTGGCCACTATCCCAAGTTGGCCTGCCTTGGTAAAATCGGCACAGTCGAGACAGCTTAGGAGAAAATACGATGCGACTGAAAGATAAGGTAGCCCTCATCAGCGGAGGGGCCCGTGGCATGGGAGCAGTGGAAGCCGAACTGTTTGCGTCTCATGGAGCAAAGGTGGCCATGGGGGACGTTCTGATTGAGGAAGGGCAAATGACTGCCGCGAAGATTGTCGAGCAGGGCGGGGAAGCCCACTTTCAGCCGCTGGACGTGACGGACGAAGGGCAGTGGGCGAGCATCGTAGAGGAAACCGTCTCACGGTTTGGACGCGTTGACGTGCTGGTGAACAACGCCGGCATATATCGGATTGCACCGATTGAGCAGACATCGGTCGATATGCTCCGGCAGATATTGGAGGTGAACGTGACCGGAGTGTTCCTGGGGACGCGGGCGGTTATTCCGCAGATGCGGAAGCAGGGTGGCGGCTCAATCATCAACATCTCGTCGACGGCGGGGCTAGCGGGCAGCGCAAACAGCTCCGCCTACCAGGCTTCCAAGGGGGCGGTGCGGATCTTCACGAAGTCGACGGCTATTGAGCACGTGGGAGCGGGGATTCGGGCCAATTCGGTGCATCCGGGGGTCATCGACACGGACATGATTGCCGAGCTGCTATCTGACCCGGAGGAGCGGCGGATGCGGATTGAGTCGGTGCCACTCAAGCGGGTGGGGACCGCTATGGACGTGGCTTATGCCGTTCTCTATCTGGCCTCGGACGAATCTTCCTTCGTCACCGGGGCAGAGCTTGTTGTGGACGGGGGGAAGACGGCGCAGTGAGGAGCTTGTCGGACATAAAGGTCGGAACTCTACAGAATCGGGGCCGGTCATCAAGATAAGGGAAGACAGGCGCTTCATCCTGGGGGTGCTTACGACGGGCCACGGCATCAGCCACTGGTTCGACCAGGCATTCATGATACTGCTGCCAAGCATCACGGCGTCCTTAGGCCTGAGCGCCCTCCAAGTTGGCACACTCGGCGCCATCAGGCAAGTTGGCTTTGGCGCGGTGAACCTTCCCGGGGACTTCATAGTAGACATGCTAAA
>DAOUKX010000009.1:0-9104 GCA_034420855.1 Dehalococcoidia bacterium
GGAGGGCTTCTGCGGGGTGGATGCGTCCGGCTTGGCGGGCCGGCAGGTAGGTAGTGATCATGGCGAAGAGATAGGCAATGCCGATGATGATTCCTATTTGCAGCCAGGGCATGGAGAATTCAAGGCCCGGTATCTGTTCCCTGAAGGCGTCCACCAGGTTGAAGGAGAGGATGGTGCCGAGGGCAACGCCGATGGCGACTCCCAGGAGCGAAACGAAGGAGGCTTCGACTAGGAAGCTGAGCTGTATCATTCCCTGACGGTAGCCGATGGCCCTTAGCATGCCCACCTGCTGTCGCCGTTCGACCACCGCGCGCAGGCTGATGACGCCGAGGGCGGCAACGCCGACGATGAGGCCCATGCCCATGAACCCGGTTAGCAGGTTGTTGAAGGCGGAGTTGACCGCCACCTGTTCGTCGATGACTTCCTTGAGGGTGACGGCTTCGGCGCCGTGCTCAAGGAAGGAGGATTCCAGGGTGCGGGACGCTTCCTTGGCGTCCACGCCAGGGGCTGTCCTGAACCGGTAGGTGGTTACGGGCACAGGGAAAGGCAGGGCATCGTCGATGGTCTGCTTGTGGACTATCATGTTGCCCGCGTTGTCCGCGACCAACTCCAGCACGCCGATGACGGTGTAGTCGATGCGGGTCTCGGTCTGAGGTTCAAGGACCTCTACGACCACTGGGGACATGGTCTCGTCTTCGATGGAGATGTCATCAATTCTGAAGGAGCTGGTGTCGGCGCCGAAATCCTCTTGGCCGCTGTCGCCGACGCCAAAGTAGCCGATGACGGCGAGGTTGGGGTCATCTCGGAGGGCCTGCCAGACATCTTCCTCGGTCGGGCCGTAGCCATCGGCGATGATGTGGAAGGTGTATTCGGTAGCGTCGAGATAAGCGTCGTCGGCTGCCTGGAGGGAGAAAGACTTCCAGCGGGGACTTTCAGCGCCGGTCTGTCGAGCCGCTACGGGGAAGGGGACGAATCCGCCTACGGCGCTAATGTCGGAGGCAGGGAGTTCCGTTACGCCAGCGAGAGCATCCTCTATATCGTCGATGGGATTGCTGGGGTTAATGTCCATTTCGACGTCCCAGTGGCCGGTGACGGAATCGGTGTCTGCGAGGGTGTTGCCGAAGGCGTCGCTGATGATGGACATGACCATGAGGGTGAAGATGACCAGGGCGAACATGGCGAGGGTGAGGCCTGTGCGGAATTTGGCGCTCATGGGATAGGCGATGGCGAGGACGAGAACGGGGCGAAGCTTTCCGATACCGGCGGTGATGAAGGTCAGGGTCTTGAGGAGAAGGTCTGCGTTATACATGAGGGACCATACGGCGGCAGCGACCATAATCACGCCCGAGATGAAGAACATTTCGGTGTTCGAATTCAGAGTGCCTGTCACCGGTTCTAAGGTGTCGAAGGGGAGAATCCAGAAAGCGAGGGTTAGGACACCCATGAGGGTGAAGGCTAGTCTATCGATGAAATCCTGCCTGAGGGCAGCGCGATTGGACCAGGTGGGAATGGTCATGGCTGCGCCTATGATTACGAGAACCGCGGCAGTCAGGATATCGACCACGGAACCGGTGACGATCCCGTAGATTAGGAGGACGGCGCCTCCCGTGAGGGTAAGTAGACCGGGCAGGGGGGCGATGGAGGGATAGCGGTTGATGATCTGTCGAAGCATGAGGCCTATGCCTACGATTATCATGGTTGCGCCGATGGAGAAGGGAGCGGCCTGATTCAAGAGGCCGGCGCCGCTCAACATGAGAATCAGACCCAGGACGACGGTGAGCCATCCGCGCAGGATGTAGGGCCAGGCGAAACGCAGGACGGCAATGGCGGCATCCGCAATCCAGGGGAGGATGAGCAGCCAGAGGCCGGTGAAGGCCAAGTCGCGTAGCGCCCCACCGAACCTTCTGATCATGAGGTTCTTTACGGCAGATATGAGGAAAAGGATGGGGCGGACGACGGCCTTGAGGATGCCGAGAAGTCTATAAGTGAAGGTCCCTTCCTGGCCTGTAGTGACGGTTTCCGGCAATCCCCTCACGGCTTCGACGATGTTCATGCGGCTGACGCGATAGGCGGAAACGGCTACGGTGGCGAAGGTGATTATCATGCCGAGGCAGTAGGCCACAACGGCGCTGCGGATTTCGAAGGTGTAGGCGAACTCGAACCCGTCGGTGGTCCCCGAAAGAATCTGGTTCGTGGCGGTTACTACCAGGTATCCGACTCCGAGGCCAACGATGACACCGACAGCGGCAGAAACCAGGTTATAGGCAGTGCCTTCGAAGATAAACATCTGAACGAGGTGGCTCTGCCTGGCGCCGACGGCGCGGGCCATGCCCATTTCCGTGCGACGGGCTGCGGCGAGCATGACGAAGATGAGGAATACAAGCAGGACGCCAACGCCGACGGAGAAGAGTCCCAGGAGGATGAACAGGGCGGTTACGCCGCTGGCTGCCTGGTCGGAGAGGTCCAGGAAGAAGCGTTTGACCTCGAAGACGTTCATCTCCGAGAGACTGCGGAAGAGGGTGTCGGCCTCTTCCTCGATATGGGGGACGTTGCCGGAGGCCAAGGCATCCATGACCTGGGAGCGGACTTCTTCATCGGAGAGGACACGGATAAGCTCATCGCTGACCTCGGGGCGGACTAGCTCCCTTCGGAGGACGGCAAGATCTTCTTTGTCGGCTACTGTAAGCTCAGCTTCGTGGCTCTCCATTAGGGTGAGAACTTCCGGATCGTTCAGCAGGAGTTTCAGTTCCCCTACTATTTCAGGGTCGGCGAAGAGGACGCGGAGTTTGGTAGTAACTTCCTGGCTGAGGTCGGCGCCGCTGACGTTGCCGCCGCGGTTGGAGATGGCGATGGTGTTAATCCGGCCCGGTTTGTCGAAGACATCCTGGCCGGCTGACAGGGGCATGAGGATAGTGGGATCCACGCCGGCGAGACCGCCGTTTTCGACTATGCCTTCCACCCGGAGGTCGGCGAAGCCTTCCTGGAGGAAGAGACGCAGGATGTCGCCGACTTGGGCGTCGAGGTCTTCGTTGGCTTCCTCGTTAACCAGGACGGAGCCGGAGGGCAGGCTTTCGAGGGGATAGGATTGTCCTGAGAGGAGGGTGAATTGGCCGAAGCCCTCCAAGGTGGCGGGATCCGGGGCGACAATGCGGGCCTGGCCTTCGGAGAGGGACGCGCGGAGATTCAGGGCGGGTGCGCTTTCGGAGATGTAGGCGGTAATGCCATCGACTTCGTCGAAATCCGCAAGTTCCTGTTGGAGCCGGTTGAAGCGGGAGGCGTCTACGTAGACGGGGCCGAAGTCCTCTGCGCCGCGGGCGGGGGACAGAATCTCGTCGACGGCGCCTAGGCCCTCGATGCTGGCGTTGCGTATTGACGTGCTGATGGTGTCGCCGGTGGCGAAAGAGGCGGTGATGATGACCGCGCTGAGCATGGAACCGACGACGATGAGGGCGGTCTGGGCAGGGCGGCGGGGGATGTTGCGGAGGCCCAGCCTGAGCATTATGCGATGACGCCAGGCGAGGAAGGCAACGAGGACCATGATGCCCAGGAAGATGGCCAAGAGGACGGCCATCAGGGTTGTCATGGAGAGGCCGAAGAGTTCTTGCATTCGAGCTTATGCCCTCAGACCGTCGTCAACTATCTGACCGTCTCTCATGCGAACGATGCGGTCGCACATTTCTCCCACTTCCCGGGAATGGGTGACGAGGACGAAGGTCTGGCTGTTTTCGCGGTTCAGGGAGAGGAGCAGGTCCATGATGTCCTGGGTGGTCTCGCTGTCCAGGTCGCCGGTAGGCTCGTCTGCCCAGATGATGGCTGGGTTGTTTATGAGGGCGCGGGCGATGGTGACGCGCTGGCGCTGGCCGCCGGAGAGTTCGGCAGGGAGATGCTGGGTCCAGCTGCCGAGGCCAACCTTGTCCAGCATTTCGAGGGCCTGTCGGCGGGCTTCCTGGCTTTTTATGCCGGAGATGAGGAGGGGCATCTCCACGTTTTCCACGGCGGTGAGAACGGGGAGCAGGTTATAGAGCTGAAAGATGAAGCCCATTCTCTGAGCGCGGTAATCGCTTCGCTCGTCGTCGGGGAGCTCGTGGAGCTGCATGTTCTCGACGAAGACTTCGCCGGAGTCAGTGGAGTCGAGGCCGGAGAGGCAGTTGAGCATGGTGGTCTTGCCGCAGCCGCTGGGGCCCATGATGGCGACCATTTCGCCCTTCTGGACGTGGAGGTCGATGCCACGCAGGGCGTGTACGCTAACGCGGCCGGTGGTGTAGGTCTTGAAGACCTGGCTGGCGGAGATGATGTAGTCGTTGCCGTTCATTGGAGAGTCATCCTACTTGTTGTTCGTAGCGATTCCGATTGGCCGACAGAGATACTAACACAAATGGGTTTGATTGGGATAGAGTGCGCGCGAGGGGCCGCGAGGGAAAGGATGTGTTAAAATTGGGCGGTTGGAGGTTCTAGATATGATTACGGAACGAGAGACCGGTGTTGAGGAATGCGTGGCGCAGGCCTGGGCTTTTCTGGCGCAGTCGGACGCGGAATTTGCGTCAGGAGACACGAGGCAGGGCGCGGGGAAGCTGTATGGGGCGGCGACGCAGGTGGTGATAGCGGCCGCAAAGCAGCGCGGCTGGGAGTGCCTCTCGCACCGGGCCAACAAGAACTCGGTCACACGGCTGTACGAAGAGTATGGTGACCCGCTCATAGCCGCCGGATTCTTGGCCGCCGAGAAATTTCACGTGCACTTTTTCCATGGGAACCTGGAGGACTATGAGATAGATGCCGATCGCCCTATCGTTCATAGCTACGTGGAGCGAATGACGGATTTGATTGAGGAATACCGAGCGGGGGAATAGCGGGCTGCGAGATTCCTTGCAGTACTTCGTTCAGAATGACGCGTGGATTTAAGGGTAGGGCAGGTTTCAAACCTGCCCTACCGGCATGGAAGTTGAAGGGACAGGATAAGGGAGAGCGACCACCCGTTCGCTCCTACACGTTTGACCATAGAATTTTGCTATTTTGATAGAAAAAACACACAGTTGGGGAATAAATGAGATGGCAGAAGATTCGGGACACTTTTTCGACGTAATAGTGGTAGGCGGAGGAAATGCGGCGATGTGCGCCGCGCTATCTGCCAGAGAGAGGGGAGTGCGGGTGCTGCTGATGGAGAAGGCGACACCGGAAGAGAGGGGCGGGAACTGTCCCTACACGGGCGGAGGGTTCCGGTTCAACCACAACGGGGCGGAGGATTTGAGGCCGCTGCTAGCGGATCCCTCGGCGTTGGACGGACTGGAGGACCGGATAAGTCCGTATACTGCGGAGGACTACCGTCGGGAGATGCTGGAGAAGACGGCGGGCCGGACAAACCCGGCACTGCTGGAGACGCTGATTGGGGAGTCGTACCCGACGGTACGGTGGATGAGGGAACAGGGGATTGAGTTTGAGCTGAGCGGGCGGGGAGTGCGAGTGATGCCGGGGGTGAGAGTGGGGGCAAGCGCGGTGGGGTCCGGGCCAGGGTTGATTGCGATGCATTACACGGCGGCGCGTCGGCATGGGGTGGAGGTGGTGTATGAGACGAAGATGCAGAGGTTGCTTAGAGACGCTTCCGGAGGGGTGAGGGGAGTTATGGCGGAGGATGCCGAGGGAGTGCAGGAGATACGAGCAGAGGGCGTGGTGCTGGCGTGCGGGGGGTTCGAGGCGAGCAGCGAGATGCGGTCGGAGCACCTTGGTGTGCACTGGGGGAAGGCAAAGGTGCGAGGTTCGAGGCATAACACGGGGGACGGTCACCGGGCGGCGCTGGAGATTGGGGCGAGCACGGCGGGGCAATGGACGGGCTTTCACGGGACGCCCATTGACGCAGACGCACCGGATACCGGGTCGCCGGATTCGGTGGACAGGTTACCGCGTCGGTCCTATCCATTCGGGGTGATGGTCAACACAAACGGAGAGAGGTTCGTGGACGAAGGGGCGGACTTCGCCCTGAACAACTTTGTGGAGATGGGTGCGTTGATTTTGAAGCAGCCGCGGGGAATTGCCTTCCAGATTTTCGATGCGAAGTCGGATTCGCTGTTGGAGGAGCGGTATGGGAGCGCGTCGGTGGTGAGGGCGTCGAGTATAGGGGAGCTTGCGGAGAAGTCAGGGCTGGACAGAGCGAAGCTGGAAGGGACGATTGGGGATTTCAACTCGTCTGTGCAGGAAGGGGAGTTCGACCCATTGAGGTTGGATGGAAAGGGGACGAAGGGAATCGCGCCACCGAAGAGCAACTGGGCGCGGGCTATCGATACGCCGCCGTTTTCGGCGTACCGGGTTACGGGGGGAATCACGTACACCTTCGGAGGGTTGAAGATAAATACGCAGGCGCAGGTGTTGGACGGAGAGGAGAGGCCGATTCGGGGTCTGTTCGCAGCGGGGGAGATTGTGGGCGGGTTCTTCTACTTCGACAGTCTGCGGGCTTCAGGGTTGATGCACGGGGCGGTGTTTGGGCGGATAGCGGGAGCAAACGCCGCTGGGGGATGATCGACGCTAGTCTACCATCTCTACCTGCCGTCCACGAATGAGGGAGAGGACTGCCACCATCAGCTGAAGGGCGGCCATGCCTAGGAATACACGCTGTAGTCCGGTGATGAAGGCGTTTCCGACTTCCAGGCTGACACCTTCGTCAAAGCCCTCGAGGGTTGCTTCCAGGCCAGCCGAGGTCATGGCGGCGGTGATTATGAGGGTGGCGACGGCGATGCCGGTAACGGTGGAGCCAGTGCGGATAAGCTGGACGAAGCCCGAGACGACGCCGTAGGCGCGTCTGGGCGCGCCGCTGAGGATGCTGCTGGCATTGGGGGCGGTGAATGTGCCCATGCCGCTGCTCTGGAACATTATCGCGAGCATTATCAGGAGCAGCGGGGTATCCCTATCGACTTGGGATAGGATTAGCAGGCCGGTCATTGAGATGAGGGCGCCGCCGACGGTGAAGGGGCGGGGACCGAAGCGGTCCGAGAAGCGGCCGGCGATGGGACCCATGACGACCATGCCGACGGCAATGGTCATCATTATCAGGCCTGTCTGTCCGGCGGAGTAGCCCTGAACCCCTTGGAGGAAGAAGGGCATGAGGAAGAGCACTGG
Source organism: Dehalococcoidia bacterium (assembly GCA_034420855.1). Lineage (GTDB taxonomy): Bacteria > Chloroflexota > Dehalococcoidia > Lucifugimonadales > JAPULR01. The sequence continues at coordinate 7,105 of DAOUKX010000009.1, forward strand.
GGCGGCGACGACGAAGGAGAGGCTTCGGGCGGAGACGCCGATGGAGAAGATGCTGATCTTGAAGAGGGTCATATCTAGCATGGGGGTGGCTGTCCGCGTTTCCCAGAGGACGAAGACTCCCAACGTGAGGACGCAGAGGACGATAAGAAGCGCCGCCGTCTGGAAGGGCAGGCCAAAGGGATTGGCGAGGCCTATGACCATAAGGACCAGGACGGCGGAGGAAAGGAAGGAACCGACGAAGTCGAAGTCTCCCAGCTTAGCTTTTACGCGGGTCTGGGTGATGGAACCTTCGTCGAGGATGAGGAAGGGCGCCAGGGTGCAGAGGATGCCCAAGGGCAGGTTGAGAAGGAAGACGGAACGCCATCCGAAGGCGTCTATCATCATGCCGCCGATGGCGGGGCCGATGATGAGGGCACTGCCGACGAGTGTCATGTGCATGCCGAGGGCTTTGCCGCGCTCTTCGGCGGGGAAGATGGAGGTCATGATGGCCATCTGGTTGCCGTGGACGAGACCGACACCCATGCCCTGCAGGATTCTGAACATGATGAGTGCGGTGAGGTTGGGGGCGAAGGCGGCGAGGAGGGAGCCGAGAGTGAAGATCATGAGGCCCCAGAGGTAGACGCGCTTGCGTCCAATCATGTCGGAGAGACGGCCCATGGGCATGAGTAGGGCGCTGGTGGCGACGAGGTGTCCGGTGGCGAGCCACTGGACGGTGGAGAGGTTGCTGCCGAACTCGTCGGCGATGGTGGGCATGGCGACGTTGACCTCGCCCATGTCTGCGACGGTGACGAGGGTGCCGGTTGCCACGCTGGCCAGGGCCCACCACTTGAAGTTGCGTCCGTCCCATATCCTGCCGGGCTTATTTGGCGGGGTCTCAGGTTGCGGAGTGCCCGAACCGGGTGATTGGGATTCCTTAGTTTTTGAGATGTCTGACAAATGGTCTCCCGGTTTGGGCTGGAAGATAGTGCAGTTTATCACCAAGTTGGGAATAACTACAGCGTTTGTTTTGCGACATAGTTGTGGGTGGTCTTGTGGGCAAGACGTTGAGAGACAAGAGATAGCATTAGTCTGGGAAAGAGTTAATTCGGCTGGTTGATAGCGATAGCATTGAAAGTGCACAGTAATTTTGAGTTAGACTATCAATTGTTAAACCGCTTATAAAGCTATAGCGCCGATAGTCTATCGTCATATATAGATACTTAGTACTACTAGTATCCATAGGGAGAGTTCCATATGGACACGACGCGCAGAGTACCTGTTATCATCCTCACCGGCTTCCTCGGCTCTGGCAAAACGACCCTGCTCAACCGGATTTTGACTGAGGAACACGGCAAGCGAATTGCCGTAATAGAGAACGAGTATGGGGAGGTTGGCATCGATCAGGCGCTCGTCATCAACGCTGACGAAGAGGTCTAAGAAAGTGTCCTTGTAAGTGGTAGGAGTGGAGGAATGGGAACGCCTAAAGTAGTGTTCCATGAGAAGACAGAGTTATCCAAGCGACCTGAGCGACGAAGAGTGGCAACTGCTGGAACCGTTGCTTCCTGCTCCCGGATCAACTGGTCGCCCGATCAAGTACCCGCGCAGGGAGGTGGTAAACGGAATTCGCTATGTGTTGCGCACCGGATGCGCATGGCGAATGCTCCCTCACGATCTTCCCCCGTGGCGGACCACCTTCCACTACTTCCGCACATGGAGGCGAGACGGGACCATGGAACGGATTCATGAAGCGATCCGTGAGCGGTTGCGTCTGGCTGAGGGGCGGGATGCCAGCCCCAGTGGAGCCATCATAGACAGCCAATCGGTCAAGACCACGGAAAAAGGGGGCCTCGTGGCTATGATGCTCACTAAGAGGTGTGCGGAAGAAAGCGGCACATAGTGGTAGACACTACAGGATTGCTGTTGACAGTGGTGGTGCATCCGGCCAACATTCAGGATCGCGATGGGGCCAGGTTGGTATTGATGCGTTTGGTGGGCCGGTTTCCCCGGTTGAAGCGGATCTG
>DAOUKX010000010.1:0-2420 GCA_034420855.1 Dehalococcoidia bacterium
CTCAGAGATGATCTTGCCGCCGCCATGGACGACAACCACGCGGCGTCCTTCCTGTTGCAGGCGAACCAGGTCTTCCAGGGTGGTATCGTGGCTGCCGAGGGTGCTGCCGCCGATTTTGACGACGATGGGTCCTTCCGACACACCGTTGGGATTGGGCGAGGAGACGTTCATGCCGAGAATCTAGGTGGTGTAGGCGCTGTTGAAGGTGACGTACTCTTCGCTGAGGTTGCATCCCCAGGCGGTGGCGCTGTGTTCACCGAGGTTGAGGTTGACCCTGATGTCCACCTGTCCCTGAGACATGAGGGCGATGACGGAGTCGCGATGGAAGGGGGCTGGGAGGCCGTTCTCCATTATGAGAGCGCCATTGATGTGGAGGGCGAGCTTGCTTTCTTCAACGTCGGCCTCGCTGCGACCGAGGGCCACAGTGATGCGTCCCCAGTTGGGGTCGTTGCCGTGGACTGCGGTCTTGACCAAGCTGGAACCGGAGATGATTCGGGCGGCGCTGCGGGCCTGCCGTAGGGTCTTTGCGCCTTCCACGGTGACCTCGATGAGCTTGGTGGCGCCTTCGCCCTCGCGGGCGATGCGCTTGGCAAGGTCGATGCAGACCTCTGCGAGGGCCTTGGAGAAGAGTTCCGCGCCCTCCGTGCCAGCCAGGATGGGACCGGCCCCGGCGGCGCCGTTGGCCATGAGTAGGACGGTGTCGTTGGTGCTGGTGTCGCCGTCGATGGTCATCATGTTGAATGAATCGTCGGCTGCCTGCTTGAGCATTTCTTTCAGGAGGTCGGGGGCGATTTCGGCGTCGGTAGTGATGAAGGAGAGCATGGTAGCCATGTCGGGGTGGATCATGCCGGCGCCCTTGGCGATACCTCCGATGGTGACTGTCTTGCCGTTCAGGGGGAAAGAGACTCCGATCTCCTTGGGGCCGGGGTCGGTGGTTAGGATGGCGCGGGCCATGCGGTGGCCACCGTCGGTAGCGAGCTGGATACGGTCGAGGCCGCTTTCGATGAGGGACATGGGGAGCTCGACGCCGACGACGCCGGTAGAGCAGATGAGGACGTCCTCCGGCTTGATGCCGAGGACCTGGGCGGTCTTTCCGGTCATGCGCTTCGCGTCTCCGTAGCCGGGATCGCCGACGCAGGCGTTGGCGATGCCGCTGTTTACAACAACAGCATGGGCCCTCCCGTCGGCGACGTGCTCTTCGGTGAGGATGACGGAGGGGGACTTGAGCTTATTCTGGGTAAACACGCCAGCGGCGGTGGTGGACCTTCGGGAGTAGAGAATTGCGAGGTCGAGCTTGTCTTCAGCGTAGGTCTTGAGGCCGGCAAAGGTGGCGCCGGCCACGTATCCCTGGGGCGAGGTGACGGTGCCGTCTTCGATTATGGTAATGCCGCCGGGCATAATGGTAACCTCCTGCGTAAGTTGGGGTTCGGAGTCGGCCTGGCCCAGGGGCCAGGGCTTCTGGCACTTGCCGCACTTCTTGGGGAAGAGGACACGGGGAATGAACCGGTAGCCGCAGTGGACACACTGCCGTTGTTGTCGTGCCATGAAGGAATTTTACTACAACAAGAAATTACAGTCAAGGACGTGGTGGCGGTAAGGGTGAATTGTGTTCTCAAAACAATTCGGGATTGTGCGTAATTGTTTCGGAATTCGTTTGGAATTGTTTCGAGGGGTTCGTGCCTGAGAGGGGAATTGAATAGTTTCGAAAAATTTGGGGGAGAAAAAGCATGGTCTCAGGGAGGGGTTTGATAGGGTGTACGGCAGAAGCGCATGGGGAGAGGTGGGGATGAGAGGCGCGGTACAAGGGGCTTTCATTTGTTCATACAAGTGTTCGAGGCGTATCATGGAGTGAGGATAGCAGGGAAGGGAAGATCAGGGAAGGGGTGAAATAGCGGTTGGGGGAGGGATGGGGGAGGGCGACCACAAGGGTCGCTCTACGGGATCACTGGAGGGGAGGATTCCTGCCTTCGGAGACCTTTGCATAACCCTTATACCGGTCCCACCATCATCCGAGATACCCTCACCTACCTCCTCTCCCAGGACGGGAGAGGAGGTAGGAGGGAGCGGGCGGGCGGTTCTCGAGCCGCCCTTACGGTGAAACCTTGGGGGAGATTGCCCCTTCAAGCGACGAGATTCTTCGTCGCGGAGCCTCCTCAGAATGACATTTGGGTATAGGGTAAGAGGGGAAAGGGCGGCTCGACCCTTCGACAGGCTCAGGGTGAGCGGGGGGTCATTGCATGACTGTAAGGTTGGCAAAGTTGGGCGTGGGGGAGTTGGGTGGTTTCTGGGGGCGAGATTCCTCGACTCCGCTGCGCTTCGCTCAGAATGACAGGCGGCTTCTGGGGGATGAGAGAGAAGAGGGCGTTGATGGAGGAGGCTGCGGCGTATAGAATTTTTTGGTGGGGGGTTGGGGATAGGTC
>DAOUKX010000011.1:0-4771 GCA_034420855.1 Dehalococcoidia bacterium
GTCTCTGGCTGCCCTCACCACCCACGACAATTCCTCCGTGGTCTGCGGTCTCACCAGCACGTCGCCGCGACGTTCGAGAAGGGGCGCAGAATCGAAGGCCCGGCCGGGACTCAGCGCATCCTGGGAATAGCGGCGCACCTCCACCTCTTCCGTCACCACACGGGAAGGTTCCAGCAGTCCCCTGAGCCTGTCTATCAAGTCCCAGTACAACACTTCAAACCCAACGCATAAGCCTCAGCCGGGATGTTTCCACGAAAGTCGCCCTACCACGCATGAGGTCCAAGTTCGGGACTGCTAGGAAGGGCGAAAGCGCCAAGCCGTGCCGTCGGCGGAGTCCTCTAATGCAAAGCCAATTTCGCCGAGACTGGAACGGATAGCGTCCGCCATCTGATACTCACGGGCCTCTCTGAGCTCCCTGCGGATGGCCAGTAGAGTCTCCATGATGGTCGCGCCGTCTTTATCCTGCAGATGCGCCTCCACCCATCCCGCCAGCTTGTGCTGGCCCGATGCATTAAGCTGCGATCCTGTATCCCGGAAGAGGCCCATCAGCTCCTCCAGGGGCAGCACCTGTCCCTGGCTGTCCGACGCGAAGGCGAGGCCAAGTACGGCGCCCAGCCGTCTCAGGCTGGCCTGGGCAGCATCCACAGACTCCCGACGTTCCCTGGCCCGGTTTATCTCCCGCGCCAGGTCGAATAGGGCGCCCATCGCCTGGGGCGTGTTCAGGTCATCGTCCATTGCAGCAGTGAAACGGTCTTCGAAGAGGTCCGCCTTGAGATGTCCATTTACCGAACTCTCAGCCCCGGGACGCAAAGCGTTGCGAAGACGATCAGCGGCCCGCTCCATTGCGTCCAAGCCCTCGTCGCTGTAGTTCAACGGGCTGCGGTAGTGGGAGCCCAGGAAAAACAGGCGCAGGGCATCCACGCTGTGACCCTCCAGCGCCTGGGAAACGCTCACCAGGTTCCCCAGCGACTTGCTCATCTTGCTATCGCCCATCCGTATCATCCCATTGTGGACCCAGAAGCGAGCGAAGGGGATTACGCCTGTGTAACTTTCGCTCTGAGCTATTTCGTTTTCGTGGTGGGGAAACACCAGGTCCTGACCCCCGCCGTGAATGTCCAGCGTCTCCCCCAGATGTTCCAGGGCAATGGCACTGCACTCGATGTGCCAGCCCGGACGTCCCGGTCCCCACGGACTCGCCCAAGCGGGTTCGCCGGGCTTTGCCGCTTTCCACAGGGTGAAGTCCATTGGGTGGTCCTTACGCTTCATCGCTTCCACCCTCGCGCCGGCTATCATGCTGTCGATTGAACGGTGACTGAGTTTTCCGTATCCCTCGCAACCGCTAACACGAAAATACACGTCTCCGCCGGATTCGTAAGCGTGCCCCCTTTCCACCAGTTTGCTGATTATCTCCTGCATCCCTGGGATGGCCTCGGTGGCAAGGGGATAGACGTGGGCGGGCTTGACGCGCAGTCGGGACAGCTCCTCCGTGTACTCCTCGATGTACCGGTCCGCAAGCTCCCGGTAGCTGACTCCCTCCTCGGCGGAGCGGGCGATGATCTTGTCATCAATGTCGGTGAAATTCTGGACGTGTTGGACCTCGAGGCCCCTGAACTCCAGATATCTGCGCAGCACGTCGAAGACAACGGAGCTGAAGGCGTGCCCCACGTGGCTTGAGGAATACGGTGTGATGCCGCAGACGTACATCTTCACCCGATCTCCGGCGGGAGCGAACTCCCGCAGCAGGCCGGAAAGTGTGCTGTACAGTCTCACAACGTGGACTCCAGCATTGCTACGGCGTACGCCGCCAGACCCTCTCCCCGTCCGGTGAAACCCATGTGGTCAGTGGTCGTAGCCTTGATGCTCACGTTTGTCTTGTGTGTTCCCAGGGCCTGCGCCACATTCTCCCGCATATCGTCGATAAAGGCCCCCAGCCGAGGCCGCTGAGCCAGTATTGTAGCATCCACGTTAACCACTCGCCACCGACGAGCCTCCACCAGGGAAGCCGTCCGTTTCAGCAACACCAGGCTGGATATGCCCTTGAGCGAAGGATCGCTGGAAGGAAAGTGGACTCCCTTGTCCCCAATGGTGGCGGCACCAAACAGTGCATCCATGATGGCGTGCACGACCACGTCGCCGTCGCTATGACCGGAGAGGCCCTTTTCATAGGGGACATCGACGCCCCCCAGAATCAGAGTCCTTTCTGCGACAAGAGGATGGGCGTCGAATCCCATGCCCACCCGCATACTCACCGGGCTGAACGCCCCCTTGGAGACCTCATCAGCGCCTCCGCAACCGACAGGTCCTCCGGCGTGGTCACCTTCACGTTGCGATATGAGCCGAAGAACACCCTTACCTCCACGCCCAGGCTCTCGACCATGGCCGCGTCATCGGTGAAGTCGCCGTTGCATTCTTCATGGGCTTTCATCAACGTTTCATATCGGAAGATTTGCGGCGTCTGCACCTGCCATAGCGTCTTCCGTGGCGGGGTATCCAGCACTGCGCCATCATCGGAGACAACCTTGATGGTGTCCTTGACGGGCACGGCGCATACCGCCGCTCCCGTTTCCGATGCGGCCTTCAGGCCCCGCAGCACCAGCGGCCCGTCCACCAATGGCCGCGCGGCATCGTGGACAGCTACCCAGTCACATTCCCCCAGAGCCTCCAGACCGGCCCTGACCGAATCTTGACGACGTGCCCCACCACCGCACATCGCCTTCACCTTGCCCATTCCAAAAGCCGTGGTCAACCGGCGAGCCTCCCTCAACCGCTCCTCGGAGAGTACCAGCCCAATGCGGTCCACTTGCCTTAGCGACGCAAAAGCCCTCAGGGAATACGCTATCATCGGGAGTCCCCGAATCGGAGCGAATACTTTGTCCATGCCGCCCATGCGGGTACCCCTGCCCGCGCCAACAATCACAACCCCCACAGAGCCGCGGTAAGGAGTTTCGCCCGCCATCATCTATAGATGCCCCGCGGCTGGGCGAAGATAATGCGTCCCGCTGCCGTCTGCAGCACCCGCGTAACGGTCACTTCCTGGATGGAGTTGATGAAACGCCGCCCCCCTTCCACCACTACCATAGTCCCGTCGTCCAGAAACGCCACTCCCTGGCCCAACTCCTTCCCCTCCTGAATTATGTTCACCGCCAACGTTTCTCCGGGCAGCACCACGGGCTTGAGTGCGTTGGCTAGCTGGTTCACGTTGAGCACGTGAACCCCGCTCAGTTCCGCCACCCGGTTTAGGTTGTAGTCCGTGGTGAGAATATACGCCTTCATCTCCTTGGCCATTCGCACCAGTTCCGTATCCACCTCGCCGCCCCGCGGCACCTGCGCATCCGTAAACTGTATCGGCAGGTCGTTGTTCCGGCGCAGGTTCGAAAGCACCTCCAGCCCCCTCCGTCCCCGCGTCCGCCTGATCGAGTCGCTGGAGTCGGCGATGTGACGCAGTTCGTCCAGCACAAACTGCGGGACTATGAGGGACCCCTGGACGAAGCCCGTTTCACTCAGGTCTCCGATGCGCCCGTCGATGATCGCGCTGGTGTCCATGAGGATGCGCACCTTGGCGCCGGTCGAGGCTCTCGAGCCTCCTCCCGCTCCCGGCAGTATCAGGTGTAGGTCCTGTTCCCTGTGCAGTCCGATGGAAAGGCCAACGAAGGCGAAGGTTCCCATGATGATGAAGGGAATTATCCAGTTCAACTCCCCCGGAAGCTGGAAGAATGGGATGGAAACGAGGGCCGCCACGATGAGGCCCACTATCAGCCCCAGCGTTCCGGAAACGATGGTACTCAGGGACACGCGGGAAACCTCATCCACCGCCCTGGTTAACGTGCTGACCAGGCGAGGCCCGTAGATGGTTCCCGCAACTCCGCTTACCAGGGTGATGGCGGTGATAGCGAGGCCCCAGGGCAGGTAGCCCTCGCCTTCGTTGGAGGCTGGCGACAAGGCAAGACTAACCTGCCAACCAATGACAGCAAAGACCACAAAGGATGCAAGCCTTACAAACACCTAACCCGCTACCTAACTACTCCTCCCGTCCACCCCTGGCGCATGAGGTAACTCCTGAAGAAAACGAATAGTGCCTTGACGAAATCGATTTTTCCAAGCCTGGGCGTGGTGAGAGTTGGAAAATAGTACTTCCCCTAGCATAGCACAGGCGGGCAAGTTTATGAATAGCCCGCCCGTAGCTACTCGTCCGAGCCGGCTTCCACCATCACCGACGACGGCTCTGCCGCCTTCCTGTGGAAGTCCAGGGATCCGTCCTCCAGGCCCACCTTGATCGTGTTCCCTTCCTCCAGTTCTCCTGCCAACAGCATCCTTGCCAGCGGGTTCTCCACGTACCTCTGCAAGGCCCGACGGAGGGGCCGCGCCCCGTAGACCGGGTCGTAGCCTACGTCTACGAGCCAGCCAAGGGCCTCATCCGTCAGTTCCAGCGTAATCCGCTGCTCCGACAAACGGCTCTGGATGTCCCTGGCCATCAGCTTGACTATCTCCCGGATCTGCGCCTGCGTGAGAGCGTTGAAGACGATAATCTCGTCAATCCGGTTCAGGAACTCCGGACGGAAGGCCCGCTTCAACGCGTCCTGCACCGTCGACTTCAGCCGCTCCTCGTCCAGCACTCCGTTTTCACCTGACCGGAAGCCCACGGAGGACCTGTTGGCCATGCCGGTGCCGAGGTTGCTGGTCATGATGATGACCGTGTTGCGGAAGTCCACCGTGCGACCGTGCCCGTCCGTCAGCCGCCCGTCTTCCAGTATCTGCAGCAGAATGTTGAAGA
>DAOUKX010000012.1:0-30522 GCA_034420855.1 Dehalococcoidia bacterium
ACCTGACGCCGCAGGAATACTTCCTACGTCAGTGTGCCGTGGCTGCCGACGCTGACGAGCCGTCCATCAAGTACGTGGTGGACTACATAGGGGACGACAACATCGTGTTCAACACGGACTATCCTCATCCGGACGCACCGGCGACGAATGAGCCATTGGCGAACATGATGGAGCAGCCTTTGTCTGAGGACACGAAGCGGAAGATCCTGTGGGACAACTCGGTGAAGATCTACGGGGAGCGGCTGGTCGCGGGGGTGTCCTAGACTCCGGCGTCATCCCATACCCTGCCCCATCCACGCAGATGCGGCGCCACCACTCGGAGAGCTCACCATAAAACTTCAAGAGCAGATTCCAAAATGCCCTGGCAGCAATTTTCAATCGATTCCACTCGAGCAAGAATAAGAAGGGGGAGATTCATGAAAACGCTTAAAGTACCCTTAAACCTCAAACTGCTGGTGGTTCCGGCTCTGCTTATGGCATTCACGCTCTTGATCATGGGCTGCGGCGAGGACGAGGAGAGCACTCCCACCGCTGCTCCTGCCCCGGCCACAGCGGCCGCAACTGCTGCGCCTGCTCCTACGGCCACGGCAATGCCAACAGCCATGCCCACGCCTACCCCCACAGCTATGCCAACCGAGGAGCCTCAACCTGTGGTCTCCCGACTCAAGGTCGCCCAGGTCGCGCCAAGCACCCAAAGCACCATGACACACATAAGCAGCTACGCCGGCAGCGGGCCCCTTCGCGGTCTGTACGAGCCCCTCATCGGTGTCGACGTAGATACGGGACGCTACACGGCAGACAGGCTTGCCACGGAGTGGACAATGTCTCCCGACGGCATGGACTGGACTTTCAAGCTGCGGGACGGAGTGCCTTTCCATAACGGCGTGGAATTCACCGCCAAGGACGTGGTGAGGACCTGGGAAGTGTACAGCGCCGCAAGCTCAGCTACCACCGGAGCTTCCTTCTTCAGAAACTGGCTGGGTGACGACAAGGAAAACTTCGAGATAGTAAACGACCACGAGATTATCTGGCATCTGGTTAAGCCGGAGGGGGGACTGCGCCCGTGGCTGTCGGACCTTCTCATGTTCCTGATAATCAGCGACGACTACTGGGTGGAAATGGGTGAGGAGGGCTACCTGGATGACCCCGTGGGTACGGGTCCCTTCCAGTTTGTGGAGTTGGAATTCAACAGCCACATCCTGCATGAAAGAGTGGACAATCACTGGAGAAAGACCCCCGAGGTGGAGGAACTTCAGTTCTTCTACGTTCCTGAGCCCGCCAACCGGCAGGCCATGCTCCTGGCCGAGGAGGCCCACATAGCCGACTTGCCAAGAGTCCTGTTTTCAACGGTGCGTGAACAGGGGATGGAGATAGTCCACAGCACACAGGCAGGGTCATACATCCTCATCACCTACGGAGGCCAGTACTACGACACTCCCGAAGGACTTGAGGACATATTCGACCCAACGGAACCCCAACTCAAGCTGGACGTACGAAAGGCCATGAGTCTGGCGATCAACCGCCAGGAGATCAATGACGTTTTCTTCGAGGGCGTTCTCGAGCCTCAAACAATCCATGCTCTGCATCCGAGGGAAGATCCCTGGATTCAGGGCAGATGGCCGCCGGACGCTTACGATCCCGACGAAGCCAGGCGATTGCTTGCGCAGGCCGGATATCCGGACGGATTTGAAATAACCCTGGTGGTGTCCCCAACTTCCAGCGTTCCGGAGCTTCCGGATATCGCCGAAACCATCACTAACTACTGGAATGACGTCGGGCTCAACGCAGACCTGGAACTCGTTGAATCCAGCTACGCCGTTGCCCGTGAGCGGCAGTTGCAGGGGAAAGCTGCCCTGGGCAATACCGGGCTGGTTTCCTACGAGCTTCAGATGCCTCTGAACCTGAAACTGCAGAAGGGCCAGTCTCACTACCACGACAAGAAAGAGTTGGATGCACTGGCGCGCAAACTGGAAACAACCATTGACCCAGATGCGCGAATAAAGGCAGCTCAGGAGATAGCCGACTACTGCTATGAGAATTACGTGACCCTGCCCCTCTTCTTTATCACTACCGCGGTGGTGATCAACCCGGACGTTGTCGAGGAATACCACGCCATAATCCTCAACATCGGCCCTGGGTTCCGGCACGAATACACCACAATAGTGAAGAAATAAGCTCGGCGGGAAGGAGTGGGAAAATGCCCACATGGTACGCGCTCCATTTGAAAACGCGAGACGTGGAATCTACGGCTGCGTGGTACATGAAGTTCGGAATCAAGGACCGTCAGGTGGAAACCGATGATGGTTCTCACACCATCGTGCTGGACATTGACGGCCTCCCTCTGGTCATCACCCAGCATCCCTACGCAGAGGAGATGCCTGGAATACCGTCGAGTCAGTTTCTGGGTATAGAGCACCTTGGTTTTGGCCTGGAGGATTTTGATTCCCAGATTGAGCGACTCCGGCAGGAAGAGGTCGAGTTCTTCCCCGAGTCGCGCATGAATGAGGTTCCGGGGGAGCGGGTGGCCTTTGTCCGAGCCCCGGACGGGGTGCGTCTGGAGCTTACGGACGCACCCTGGAAGTGGCGGCAATAACGGGAGTCTCCCAGCCCGAAACACCCTTTGGAAAGGCTAGGAGGAGGAACGACCATATGCAGATGATTAGACTTTACACTGGCGACGATGGAGTAACCCATTTGGAGGATATGGAACCCAAAGACATGCGGTTTCCCGCTTCGGAGATGGTTCTTCGGTCCGCCGCCACTAACCTGCCTTCTCCCTGGCATAACGCGCCCTTGCGTCAGGTACTCATCGTCAGAACCGGGAACGTCAAGGTTGAGGTTGAGGATGGCGCAGTGCGTCAGCTTGGCCCGGGCGACATGGTGCTGGAAGAAGACCTGACGGGCAAAGGCCATCGCGGCATTCCTGTAGATGATCAGCCGGTGATTCTCAGCGCAGTGGTACTGGAATAACCGTCATAGGAGAAGGTTGTTCGCAACCCAGGGCCACGACTCCTCGGAACAGGCCTTGCGAGATAAGATGCAAATACTGCTATCGCCGCGCAAAAGGGGCGTCGGGAAGTCCGATGGCATAGCGCCAGAGTAAATGGGCGATACAGGACTCGAACCTGTGACCCCCTGCGTGTAAAGCAGGTGCTCTAACCATCTGAGCTAACCGCCCGGGAAGCGCCGCAGCCCGTACCCGTCGGGCCGCTGACGACGACTGCGCGATACGCGCATAACATTAGCGCCGACCCCGATTATACAACACCTCCAGGCCTAATTCAGCGGCTCGCAGCTGCAAGGATTCACCGCCTTCCTTATCCGGCGCCACCTGTCTGCGTTGACCCTTGGCAATTGGGCCTGAATCAACGGGGAAATTGCACACTGAACATTTTTTTAAATTCACCTAAAACTCGTCAAAATTTGCAGCCATTATCCTTTACTGTAATCTCCCTCTATAAGTAGACTCACCTCACGGGTTGAAGATGCGGATAGTAGGAGGAATAGCCAAAGGAAGAAGGCTCGAATCTCCCGCTATTGGAGGAGCCAGACCCACCTCCGAGCTAATCAGAGGGGTCATCTTCAACAGCTTGGGCTCTCAGATTTTGGAAAATGCCAGGGTTGCCGACCTTTATTCCGGTGTTGGTTCCCTGGGAATAGAGAGCCTCAGCCGGGGGGCCGCCTTTGCCGACCTGGTGGAGAAGGACCCCCGACAGTGTGCCGTAATAAGGAGGAACCTAAAATCTACCGGACTTGAGGCGCAAGCAAAGGTGCACCGCATGGAAGTGCTCAGGGCCTTGGCGCTGCTGAAGACTCCTTACAGGGTAATCCTCATGGATCCACCCTACCGGATGGAAAGCCTGGACCAGGACTTGGAAGCCATAGACCGGGCGGAAATTATCGAGAATGAAGGAATGCTAGTCGTCGGACACTCGAAGCGTTTAACCCTAAAAGAGAAGTACGGCAAGCTTTCGCTGGTGCGCAGCAGGCGTCACGGCGACAGCGTCGTCGACTTTTTTAGCAGGAGTAGCCACCAATGACCGTGGCCCTCTATCCGGGCACCTTCGATCCGGCCACCCGGGGACACGTGGACGTGGCCACCCGGGCCTCCGGCCTCTTCTCCAGCCTCGTGGTAGCAGTATACGAAGGCTCCACAAGGCCCTGCCTCTTCAGCGCCCAGGAACGGGTTGATCTCTTTACGGAGGCAGTGAGCCATCTGGACAACGTAAATGTCCGCAGCTTCAGCGGCCTGGTGGTCAACTACGCCCGCCAAACGAGCTCACAGGTAATCGTCCGGGGCCTCAGGGGCGGTTCCGATTTTGAATATGAATACGAGATGGCGTTTGTGAACAAGAAACTGGCGCCCGACATCGAAACGGTTTGTCTCATCACAAGCCTGGAATATCAATTTGTAAGTTCAAGTCGTCTAAAGGAGGTGGCGAGTCTGGGAGGAGACATAGGAGTCATGGTGCCGCCGCACGTAGCCAAAGCAGTTCTGGAGAAGTTAGCTCTGCCCGGTAGCCTATAAAGATTGGAAGGAGGACATATGGACATAATCAATATCATCGATAGGCTGGAAGCATTAATTACCACTAGTACCAAGGTTCCCGCAACTCAACGCACTCTTCTGGATGTTAACAAGGTCCAAGAGCTAATGGACCAACTTCGACTTGCAGTGCCGCAGGACGTTCGAGCCGCTAAGGAGATCCTGGTCAACAAGGATGACATCCTCAACCTGGCGGAGGCCGAGCGCCGCCGCACAAAGGCCCAGGCTGAGGAGGAATTCCAGAACAGGATCAATCAGTCGGAGGTTCTCAAGGAGGCGCAGCGCAGGGCTCGGCAGATCGTGGACGACGCAGAGCGTAAGTCCAACCGCATGATCTCCCAGGCCGAGACCGAGCTGAAGACCAGCAGGGCAGAGGTGGACGCTTACGCCGCCAAGGCCCTTCGCAACCTCGAGCGCCAGCTCACGGCTAACCTCACCAGCGTTCGCAACGGACTTGCTCTTCTCACCGGCGTCGAGACCTTCGAGGTCTTGGCGGAGAACGGCAGCAGGCACGACAGCTAACTCCCGGACTCTTCCTCATCAACTCCATCGGTCCCTGGCACCGGGGCCGGTGGAGTTTTCTTTTGCCTCCCTCCCCCCTCGAACCATATCCGTCATTCCGGCGGAAGCCGCAATCCATCCTTCCCTCCTCTCCCGTCCTGGGAGAGCATTGAGGTGAGGGTGAAATCCCCGTAGGGGCGGCGTCCCCAATCGCCCGACCAGCCCGAAGTCTTGGTGTATAATCACCTTGAACGCCCCATTCAACTACTGACCGCAAGGTGATGACCCATGGCCTCTGAACAAGGAACGTTGCTCAGCCTGCCCCTCAAGCGCGACAAACCCCTCCTCATGATTATGGACGGCCACGCCATGGTGCACCGCGCCTTTCACGCCATCTCAATCAGGCAGAGCCTGACTACCCGTGACGGCGAGGACACAACCGCAGTATTCGGTTTCTCCAATACCTTCCTACGGGCCATTGACGACCTCCAGCCCACTCATTGCCTGATTGCTTTCGATACTTCTCAGCCGACTTTTAGGCACAAAATGTTCCCAAAGTACAAGGCCCAACGACCACCTACGCCGCCCGCTCTGAGACATCAATTCGACAGAGTCAAGCAGTTAATGTCCGCATTCAACATTCCCCGCCTCGAGGCTCCAGGCTTCGAGGCCGACGATATACTCGGCACACTCGCACGGGAAGCGGAACAACAGGGCGTGGAGACGGTCATCCTGACCGGTGACACCGATACGCTCCAACTCGTTTCACCACACGTCCGAGTTCAGCTCTTCTATAGCGTCCAACAGCAGAAAGTCTACGACGAAGCAGCGGTCCTGAAGCGCTTCGGCGGTCTCCTTCCCACTGCGCATCCCGACTTCAAGGCGATCAAAGGTGATCCCTCCGATAACATCCCCGGCGTTCCAGGTCTCGGCGAAAAGACTGCCATCAAGCTCCTTCTCCAATACCCCTCGCTTGAGTCAGTCTATGAGCACATTGACGAAGTAAAGCCGCTACGGGTCCAAAAGTTGTTGCGAGAAAACAAGGAAGCCGCCCTGCAAGGCAAGATCCTGACCACCATTCGCAAAGACGCTCCTGTGTCCCTGAACATGGACGAATGCCGCTTCTGGAACTACGAAAGGGACGACGTGGTTAACCTCCTGCGCGAGTTGGAATTCGCCAGCGTCGTCTCCCGAGTGCCCCACGCCAACGGCGAAACTTCCGGCGACGACCCCAAACCCGCCAGGGAAAAAGGTCCCAAGGTTGACTACGAGTGTGTCGACACCCAGGAAGCCCTAGACAGGATGATAGAGTCCCTCCACGAAGCAGGCCGGTTCGCCTTTGATACCGAGACCACCAGCCTCAACACCATGTCGTCTGAGCTGGTGGGACTCAGCTTCTCCACCACCCCCGGCAAGGCCTGGTACATCCCCGTCGGCCACCAGCAGGGCGACCAGCTTCCCCTCGAAGCGGTCCTAGCGGCAGTCCGTCCCCTGTTCGAAAACCCCAAAATCGCCAAGTCCGGTCATAATCTGAACTACGATATAACTGTCTTGGAAAACTACGGCATTCCGATCCGGGGCATTGCCTCCGACACCATGATGGCCGCATACCTGCTTGGCATTAAAGCCATAGGACTGAAGAACCTGACCCTGGACATGTTCAACTTCGAGATGACCCCCATCAAGGCCCTCATCGGCACCGGTCGCAAACAGAAGAGCATGGACCAGGTTCCCATCGAAGACGTAGTCCCCTACGCCTGCGCCGACGCCGACTACTCCGGCCGTCTCCGTCCCATCCTCGAAAAACGTCTCCGGAACGACGGCTTCTGGGGCATCTTCACAGACATAGAAATTCCCCTTATCGAAGTGCTGGTCCGCATGCAGCGCAACGGCATAACTCTGGATGGCGGCAGTCTCCAGGAAATGTCCCAGGACCTCCGGCTGAAAATTGCAGAATTGGAAACCGCCATCTACGAGGACATCGGCCACACCTTCAAGATTAACTCCCCCAAGCAGCTGAGCCAGGTGCTCTTCGAGGAGCAGGGGCTGCCCAAGACCAAGCGCACCAAGACCGGCTACTCCACCGACGCCAACTCACTGGAGTCCCTCAAGGGTGCCCATCCGGTCATAGAGAAGGTCCTGGACTATCGTCAGGTAACTAAGCTTAAGTCCACCTACGTCGACTCCCTGCCAACCCTCATAAACCCCCGCACCAACCGCATTCACACCAGCTACAACCAGGCCGGTTCGGCCACTGGTCGCATCTCCAGCAACGATCCAAACCTCCAGAACATCCCCATCCGCACCGAGTTGGGCCGCCAGGTCCGAAAGGCCTTCCGAGCGAGGCCGATGAACGGCGACTCGTGGCTGCTCTTCGCCGCCGATTACTCCCAGATCGAGCTCCGCGTACTGGCCCACCTCTCCCAGGACTCGGCGTTGATTGACGCCTTCCTGCGGGGAGAAGACATCCATACGGCCACCGCTTCCATGATGTTCGAGGTTCCAACCGAAGAAGTGACCGCGGACCATCGCCGCATCGCCAAGGTGCTCAACTTCGGTGTCATCTACGGCCTCTCCGCCTTCGGCATCTCCCAGCAGACCGAATTCTCACCGGACGAAGGCCGAAAGTTCATTCAGACCTACTTCGACAAGTACCCGGGCATCCAGGGCTATCTGGACAACGTCAAGGAGCGGGTTAAAGCCGTCGGCTACGTGGAAACCCTGCTGGGCCATCGAAGGTATATCCCCGAGGTACACGCATCCAACCGGGTGGTGCGACAGCAGGGTGAGCGAATGGCCATCAACATGCCCGTCCAGGGCACCGCCGCCGACATCATGAAGCTGGCCATGATCCGGGTGCACCGCCGCCTGGAGGACTCCGACCTGCAAGCCAGGATGCTTCTGCAGGTGCACGACGAACTGGTCTTCGAAGCGTCCGAGAGCGAATTGGACAGCCTGAAAGACATAGTGTACGACGAAATGCCCAACGCCCTGGAGGGCTACGCAGAAATGTCCGTCCCCCTGAAGGTGGACACTAAAGTAGGCTCCACCTGGGGAGACATGGAGTAGAATCGCGCCATGCCCGAACTCCCAGATGTAGAGGCCATGCGCCGTTACCTTCTAGGCCGGGGACTGGTGGGCAGAAAGTTCACCGGCGCCGTTCTGGATTGGCCCAAGGCCGTGAAGGGCTCTTCTCTTGAGGACCTCGTCCTGGGCATCCTGCACAAGAACGTGCAAGACGTAGCCAGGCGGGCTAAGTTCCTCATGATCAGGCTTGACGATGGGCAAAGCCTGGTGTTCCACATGCGCATGACCGGCTCCCTCCTCCTGGAGCAAGGCGACACCCCACGAAATCCCATGACTCGAAATTACTTCCCCCTTGACGACGAATGGCATCTCCTCTTCGTCGATCCCCGAAAGCTGGGCACTGTCCAGCTTGTTACGGACGAAGCGTCCCTCGTCGGCAACCTCGGCCCGGAACCTCTGGACGACTCCTTCACCCCGGAAGTCCTGATGCAGCGACTGGAACGGCGCAAGGCCCCCGTGAAGGCCCTGCTCTGCGACCAGAATGTGATTGCCGGCATTGGTAATATCTACGCCGACGAGATACTCTTCGCCGCCTCCATACACCCCCTCACGCCCGGCGGGACCTTGACCCTCAAACAGGGGAATCTGATGCACGCCGCCACCGTCGAAATCCTCACAAAGGCCATCGACAAGCTGGAAGACCTGGTATCCAAAGGAGGCCCCCCAACGGAGTCGGCGGAAGGGCTTGGCACCCTCAAGGTGCCAAGAAAGGCAAATGCGCCTTGCACAATATGCGGCAGCCCTATCCAGCGAATTATTGTCAGGGGTCGCGGCGCTTACTTCTGCTCCAAGTGCCAGAAGTGAGCGGAGAGGCTCTTTACCGTATGGAAACCGTGCCGTATCTTTACATAACGCCAGACCAACGCTTGAGGAGAGTCTGATGCCAATCTATGAATACGTTTGCCCCGAATGCAAGGTCAAGTTCGACCGGTTGCAACCGGCAGGGACATTCCAAGCCGATTGCCCCGATTGCGGCCTGCCTTCGAAGAAAGCCCTCTCCCTCTTCTCGGCCTTCGTGTCCACCGAGGGAGACTTCTCGGAGGCCGTCGCCGGAATGGGTGGCTGCGGCGGTTGCGCCGGCGGGGCCTGTGCCTGCAGCGCGGCCCACTAACCCGCCACCTCTCTTCCCCCTTGGTGGGGGAAGATTAAGATGGGTGTGAACTTCGCTGAGTCCTTAGCCTATCCAGCAGTCCAGCCAACTTCCGTCGCATTGGAGGCCTTCGCAGTACCATATACCCTCCCGAAATCGCGGCCAACAGCGCCGCACCCACCAGAGTCAGGAACGCCACAAAAAACATCGCATCCAGCCAGAACCCTTCAGGGAATATCATCACCAGAAAGTCCCTGCGCGGGTCCAACTGCCAGAAATCATTGGCAAAACTCACCTGGTGAAAGAGCAAAAAAAGCTGCTCGAAGGCAACCAGCGATATAAGCCCCACCAGCGCCACAAACCCCACCGTGGCCTCAGCGCCCCACAGAATTCTGCGGCATAACGCGGGGGTAAAGCTCCGTCCCCTTCGGACAAACCCCGCCGCTCCAACCCCTGTCATGAAAAACAACGCCAGCGCACCCGCTCCGTAGACCACCCAGATTAAGTCCTTCACGTCGGCCATGTGAATGACCTCGCGATAGTTGAACAACACCTGCTCGCGTCCGTAAATCGTCGTACGCACGTCCAGCGGCTCCTGCGTCGAGTGGAAGTAGCTCCGGATCTCCCGCCCCACCTGCACCAGGTCCTCCCGCTCTATCCCCGTAACCGTCGGAATGTCGTACTTGTCGAAACCGCGGGCGTACAGCCCCAGGTCATTCACCGCCCAGGCAACACTCGCGGAAATCAGCAGAACAGGTACCGCCACAACGAAAAGCGACGTGACCACTGCGCGTATGACGACCGGTTTCATGGCAGATAAGTTATCACTCCCAACCTTGTCATTCAACGCAGGCTCCGCCTATAATCGCCTCGTGAGCAGCAATAATCTCTCATCCGATTTCTCCAAAGAAATCACCGCCTTCGAAGCCCTTCTCCGCGTCGTTGACCGCCTGCGTTCCCCCGGTGGCTGCCCCTGGGACCTGGAGCAGACCCACCTCAGCCTCAAGCGCAACCTGCTGGAGGAGTGCTACGAGGCCCTCGAGGCCATCGACTCCCAGGACCCGCAGCAACTTTCGGAGGAGATGGGGGACGTATTGCTCCAGGTGCTCTTTCACGCAGACATCGCCCGCAAGGCAGGCCACTTCACCCTCGCCGAAATCATGGACAGGAGCGTCGACAAGTTAGTCCGGCGGCACCCCCACGTATTCGGCGATACTATAGTCGCCGACGCCCGCGAGGTGGAACGCAACTGGGAAATGCTGAAGCGAGCCGAAGGAAAGAAACGCTCCGCCGTGGAAGGCATTCCCCCGGAGACACCGGCCCTTGCCTATACCCAGTTGATAGGCGAGCGGGCTTCACGCGTAGGCTTCGATTGGGATGACGTGGACGGCGTGATCTCCAAGATAGCCGAGGAAGCCCGCGAAGTGGTTGCGGCGGAAAGTTCGGAAGAAAAGACGGCAGAATTCGGCGACCTGCTCTTCGCCCTTGTCAACCTGGCCCGATGGCAGGGCATCCATGCCGAGGACGCTCTCAGGCAGGCCAACCGCAAGTTCAAGGAACGCTACCTGGCAATGGAGCAGCTGGCAAAAGAACGCTCCATTGACTTCGACGAACTTTCAATGGACGACAAGGAAGCTCTCTGGCAGCAGGCCAAGCAGTTGGCGGGATAGGATTAGGGCGATGGTGCCCCCTCTTAACCCTTTCCCCCTTGATGGAAACCCTTGCATAACCGTCATTCCGGCGCAAGCCGGAATCCAGTCTTATGCCTTCCCTCTCGATGGGGGAAGGTTAGGATGGGGGTGAACTCCCCAAACCGCCCAAAAACTCTAGTCTCCCCACCGACCCCCGAACATCCCCGGATTGCCGTAGTACAGGCCGGCAGGAAGCTCCTGCCGGATGCCGGAAGCCATCCCAGCCGCCATCTCCCGACCGAACCGCCCCGCAAATCGTTCCAGCATACTGCGCCGTGGCCTTATCCACAGCGGGTTAGCCCGCACTCCTCCCAGGTCCGCCGCCACCTGCAGCGCATGGTGAAAGTCCCCCAGTTCGTCCACCAGCCCCAGCTTCTCCGCTCTCAGCCCGGTGAACACCTCCCCTGTCGCCAGTTCGGTGACTTTCTCCACCTCCAGATTCCTTCCCTTTGCCACGCACCGAATGAAGGACTCGTGGACCTCCGATATCAGCGACTCAAACTTCTCGTCCTCCTCGTCCGTAGGACTTCGCCAGAACCCCGTCATATCCTTCAACCGCCCGCCCTTGTACACGGAAAGCCCGATGCCGAACCGTTCCAACAGGTCCTGCAGGGCCGGACGCAGGTAGAGCACGCCGATGGACCCCACAAGCGCCGAAGGCAGGCTGATAATCTTGGCTGCCGGGCAACTTATCAGGTACGCCCCCGAAGCGCCCACGCCGCGAATGTACGCAACCACCGGCTTCCTGTTTGCTACCCGCTGGAGAAGGAAATAAATGGCCTCAGACCCGCCCACGGTGCCGCCCGGTGAGTCCACGTCCAGCAGAAGCGCCTTGACCCTCTTGTTCATCAGCGCCGTGTTCAGGAGCTTAAGCTGCTCCGCAACCTGGTTTCCGCTGCCTATAGGCCCGTAGAACTCCACAACACCGACTCCGTTCCTCCTCGACGTAAAGGGCAGCATGAATCCTCCTAAATTTCAGTCATTACTTTGAAAATATCTCCCCGCACACACATAGCCTCGTAGGGGCGACCGGCGGTCACCCTCCCGCAGACACTTGCTACATGCTCCCGGGAGGCGAAATCTGGAAGGGCGGCGTCCAGCTTTCGATTGGGCAGTCGATGATAACAGGCTTGTCCAGCTTCAGCGCATCTCCAAGGGCCGTACCCAACTGGTCGTAGTGTTCCAGCCTGACGCCCACCGCTCCGAAGGCCTCCGCCGCCGCTGCGAAGTCGGGGTTTTGCAAGCGGGTACCAATCTCCCTCCCCTTGTAGCGCACCTGCTGGTCTCGCAGGGACGCTCCCAGCGCGCCGTCGTTGAACACCACCGTCACCGTGTTTATCCCCTCCTGCACCGCCGTCGCCAGATCCGGCAGTCCGTACATGAACCCGCCGTCGCCGGTGACCACCACCACCTGCCGGTCGGGATTCCCCACCTTGGCGCCCAGGCCCGTGGGGAAAGCATACCCCAGCGTTGCGAAATACGATGTATTCAGGTAGGACCGGGGAGCCAGCACCGGAAAGGCAAGGTGCGACCAGTAGCCAATGCTGGATATGCCGCTTATCAGCACCGCGTCGTCCTCCAGCTCCGATCTGATTGACTCAATGATCCTCACCTGGTTGGGAGCCATTGCAGTCGTGTCCTGATAGTCCAGTGCCCTGTGATGAGCGATCTCCTCCACAGTCCATTGACTGTTGCTGCCACGATCCTCGATTCCCTCCAGCAGCGACTGAAGAGCCAACTTGGCGTCGGCGCAGATGCTGACCTCCTCCGGCCAGTTCCTGCCCAGCTCCTCCAGGTCGGCATCAACGTGGATAATCGGCTGGTCCGGCTTGAAGCTCCACGACACCGGATTGAAGAAGTGCAGCCGGGTGCCCACCGCGAGAATCGCGTCGCTCTGGGGCACAACCCGGTGTCCCGGCCCGTGACTATAGTAGTAAGGCCCCACGTAGTTCGGGTGGTTCTCGGCAATTGCGCCCTTCCCTTCGGCGGTAACGATAATTGCGGCATTCAATGCTTCCGCTAGACGGGTCAACTCCTCGTTGGCGCCGGCCAGGTTTATTCCGCCTCCTGCCCAGATGATGGGACGTTCCGCCCGGCTCAGAATATCCAACGCCGATTCAACGGCGTCTGCGGGTGGTCCCTGCCTGGCGAACACCTCAGGCTCCAGCAGGTCCACGTCCGCCGACTGCGCCAGCACGTCGGAGGGCACCTCCAGGGCCACGGGACGGGGTCTGCCCGTTCGAAGCTGCTTCATCGCCTCGTGGACGGCCTCCGGCGCTTCGGGCGGCTCCATGATGGTCGAACGCCACTTGGTGATGTTCTTCACCACGTCCAACTGGTCAACCACCTCATGAACGGCCCCCGCGCCCTTGCCTATGTTGTAGCTCTCCACCTGGCCGGCCAGCAGCAGCACCGGCGATGAGGAAGCATAGGCCGTCCCGATGCCGGCGGTTGCGTTAAGCAGACCCGGCCCCGGCACCACCAGCGCAGCACCGATCTTGCCCGTGGAGCGAGAGTAACCGTCGGCCATGTAGGCGGCGGTCTGCTCATGGCGGGTGGTGATGAGGCGGATGCCCGGCTCGTGGTAGAAGGCGTCGTAAACGTCCATTATCTGCACGCCCGGCAGTCCGAAGACCACCTCTACACCCTCCCGCACAAGGGAGCGCACCAACGCCTGCGCCGTCGTCATCTGGGGCATCCTGCACCTCCGGCCCTGGTCTGATAGTTCCCTAGACATGATAAAGGGTGGGAATGCTCTGTCAACCAATTAGTGATATACATCGAATGAATGTTGGTATCTACTCAGGTCTCTCATAATCTAAGGTTCTAATAGGTACGATTCAGTGTACTTGAGAGCACAAGTACGTTGACCGAGGTGATCACAACATGACAAGTCCAGGTCCAAGACCTCACCCTCCTCCTGGAGAGAAAGACTTCGGGTATCCGCCTCCACCACGTCCAGCGCCGCCACCGCCGCCGCCTGCCACGCCCCCGTCTCCAAGGCCGCCACGAACCTGATATGCTATAGTTGAGTTAATCGCTGCTTATAAGGGGTGCAGCTATGAGCATCAACGACGAAGTATGGCAGGAACTCTACGAAGTCGACCGGCTAACACGCTACTTTGGAAGGTTATCCAGCAAATTCAGCAGGTACCACGCCTGGGTTACCTACGCAACCGTATTGTCACTCTTGGCAGCAGCCATACCCTTGATGGTTGTATCCATCCCCATAATAGTTTCAGGGTTGTTGTTTCTTCTGGTCGGCGCGCTGGTCCTGACTACCGTATTTTGGGACTTTTCTGCGAAGGCTACCAGCGCACGAGTAGCGGCGGCATCATACAGTCACTTGTCACAAGAGCTTCAGGCATTGTGGTTCAACGGGGCCTCACAATCTCGCATTGATTTGGTTCGGCAAATGAAGATCAACAACGAGACTGCCGATGAAGCCTATGAGTTCATGAGAGCATTTAGAGCGCGAGAACAAACCGCACCCTCTGCTTAGATGGCCTACCTGGAATTAGACATCCCGTCTACCGGTTAGGAAGGAGCACGAAAATGTCCGAAATCGTAGGTCAGGGTATATCCCGGGAAAACCTGGAAGGCTCCTTCAACATCTTCATCGACCGCATCTCCAACGACGAAAAGCTTCGCGAAGAACTGGCCGCCGACCCTGCGGGTGTCCTGGCAACTTGGGGCTTCACCGACGAGGAGATGGACTCCATCCGGTATTCCCCCGCCTGGGCATGGTTGCGGGATAGCTGGGACGAATTGCCTCCAGGTTGGTAGCCCGGCCCAAGCCAAATCCTACATCGCCGTCTGCGTCTGTTCCTTCTGAGGCAGCAGCGCCATAGCGTCGTCCACAGGCTTGGCCACTATCTCTTCCACTTCCTTCTTGAACTCCCGCAGCATCTCGTCACCCGCAGGTCCGTCCGGTATCTGATGGTTGTTCAGCTTATCCTTGAACTCCTCGAACAGCATATCCTCGGACCGGCCGTGGGGTATGTCGAAGAAGTCGTGGTTGAAGTGGGGAAGCTCTCCGGGCCCGAAGTATCCCTTCCCCTCGACGCTATATCCCTCAAGCTCGTGGGTGCCCTTGCCCAACACCTCTCCCGTCTTTACATAATGCTCCATCACGGGCTTCATTCCGTACTTCTGCACGGGGCACACCTTCATGCACACGCCGCAGCCGGAGTACCGCGCCATCACGGGCCGGCACCGGTCATACACCAGCTTGTGCTTCTGCACTCCGCGCCACCACACCTTGTCCCTGATTAACGCGCGACCGGGGCAGCGTCCCACGCACACCTGGCAGATTTCACAGAACTTATGGATGCCGTAGTCCAGCGGCTTGTCGTAGGTGATCATGGCGTCCGTAGTGATTATCATCAGCCGCGCCCTTGAGCCGAAGTGTGGCGAAAGAAGCTGTCCGTTGGCCCCTAACTGGCCCAGACCCGCCTGCACGAACATGGGAATGTAGACGGCGCTGTTGTCGGCCGGACTGTGCACCTGCGCGTGGTAGCCCAGGCTGCGGATGTAGTCCGCCAGAATCAGCCCAGACTGGCTCATGGTCCGGTATGTGCCGAAGTGGGTAGTCTCCGCGAACATGCTCGGAATAGCCTGCGTCCGTTCGTAGTCCTGCTCAAAAGCCAGACAGATGGCGTGCTCAAACTTAATCCAGCGCTTCTTGTACTTGAAGGTATACCGCCGGTCGTAGCGGGTTATCCCCACCTCCCCGAATCCCAGGTCCCGCGCCTTGGCCTTTATCTGCTCGGTGACATTCTTTCCCGGCACCGGCTCCACCGTCGGCTCTATATCCCCGTACTCGCCGGATATCTTGACCACCTCCTTGGAAAGGCGCACGTGCTCCCGGTGTCCCTCCTGCTCCTCCTCCGGGTATACCGTCCACGCCCATTCGGAGTCCGCCGTGTTAGTGATGCTTTGGCTTTCCAGCGGGTATGACCTGGAATAGAAGTCAACGTCCTTCGGCGTCTGACGTATGCCCGGCTCGGTGACCAGGTCCTCTGCCACCGGAATCTCAATGGATGGATCACCGTTTCTCAGTCCGGGCCTCTTGAGGACGTGACTTATCCGCTTTTTCACTGCTTTCTCCTTCCGTGGGGCCGTCTACGGGGTTCCTCCCCAGAATATCCAGCCGTTCCATCCCTGTCAACGTAATCAAGGAATCTAATAAGCCCAAATAGTACCTAAAGGCTTCACATAAGCCCGAATTATGAAAGAAAAGTCGTCTCGGCCCACGAAAACTTACACAAAGAATATCGGCAAAAGCTGCAATTCCTGGCATTGAATTGCCCATCTGAAGCCCCTTAGTATTCTCTACCGATGAATTTTGCCTGCCCCGTCTGAAAGCCCTTGGGAGTGGATATGTTTCATCGTATTGAATTCGATCCCGTTCCCTTTGAACCTTACACGGAACTCCTCGAACCCGGTCTTGTAGAGGAACTCCGCAGCCTTGTCGCTCGCATGGAAGGCGAGCGCATCATTCACGTCAACAGCACCGCCGTCGGAGGAGGAGTCGCTGAGATACTTCGGTCTCTCATTCCCATCAGCAAGGGTCTGGGCCTCGACACCGACTGGTACGTCGTCAGCCCACCCGCCGAGTTCTTCGACGTAACCAAGAAGATTCACAACCTCATGCAGGGCGCTGAAGGCGCTCTAACTCCGGAGGAGCGTCGCACCTACGCTACTTACGCCGGCAACCACGAGAACATAGACTTCTCCCCCA
This sequence comes from Dehalococcoidia bacterium, assembly GCA_034420855.1. Taxonomy (GTDB): domain Bacteria; phylum Chloroflexota; class Dehalococcoidia; order Lucifugimonadales; genus JAPULR01. The sequence goes on from DAOUKX010000012.1 coordinate 16,659, forward strand.
TCGAAGCCGACGTCTGGATTCTGCACGACCCCCAGCTATTGCCCATGATGGCCCTCCTCCCCGAAGGCGCCTATCCGCCCATCGTTTGGGTGTGCCACATAGACCTGTCGGCTCCCAACCAGGAAATGCTGGCCAGTGTCTTCGGCAACATCCGCGAGGCGGACGTTAAAGTCTTCTCCTTGGAGCAATACGTTCCGGCAGGGCTAGAAGACGCTTCCGTTGAGATAATTCCGCCGGCCATAGACCCGCTGAGCGTCAAGAACCGCGCCATGGACGTGGATGAAGCCAGGATTCGCATGGCGGCCATGGGCATCGACGTTAACAGACCCCTCGTCACCCAGGTCTCCCGCTTCGACCCGTGGAAGGACCCCTGGGGTGTGGTGGAGGCCTACAGGATTGTCAAGCAGCAGATGCCTGAAGTGCAGCTCGCCTACCTCGGAGCCTCCCACGCAGCCGATGACCCGGAGGGCAAGGTGATCTTCGAAGAGATCTCCTCCCAGACCAGCGACGACCCGGACATTCATCTGTACGGCGACGCCGACATTCCCCTGGAATCGGTGGACCTGGTCGTCAGCGCCTTCCAGACCGCGTCCGACGTAGTCCTGCAAAAGTCCGTGCGGGAAGGTTTCGGCCTCACTGTCACCGAGGCCATGTGGAAGGGCCAGCCCGTCATCGGCGGCAACGTCGGAGGCATCCGGCTGCAGATAAGCGATGGCGAAAGCGGCTTTCTTGTGGACGACGTGCCCCATTGCGCCCAACGCATCCTCGACCTGCTGAAACAGCCGGAACTCCGCGCTTCCATTGGAGATGCGGCCCGTAACAGCGTCCGCCGCTTCTTCCTCTTGCCACGCTTCCTGCGTGACTATCTGAAGGCCTGCCAGGAGGCCAAGGCCGTCCGGGCAATCGGAGCCATGGCCTTCGACACCAGGGGCACATAGCCCCTATTTTAACCGGGCGTCGGCCGCTCCTGTTCAGGAGCGCTGACATCCAATCATCCCGCCTGCTTCAGGCGGCTCGTCCCCTTCAACCCCGGTTGCAGCCCAATTTGTGCAATTCATTAACCTTTTCTAAACAATTAAGGAGCAAAATGGACACGAAGCAAGTATACCGTGAACTCTTTGCCAACCTGGTAAGTCCTACTCAGCGCGACTTCGATCTGGCCAAGGGCGCGCTCTATATTGCCGCCGAGGATTCCCCCACCGTGAACGTGGAAGAGTCCACCACAAAGCTCGATGACCTTGCAGAGGAGGCCCGGGAGCACCTGAAACCCTCCATGGACCTTCCCGCCAAACTCAGGACCCTCAGCTCATACCTGGGCGAGACCCAGGGTTATTCCGACAACGTGGAGGACCAGTTCAACCCCGGAAACCTGTACCTGGATCAGGTCCTTTCCAGAAAGAGGGGAATGACCATAGCCCTCTCCCTCGTCTACATGGAGGTGGGCGCCCGGCTGGGCATGCTTTTCGAGATAATCAACCTTCCCAATCGCCTGGTCATTCGAACGCCGTCCCAGGGTGAGGACATCTACTTGGACCCCCATCGTCACGGTGAAATCATTACCAGGGAAGAGTGTGGTAAGCTAACTGAAGAGGCCTCCGGCCAAACCGTCCATCTCTCCGAGGAGTTCTTCAAGCCTTGCACCAAGAGACAGCTCCTGGTCAACCTCCTCTCCAACCTGAAGATGATGCACGTCAGACGGCGAGACTACAATCACGCCATAGCCGCTGCCGACAGGGTCGCCCTGCTGGACCCGTACATGGGCAGCAACCTTAAGGAGCGGGCCTGGATGTTTTACAGGACTCACAGCTACTCCAGGGCAATCGAAGACCTGGAGACCTACCTGGACCTCAATCCGGTGGCCGATGACGCAGATTCCGTACGCGCCCAGATAAAAAACCTGTGGGATAACCTCGCTTCTATGAATTAGCGGGGCCCTTGAATCCGAAAGGGGAAAGTTCTGCGTATTAAGAATTGGAAAGGCGGTTACCTTCTCCCGGGAGGGTGGCGTTGACGGGAAAGTATGAGAACCTGGGAGACGAAAATCTCCTTACCCTTATCGCCCACGGTGACAAGGACGCTTTGGAGTGCTTATACGAAAGGTTTTCAACCCAGGTTTTCTCTCTGGCCAGGTACATGCTTAAGGACGAAGCCATCGCCGAGGAGATAACGCAGGATGTCTTTCTGGCCGTCTGGCAGAAGGCAGGCACCTTCAAGGCCAACAGGGGCTCTCCAAAGGGCTGGCTCATGAGCATTACCCACCACCGGGTCATTGACCACGTGCGCTCCACAAAGAGGGCCAGGGCGTCAATGGACAGAATGGCCCAGGAGATGGCCAGCATGGAGAAGCTCTACCAGGTCCGCACCGAGGATGAGGCCTTCAGGAGCATCGAGCGCCAGGAAATTGCCAAGGCTCTTCAGAGCATTCCCGAAGCCCAGAGGACTGTTATCCTTATGTCCTACTTCCAGGGGTATTCCCAGTCGGAGATTGCGGAAATTCTCGATCAGCCCCTGGGCACCGTGAAAACTCGAATCAGACTTGGAATGCAGAAGCTGCGAGCGATCTTCAAGGATGAGACGGCGCTGCGCCCATGAACCGCAAGGACATTGAAGCCCTCATACCCGCTTATGCCCTGGACGCCCTGAGCCCGGAGGAAGAAAAGGCCGTCGAGAGCCTCCTGGACGAATCCTCCTGGTGCGCCGGCCAGGCGCGAATCCATAGGGACGTGGCCGCCACCCTCTCTCTGGCTGTGGACCAGAAGCCTCCTAATCCCAGAGTCCTCGCCGGCCTCAAGAAGCGAATAGCAGATGACGAGGCAGCCGCCCAAACGGCGCCGGTTAGGCCTCCTGGCCTTTTCCGACGCCGCCCCCTGTCCGTAATCGGCGCCTTCGTATACGCCGGCGCCCTAATGGCCCTCCTCCTCTTGGGCGGCGTGCTCGCCTTCACCCTCCGCACCTCCGGCCAGATGGACAATCTCCACGAGGCCAACGCCGCCCTGACCCAGCAGGTAACGGACCTGCAACAGCACAACAGCGCCCTCTCAGACGAACTCAACAGCCTGATGGACCACAACAGCCAGATGGGCGAACGGGTTACAATGCTGCACAAAGAAAGTTCAGAGGTAAACGCGGACGTGAACGAACTGGTTTCCGGCAACGAGGTTCTGCACGAGCAGGTAGGCGCCCTGGCAGACAGCGGCAAAGAGATGATGAACGTACTCCGGACCCAGCAGTCCATCGTTTACATGCTGACCCTGCCCGGCACCCACGTGCTGACCCTGGAGTCGGATTCAGGAGCAGTTCAGGGCAACCTGATGATGAATCTGGACCAGCGCTGGTGTGTCTTCGTCGCCACCGGACTGCACACCCCCCCACACAACCACCAGTATAACGTCTGGCTGCGCAGGGACGGAAACGAGTACCTGGTAGCCGCTCTTACTATAGATGAAATGGGCTGGGGCCAGGTGATGATTGCGCCCGAAATGGCCATGGCGGAGTATGAATGGGTCGGCGTCACCGTAGACCCTACGGATGCAGCTTCACAGGGGCGGAGGGGCAGTCTAGTGCTGTGGGGCGAAATTCACCTGGCGGACCCGCTTTATCCCGGCATCCCCCGCACCGGCTCCCCCTAGCTGGTTCTTACCCCTCGTCCACGACGGCACCCAACAACATCTCCATCCACCTCATCACTTCCTTCCAAGCGCGGCGAAGAATCTCGCTGCCGTGAAGAGTCTACCGCTTCTCCACCAAGCGACCGGAAAGATACTTGTGAATCACGCTGGAGAGCAGGGTCTGATAGGGCAACCCTTCTTCTCTCGCCCGCAAGTGGGCAAGATTGAAGTCCCGTTCCGTCATCCGCAGATTTACTCGCCTTGTCTTGTTGAACGTATTGCGGGCAGCTAGACGCGCCGCCTCCATCTCCTCCTTCACATTGGGGACTGAGCGTAGTTCCCCCCGTTCGAATTCTCCCAGAATTTCACGTTCGTCATCGTCCAACCTATACTTCATTCCAGATATCCTCTGAGGTAGTCTCTCGTAGCCTTTCTACTTGGATTATTGTCTTAAGGAAGTGAGTACCATCGCTCTGTATTACAAAAGGCACGAGATATATATAGCCAAGGATTTCTACAACGTATATCCTCTGGCTTGGATAGCGTTCTTGATTCTTATGCTCCAGCACCTCCACAAACCCACCTTGCTCAATGGCAGCGACAACACTCTCAAACGAGATTCCCCGTTGCTCTATCAGTAGTTGGTTCTTCTCTGTACTCCATTCAAAGCCTGAGCTCATTCGTCAATCATCATCAAATGTGTGCGTTTTGGCAACACCACATTCATTCCACGAAAATCTGGCCCCATGTAGCGCAATAAAGCAAGGGAGGGCTGCCCCTCGGCAAGCCCTCCCTCTTTGTTCCACAAACTCGCGACGTAGCCTTGGCTACGCCCTCTACAGGTTGAACTGCGGGTCCAGGTAGTCGTCTTCTTTCTGGTAGATCTGGATCCGGCCGCTGATCGACTCGATTATCAGTATCTGGTTCTTGTCGTTCACGGCAACCGCGGCAGGACGCCTGAAGGTCCACTCCTTGGAGGTATCCGCCCTCCGGCGCGCCTTCACGAAGTCCGAGTTGGCTTCGATGAAGACCTGCGCAGACTTGGAAAGCTCTCGGGCATCCCCGTAGAGCGCGGTAATGATGTCTCCTGTTTCGTCGTACGCCTGCACCCGGTTGTTGCCCCAGTCGACGACATAGACGTCGCCGTCAGCGTCCGTAGCCATGCTCGTCGGACGCTGCAACTGGCCGATTGCCGTGCCGGAACCGCCGATTTCAAGGAGGAACTCCCCGTCCGGCGTGAGCTTCTGCACACGGTCGTTGCCCCAGTCGGCAACAAAGACGCTTCCGCAACTATCGATGTGCAGGCCGTAGGGCATGTTGAACTGGCCTGCGCCCTCACCGGCACAACCCCAGCCGCTCAGGTACTCGCCACCCGAGCTGAATTTCTGAACGCGGTTGTTCCTGCTCTCCGCCACGTACACGTTCCCGTCGGCGTCGAAGCGGATGCCCGTGGGACCATCCAGCTGGCCCTCGCCGGAGCCGGCCGTCCCCCACGTTCCCATGAAATCTCCGCCGTCGGAGAAGATGTTCACGTGGTTCATATACTCGTCGGTAATGTAGACGTTCCCGTCGGGCCCTACGTCAATGCCGGAGGGCCACATCAGGTCCCCCTCGCCCATGCCCTGGCCGGCGGCCTCTATAACCTTAACGTCTTCCTCCAGGTCCCACTTGGACCATTTCTGCCTGCCGCCCAGGGGATATCCCGGGTCCCCGCCACGGCTCACCACATAGGCGACGCCATTCGGCCTCAGCACCATGTCCGAGGGAGCCGTAAAGGCGAAGAGACTGCCGACGCAGTGGCTGTAGGTGTACGTGCGGTCTCCAATGGTCGTGATTAGCGCCATGACAACCTCCTTCTCGAATTCTTTAAGATGAAGTTGGATTGCGCCGTCGGGCTTGCAGGCCCGACGGCATTAAATTTACGCGAACTGGTACTCCCTTGCAGAGGCGATAAGCTGCAGCACTTCCGTCACGCGACGCCCGAAGGCCGCCACCTCCTCCTCCGTGGAGCCTCGCCTGACCTCGCCACCCGACTCCACGTGGGTGACAATCTGCTGGCGGGTGCCCTCTTCAAGCTGAATGGCCCCCAGAAGCTCCAGGCATCCGTTCACCATCTCGTCGGCGGTCATGGACTCACGACTGCCCAACTTGTCGATGATGGAACGTACCCCGGGCTTGCTGGCGTCTCCTAGCAGTGAGGCCACGAAGTTGACCCTTCGCACCAGGGCCCCCGTGTCTATCCACTCGGAGCCCGTGTGCCAGCCCTCCACGCTGGGAGGATTGATCAGCTCCTGCCCCTGGTAGCCTGTCTCCAGTGCCAGATGCATCACGCCCGGCTTCGGCTCCTGGTAGTCGCCGATCAGACGAATGGTCCCGGCGATAACCTCCGCCGGGTTCTTCACCTTGGCAAACCGGACGGCCTCGTCCTTGAAGAAGTCCGAGTTGAAGATGAAGCGCAGCGTCGCCTTGATGTCGTAGTTGGAACCTGCGAATGCGTCGGCTATTGCCTGCACCGCCTCCGGGTCTCTCGGCGCAACGTCCTTCCAGCTCGGCACCTGAACTTCGTCCGCGACGAAGAAGTTATACAGGTGACGCGCCATGAACCGTGCCGTGGCCGGCTCTTCCAGGATGATGTCGATGATGTCCTCGCCGTTGAAGTTGCCCTTCCGGCCCAGGAATTCCTTCTCGCTGTCGTCGTGGTCTTCCGCCCGGTATTCAAACTCCCACAGATAGCGACCGTAGGGCGCCCGCGGAAGCTTCGCCTTGATTGTCCAGCCGGTAAAGGCCCTGGAGGCCATCTTCACGTCGTCCTCCGAGTAGTTGCCCTGTCCCATGGAGAAGAGCTCCAGAAGCTCACGGCCCCAGTTCTCGTTGGGCGCGTGCTTGTGGCTCATGTTGTTGTCCAGCCAGAAGATCATCGCCGGGTCCTTCGACAACCGGACCAGTAGGTCCCGGTAGTTGCCCATGCCGTAATCGCGGAACATGTTAATCTGCCGGTTCATCTCCGTGGGATTATCTATCTTGGAGTTGCCCGTCGCGAAGACCATGTGCCAGAACAGGGTCATCTTCTCTTCCAAGGGCCTCTTGGTGGTGAACATGTAATAGAGAAAGTTCATCGTGCCGTAGGGTGGCGCCTGCGGCACCTCGTTCATCGGGTGGTAGCGCCACATCAGGAAGTTGTCCACTTGCGGCACTCCGTGAGCGGCAGGGTCCAGAAGCTCTTCCACCGTAGCCTCGTAGCCCTTCGCAACCCTCTCCTCCAACTCTTCGTAGGAGGCGCCGAAGCCCGCTCGTCTCATCAGGTGGGCCATCAATGCAATGTCTTTATTCGCCATATCTCTCCCTCCATTCAGAATTTTCGCTTATCCTGGGAATGATTCCATCCCCTGAGACGCATTGCTCCCCAATGCTAAGTGGGAGCTATTTTATCCCACTACAGCTTACTTTCCGCACCAATAGGTGTCAAGCTGTGCATTATGACTTCTGACAGGCGAAGCTGACGCTGAATCGTTACAAAAAAGGATATTTCTGCTCTATACCGCCAAACGACACTGTCCAAGGGATGTGGAAATCCGAAGTGGGGGTGACCCTCCAGATTCTGAACCTCAAATCGGGTATAATACGCCCCGTTATTTTCAACCTGCACGAGGCCACTTAATGAGGTTCAGCCGCCTTATCACCAAGACCATGCGAACGGACCCCGCCGAGGCGGAAACCCCCAGCCATCGCTACATGCTTAAGGCGGGCATGGTCTTCCAGGTGGCCGCAGGCGTCTACTCCTACCTCCCCCTGGCGTGGCGCTCCCTCCGCAAGATTGAGGCAATCATCCGCGAGGAGATGGACGCTGCAGGCGGCCAGGAAGTGCGCTTGCCCGTCCTCCAGCCCATGGAGCTCTGGGAGGAGTCGGGAAGAAGAAAAGCCTTCGGCGAAAACCTCTTCACCCTGCAGGACCGCCGACGCAGACCCATGGTCATGGCCCCCACCCATGAGGAGGTAATAAGCCTCATCGCCAGGACCCACGTCCAGAGCTACCGAGACCTCCCTCGCATTCCCTACCAGATCCAGACCAAGTTCCGGGACGAACCCCGCTCCCGCGGCGGCCTCATCCGCGTCCGTGAGTTCGACATGAAAGACGCCTACAGCATGGACGCCGACGCCGAGGGCCTAGATGCCAGCTATGAGGCAATGGCCCAGGCCTATCGCAACATCTATCGCCGCTGCGGTCTCCCCGCCGTCATGGTGGACGCCGACAGCGGCGCCATCGGCGGGCGGGACTCCCACGAGTTTATTCTTCCCGCCTCCACGGGCGAAGACACAATCCTCCGCTGCTCCGCCTGCGGCTACGCCGCCAACCTGGAAAAAGCCCTGGGAGCGAAGCCGCCCCAGCCCATAGAGAAGCCTCTCCCCCTCAAGGAAGTCTCCACCCCCGGCATCAAGACCATCGCCGAGCTTTGCGATTATCTTAACGTCCCTGATAGCCGGACCCTCAAGGCCGTCTTCTACAGGGCCGACGGCGAGACCGTCTTCGTTACCATCCGCGGCGATCTTGAAGTCAATGAGGTCAAGCTCACCACCTACCTGAAAGCCAAGGACCTCCGCCTCGCCACTGAAGAAGAAACTCAGGCAGCGGGCCTCGTAGCCGGTTCCGCCTCCGCCGTAGGCCTCACGGGCATCCGATGCATTATGGACGACTCCGTGAAGCTGGGTTCCAATTTTCTCGTCGGCGCCAATAAGCCCGACACCCATCTGCAAAACGCCAACCACCCGCGGGACTTCCAACTCGAAGAGGTGACGGACATTGCCTTGGCGGAAGAAGGCCAGCCCTGCGTCAAGTGCGGGAAGCCTCTGGAAGCCCTGCGCGGCATCGAAGTCGGCCATATCTTCAAGCTCGGCACATTCTACAGCGAGACCCTCGGCGTCTACTATCTGGATCGCGACGGCACCCGCCGCCCCGTCATCATGGGCTGCTACGGCATCGGCGTCGGACGGCTCCTCGCCGCCGCCATCGAGCAGAACCACGACGAACAGGGAATCATCTTCCCCACGCCCATCGCTCCCTACCAGGTGCACGTCGTTGGCCTTAACCTCACCGACGAAGCCGTCTCCAGGGAAGCGGACGCCCTCTACGATAGCCTCTGGGATGCGGGAGTCGAATGTCTCTACGACGACCGGCCCGACGAGTCGGCCGGCGTCAAGTTCAACGACGCCGATCTTCTCGGTCTGCCCCTTCGCCTCGTCATCAGCCGGCGCGCCATCCGAAATGGCGCCGTGGAGATTCGACGACGCGCCGGAGACGACAAACCCGTTCTCACACCCTTCGAAGACGTGGAATCGACCGTTCAAGAAATGCTGGCCGGCGGCTGAACAGCACCCAAGCAACATTAAATAACGCAAATACCGAATACCAACTAACCCGCCCAAGCCCCATCCCCATTCCCCCTTCCCCGCTCATCCTGAGCCTGTCGAAGGGTCGAGGGTCCTCCCTCCCCTCTTCCCCTATACCCAAATGTCATTCTGAGGAGGCCCCGCGACGAAGAATCTCGCCGCCTATTGAAACAATCTCCCCCAGGGTGTCCCCCGTAGGGGCGGCTCGCGAGCCGCCCGCTCCTCTAACCGAAACAACCTGTGTGCGTCACCGACGGCCTCCCTCCCCCCATACCCATTCCCGCGAAGGCGGGAATCCATACTTCCATCTTCCCCCTCTTGCCAATTCCCGCTCTATTGGGGAAGATTGAGCCTGTCCTGAGCTTGTCGAAGGGAAGAGGGTGACAAACAGAAACAGGTATACCTCTCGAAATTCCCGAAAAGCCTTAACCAAGGAGAACAAAAAATGGCTGGAATCTGGCCCGGCGAAATTCAATGCGTGGCGCTCCTGACCTTCGACGTCGACGGCGCAAGCGGCACCATCAACCGCAACCCCGACGCCGTCAACATGCCCACCGCCCTCTCGATGGGCGAATACGGCCCAAAGGTCGCTATGCCCCGAATCCTTGACTTGCTGGACGAGTACGACATCAAGAGCAGCTTCTTCGTCCCCGGCTTCATTGCCGAGAACAACGCAGGCCTCATGGCCGATATAGTCGCCAGGGGACACGAGGTGGCGCACCACGGCTACATGCACGAGCCCCCCGCCACCCTCTCCGCCGAGCAGGAATTTCAGGTGCTGGAGAAGGGCATCCGCATCCTGGAAGAAACGACCGGAAGCCGTCCCCTGGGCTACCGCTCTCCCTCCTGGGAGCTCAGTCAGCACTCCCTTGAATATCTCGCCTCCTTGGACTTCCGCTACGACACCAGCCTCATGGGCGACGACGCACCCTACATGGTAGACACCCCCAAAGGCCCGCTGGTGGAACTCCCCATCCACTGGCTTCTGGACGATGCTCCCCACTTCGCCTACTCCCCCGCCGTCGGTTGAACGGGCCCGATGAAAAGCCCGGACGAGGTCTACCTTAGCTGGAAGGCCGAGTTCGACGGCCTCTACCGCTACGGCCGCTCCTTTCATCTGACCATGCACCCCTACGTCATAGGTAGACCGGGCCGTCTCCTCATGCTGGAGAAGCTCATCAACTACATCCGCAGCTTCCCGAACGTCGCCTTCATGCGCGCCATCGACGTTGCAAACCTATGGGCCTGATCCTCCTCCCTCCCCCATAACCGCCATCTGGCCCATTGTCACGACCGCTCCCATCCTGCTACCATCCTCTCATGAACTAGACAACCACAACCCTCCACCAAAATCTCCTCCATGCTTTTGATACTGACTCGGAGCATTTAAAAATTTTCGAAACGACTCGACTCAAAATCACCCGAATTTGCACCTGCAACATCCCAAATCTCCCCCAGTCGTTTAAAAAAACGACTCAAGCGACTATGAATTTCTTTGATATTACTTAACAATAGCGCCTTCCTCCTCGCTGGGGGAAGATTGAGCTTGTCCATTTAATGGGGTCGAATCCTCTGACACCCCCAACTCCCCCGCCCTTGCCATTGACTCCCATGCAAGGGCAATTTACAATGCACCACCAAAGCAAATGCTTTCTATCCAGAGCGCACATATACGAAAGGATGAATGAGCAGCCAGCACGGAGGTAACGGCAACATGGGCCGCAGAGGCCCCATCGACGTGGGAGACCTCAATCTTCCCATGTGGAGCAGCCGCTCCGTTCGTTGGGTTGCCGCCGGCACCCTCGTCCTGTTCCTCATCATCGGCCTTTCCTGGGGCAAGAGCGTCTACACCGACTGGCTTTGGTTCGACAGCCTCGGATACGTCAGCGTCTTCCGCAAAATTCTGACCACCCGTATCTGGCTCTTCTTCGCCAGCGCCGCGATATTTGCCCTCATCCTGGTGCCAAACATATACCTCGTCTTCCGCTTCACGCGGAGCGACACCCCCACCACCCTCACCCGCGCGGCCTACGAAGCCATACGCCGCGCCCTCGCCCTGGCCGCTGCCGTTGCCGCCATCGTTGCCGCCGCCGCCGTGGGCGCCGCAGCGGCTGGTCGATGGGAGACGGTCCTCAAGTACCTGAACGCCACTCCCTTCACCCAGGTGAACGAGGCAACAGGCGCCGTCGTCCCTCTCGTCGAACCCATCTTCAACAAGGGTGTGGACTTCTACGTCTTCACCCTCCCCTTCCTCGGCTTCATCCGTGGCTGGTTCCTTGGCGCCGCCGTCGTAATTCTCATCATCGTATTGGGCCTCTACCTGGTCCTCTTCGGCCTCAGAGAGCGCAACGTGGTCATACCGCTCAACGTCAAGGTCCACGTTGCCGCCATCGGGGCTGTCCTCTTCCTCATCATCGCCGCCGGACACTGGATAGGCCGATGGGAGCTTCTCTACTCCGACGCCGGCGCCGTCTACGGCGTGGGCTTCACCGACGATAATGCCCGCATAACCGTCCGCACTATCCTCACCTTCGTAGCCCTCATCAGCGGCGGACTCATGGTCGCCGGCGCCTTCCGCCCCGGCTATCGCATGATAGTCAGCGCCATCGGCCTCTGGCTGGGCATGGCAATCCTAGTCGGCGGCGTCTTCCCCAACGTGGTGCAGCGCTTCCAGGTGGAGCCCAACGAGTTCGACAAGGAAGAGCAATATCTCGTCAACAACATCGCCTTCACCCGGCAGGCCTTCGGCATCGACCAGCAGACGGAACGGGACCATCTCGGCCTCGAGTCCATCACCGCCGAAGCAATCGAAGAAAACCGGGGCACCATCGACAACATCCGGCTCTGGGACGAGCGACCCCTGGGCGAAATCTACAACCAGGTTGAGTTCGTCCAGTTCTTCTACGACTTCGCCAGCGTGGGCGTCGACCGCTACACCTTCGACGACGAGGTCCAGCAGGTGATGCTCTCCAGCCGGGAGATCTCCGCCGAGAAACTGCCCGAGGAAGCCCAGAACTGGGTGAACCGTCACCTCGTCTACACCCACGGCCACGGCGTGGCCCTGAGTGGCGTTAACGAGGTCAACGCCAACGGTCAGCCCCAGATGCTCCTAAAGGACGTTCCCGCCGCCCCCGCCGAGGGCTTCGAGGAGTTGGCCCTCACGGAAGCTGGCGTCTACTACGGCCTCAAGAGCCTCCCCTTCGTCATAGTCCGTTCCAACCAGCCTGAGCTGGACTACCAGGGCGAAGGCGCAGAGCCCGTCTTCCGCGAGTACGCCGGTACGGGCGGCGTCCGTCTAAGTTCCATAATCCGCAGGGCTGCCTACGCCTGGCAGTTCCGCGACATCAACATCTTCATCTCCGGCCAGGTGGATACCTCCAAGAGCCGCATCCAGTATCGACGCACCGTTCCTGAGCGCTTCAACACCGTCACCCCCTTTCTGACCCCCGACAGCGATCCCTATCAGGTGGTCGCCGACGGACGTATCTTCTTCATCCAGGACGGCTATACCACCACTCCCCAGTACCCCTACTCCACCCCCTGGGAAGGCTCGGACTTCAACTACATCCGCAACAGCGTCAAGGCCGTCGTGGACACCTACAACGGCACCGTCGACTATTACGTCTCAGACCCCGACGACCCCCTCATCCGCAGCTACCAGAAGATTTTCCCCGCCCTGTTCAAGAGCATGGAGGAGCTGCCGGACTATTTGAAGGACCACGTCCGCTACCCGCGGGACATGTTCACCGTGCAGACCCGCATGCTGCTCCAGTACCACATGACCAACCCGGAGACCTTCTTCCAGAAGGGCGACCAGTGGTCCATACCCATTCAGAACTCCTTCGGGCGCGAAGGCTCCCTGGACCCCTACTACATCCTCGCCCGTCTGCCCGGCGAAGAAAAAGAAGAGTTCCTCCTCATCCAGCCCTTCACACCGGACAGGCGCGACCCGTTGAAGGCATGGATTGCCGTCCGCAACGACGCTCCCAACTACGGTGAAATGGTCCTGTTCAGCTTCCCCGAGGGAAAGAGCATCCTCGGTCCCAACCAGATCGAAGCCCGCATTGACAACGACGCCGCCATATCCCAGCAGTTCACCCTCTGGGGCCAGGTGGGGTCGGAAGTCCAGCGCGGCAATATGCTGGTCATCCCCGTCGGCGATTCAATCCTCTACGCAGAGCCTATCTTCCTCAAACCCGCAACGCTGGAATTCCCCGAACTGCGACGAATCATCCTGGCCGACGGCGGTCGCGTGGTGATGCAGCCCACCCTGGAGGACGCCGTGCGCGCGCTCAAGGGAGAGATTCCCGCCGTTGCCCCAGCGGTGGCGGACGAGACCCTGGTTGCGCCAACTCAGCCAGAGGAAAGGGAGAGACCGACGACGCCCTCAACAGCCCCAACCTTCACCACGCCCACGGACGACGTTACGCTGACCCCCGATGAAATCGACGAACTCCGCCGCGCCCTCGAAGAAATGGGCGCCCGCATAGACGAAATAGAAGACATCCTCCAGCGCGTCTCCGCCCAGTAACCCCCACCACTCCCCCATTCCCGCGCAGGCGGTAATCCACTCTTCTGCCGTCCTGGGAGAAGGTTAGGATGAGGGTCTTTCTCCCAAGCTCCTACCGCTCACCCTGAGCCCGTCGAAGGGTCGAGGGTCCTCTCTTCTCTCTTCCCCTATACCCAAATGTCATTCTGAGGAGGCCCCGCGACGAAGAATCTCGTCGCCTATTGAGACAATCTCCTCCAGAGTATTCCCGTAGCAACTGTTTAGGTAGTCAAGCTTGAGGAGCGTGGTCGGCCTCCCATATGGTGCCGTGCTTCAGCATGGCGTTGAGGATAGTCAATAGCTTGCGCATGCACGCTGTGAG
>DAOUKX010000013.1:0-24522 GCA_034420855.1 Dehalococcoidia bacterium
TGGCCTGGCGCACCGTCTCCTCCACCTCAGGATGCAAAAAGTCCCAGAAGTAATCAGTGGGAATGCCCACTCGCACTCTTGCCAGGTCTCCCGTGAGGGCATCGGTGTAGTTCGGGATTTCTACGTTGGCGCTGAAGGGGTCCCGCGGGTCGAAACCAGCAAGGACTTGCAGCATGGTCCCGTTGTCGCGGGCGGTCCTGGCCAGCGGGCCCACAAAGTCGTTGGGGACGCCGTAGAGTGCGGCGCCGAAGCGGCTGACCAGGCCGAAGGTGGGCTTCATGCCTACAAGACCGGTGCAGGCCGCCGGGTATCGAACGGAACCGCCGCCGTCGGAGCCAACGGAAGCGAGACCACATCCGCCTGCCACCGCCGCGCCGGAGCCGCTGCTGGAGTAGCCCGGCAGCCGGTCTAGGTTCCACGGGTTCCGGGTGAGGCCGACTTCAGGCACCGGGAAGTATTCGCCGTAGAGAGGGTTGGTCTTGCCGATGATTACTGCGCCGGCTTCCCTCAGCCTCTCTACGATGGCCGCGTTGTGGTCGGGAATAAAGCTGGCAAGGCTCTTCTGACCGAAGGCTGTCGGCATATCCGTGGTGTTGAAGATATCCTTGACGGAAAGCGGAATGCCGTGGAGCGGGCCCCGATAGTGTCCGTCCATAATCTCCGCTTCGGCGGCCCTGGCGTCCCTCATTGCAGGCTCTTCTCCGATGGCAACGAAAGCGTTGAGGGTCGGGTTCAGCTCTTTGGTGCGGGCCAGGTGCGCTTCTGCCAGCTCCACGGGGGAGATGGCCCTGTCGCGGATGAGGTCGGCGGCCTTATGTAAAGTGGCTGTGTTGAAGTCCATTTTCCCCTGCGAGTGCTGGTTCAGGTTTGTAGAAGTTCTTCCACCAACTCTACCAGCTTTTCTTCGTTAAGCAATCCCGCCCACTTGCGCTGAATCTCTCCTTCTGGAGTGATGAAGAAGGTGGTGGGCATGCTGCTGATTTCGTAGTCCTGAATCACCTGGGCGTACTCCGTGCTGCCGGAGGGATAGGTGATCTTCAGCAGGTTCAACAGATGCAACGCCTGGTCCCCGGTGCCGAGCAGAAGGAAAGGACCTACGTCCAGGCCGAGGAAGATAACCTTGCCCTCAAACTGTTCGGACACCTTCTGAATGTCGGGCATTTCAGCCCGGCAGGGCGGACACAGCGCCGCCCAGAAGTTGAGCACAACCGGCTTATCGTGCTCCAGAACCTGCTTGAAACTGGTGGAAGTGCCACCCAGCAATTCCTCCCCGCGATACAGGTCAATGGGGAAGTCTTTGGCCAAGTCTTCCGCGGCTACGGTCTGAGACGCCGTCGGCTCCCCTTCACCTTCCTGGCTCGGGCGCTCGCCACAGGCAGTCAGAAGCAGGACGCTTGTCGCCACGAGAATCAGCAGAACTGGAAGTACGCGCTTTAAGGAAATGGGAATCATTAGACCTCTCCTCTGGCCTGCCTTGCCCAGTAGCCCCAGCGCATGACTTCGCACTCTGCCGTCAGCACCCCGCGGATGACCTCGATGTCGCTGCGGTTTACCAGGGCGAAGGCCTTTTCCACGCTGTAGTCGCCGAAGCCTCCGTTGTGCTTGCTGTAGTTGCCGCCGAGCACAACCCGCGCGATTCCCGCCGAGACCATGGCTCCGGCGCACATTATGCATGGCTCGCCGGTGCTGTAGAGGGTGCAGCCGCTGAGGTCGGTGTGCCCCTGGGAGGGTCCGGCGTTCTTCATGGCCGCTATTTCCGCATGGGACGTCATGTCCAGGTCCCGCTTGGCCGTGTTGCATCCCGTGGCGACAACTTCGCCGTCGCGTACAATAACTGAGCCGACAAGGGCCTCGCCTTCCTTCTCGTAGGTGTGGGCCACCTTCAAGGCCAGCCTCATGAACTTTTCGTGTTCATTCATGGTGGTTCGCCTCCTTATACGATTGGATGACTCGTAAGGATTCAGCCTCTGGCCTCTCGCTTCATGCGTACCTTGTAATTCCAGCCGATGGCCTCACACTCGTCCACCAGAACTCCCCGGATGACCTTGATGTTGCTTCGCTCGACCATTTCGAAGGCCTTCTCGACGCTGTAGTCGCCGTAGGTGCCGTAGTGCTTGTTGTAGTTGCCGCCCATGACGAGGGTGTCAATGCCAGCAAAGACAATGGCGCCGGCGCACATCATGCAGGGTTCCTGGGTGGTGTAGAGGGTGCAGCCGCGCATGTCAGTGTGGCCCAGGACGGGTCCGGCGTTACGCATGGCGTCGGTCTCTGCGTGTGAGGTAACGTCCAGGTCGCTTATGGCCTTGTTGTATCCCCCGGCGATGAAAACGCCGTTCTTGACTATTACGCTGCCGACGGGCCCATTGCCTTTGGCCTCGCCCTTTCGGGCCTCCTCCAGGGCCATTTCCATAAACTTCTCATGCTCTTTGGGCATAAGCGCCTCCTGAGTGATTATTGCGTACAGCGTGAGGCTTGCCGGTTACTCGACTATTCGTCTTCGACGAAGGTAGGCTGGGGAGTACGGATGACGCCGGCGGACTGGGCCGCACCAATGAGGTCCGACTTTTCTTCGGGCGTGAGGGAGGGGATGGGAAGCCGCGGGTCGCCGCACTCCTGTCCGTACACGACGCTGGAAAGCGCCTTGCAGGTGGCCTGCATTCCGTAGACGGCGGCCAGATCGATGAGGACGTTGGCCCTGCGCTGGAATTCCTGGGCTGCGGCTATTTCGCCGCTCTGGTAGGCACGGTATGCGCCCACCCAGAGTTCCGGCGCGACGGTCAGCGGACCGTCCACCACTCCCACTGCGCCCGTCATCAGGGCGGAGAGGAAGAGGGAGCCGCTGCCGGTGAACACGGCCAGGCCCATGTCCCTGAAGCGGCGGATGTTGTTGAAGTCGGGTGCGGAGTGTTTGACACCGGCGACCTTTGGAACGTCCCGCATCACCTTTTCCATCAGCGGGGCGGTGAACTCCACGCCGGTGTACTTGGGCTGATTGTAGATGAAGAGGGGCAGACTGGAAGCATCTACCACGGCGCGGTAGTGGTCGATGATGGCCTGGTCTGTGGGATGATAGAAGAAGGGGGGCACGCAGGCTATGGCGTCGGCTCCGGCTTCTCTGGCGGCGCGGGCCATGCGGGCGGCGCTTCCGGTTGTCAGCGCGCCCACGTGAACGATTGACTTCGCCCTGCCTCTGCAGAGCTCTGCCGAAATCGCGGCGATGCGCATGTTTTCCTCATCCGTGAGAAGCACGCTCTCGCCGGTGCCGCCGCTAATCCAGAAACCGTCGACGCCCGACTGGATGTTGGACTCCATGACGTGGCGAAAAGCGGCCTCGTTAAACTTCCCATCTGAGTCGAAGGGGGTAATGGTGGCGGCTACTACGCCCTTGAATTCTGTCATTTTGCTTCTCCTTTGCCGGTTTCGATTACGAACTCACCCATGGGACCTACGGTTGCGACGTGCCCGGGAAGGATAGTTACGGACGAGTCGAACTGGCAGACCATTGCCGGGCCTCGGATTACGTTGTCTCGCAGCAGTTTCACCCTATCATAATGAGGGCATTCAAGCCAACCACTTCCCTTGAAGAACACCCGTCGACGGCCAATGAAGGCGTCGGAAGCATTGGGGCCGTCTGAGGGTAGAAGAGCACGTTGGGGCTTGGGCACCAGGCCGGAGGCCCGGCACTTGACGTTAACCACTTCCACCGGCGCGTTCGGGTCGGAATGGCCGTAGCTTTGCAAGTGCATGTTGTGAAATGTATTGAGGACGTCATCCAACTCTACTTCACTTCCCAAATCGCCGTTGACTGGGACTTCAAGCTCAAAATTCTGGCGGACGTACCGCATCTCGAGGAACCGCTCCACGACCTGGTCCTTCGGGGCGAAACCTTCTTCCGACAGGGTCTCGTTGCACTGTTGTGTTTGGTCGTCCAGGCTCTGCCGGATAGCGGGCAGATTGGCTGCGTCAGCAGGGAGGAAACGGGTGGCGGATTCGACGGTCTGTACGTCGCTGATAATGAGGCCCATGGCTGAGAACAGTCCGGGGTCCGGCGGGATGACGATGCGTCCGACACCCAACTCCTCTGCCAAATCGCCCGCGTGAAGGGGCCCAGCCCCTCCGTGGGCCATGAGGACGAACCTTCTGGGGTCGAATCCCCGGCTGACCGAGACCACCCGCAGGATTCGCACCATATTGGCGTTTACCACGTCGAGAATGCCCTGAGCCGCTTCGTCGGGAGACATTCTGAGGGGGTTTCCAATCTTTTCCACCATGGCGCGGTGGGCCAACTCCGGCTGTATCTTCATGCGGCCGCCCAGGAAGAAGTCCGGGCTGATTCTACCCAGGACCACGTTGGCGTCGGTGACTGTAGGTTCCGTGCCTCCGGCGCCGTAGCAGGCGGGGCCGGGGTCTGCGCCTGCGCTGACGGGCCCCACCTTTAGCAGACCCGCCACGTCCACCTGGGCAATGCTGCCGCCTCCGGCGCTGCACTCCACCAAGTCTATGGAGGGGGTCCTGACGGGCATGCCGGTGATGCGAATGCCGTAGAAGCCGGTGGCCTCCTTGCCTATCTCCAGCATGCTGACAATTGAGGGTTTGCCGTCCTGAATAAGGCTGGCCTTGGCGGTGGTGCCTCCCATGTCGAAGGAGATAATGTTGGACATGCCGAGATGCCGGCCCAGATCCACCGAGGCCAAGACCCCGGCTGCAGGGCCGGATTCCAGGGTGTAGTGCGGACGGCGCATCTCAACCTCGGCGCTGGCCATGCCGCCGGAGGACTGCATTATGTAGAGTTGGGGAGGCTCCGCAAGCTCTTGCGCCAGGCTGCGTTCCAGCTCATCTATGTATCGTTGAAAGCTCGGTCCGATGTATGCGACGGTTGCGACGGTGCTGGAGCGTTCGAACTCGCGGAACTCCGGGGAAAGATCGGAGGATACGGCGAGATATACGTCGGGGAGAGTCTCCTCCAGTATCGCCTTCACGCGCGATTCGTGATCGGCGTTGGCGTAGGAGTTGAGCAGGCACACGGCCACAGCTTCCACTCCCTGATCCCTGAAGACTTCAGCGCATCGATGCACGTCTTCTTCGCAGAGAGGCAGGACTACTTCGCCGCGGTTGTCCACGCGCTCTGCTACTTCCAGACGCAGATGTCGGGGCGCCAGCGGCTCCGGACGGTCAACGTCCCAGCGATAGAAGTGGGGACGGGTCTGACGTCCAATGGCGAGTACGTCCCGGAATCCCCTGGTGGTGATCAGGCCTATCTTGGCGCCGCTGCGGGACAGAACTGTGTTGGTGTTGATGGTGGTGCCGTGGGCCATGAGCCAGAGGCCGGAGAGGCCGCGGGGGCCTGCGTCAAAATGTCTGACTCCCGCCATGACCGATTGGGAAGGGTCTTCCGGGGTGGAGGGAGTCTTGAAGGTATAAATCCGGCCGGAGTCTTCGTCGAAGAGTATGTGGTCGGTGAAGGTGCCTCCCACGTCGACGCCCAAGCGGAGCCGGGTCATTCGCGGGAATCTCCGATGTTGTCCGTAGATGAGGCGAAAGACAGAGATGCGTCACTGGTCATTGGAGCGCATCTCCCGGCGGAGTTCTTCGGTGGCCTTCGGGTCTACTTGCAGACTTCCGGGGTTTATCACCACTCCGTAGTCCCGCCTTGCCGCTTCTATGGTCACCAGCCCGTCTACGATGTCCTGCTGTACAAGCACGGGGTCTCTCTCCAGTGGGCTGCCGTAGCCGCCGCCACCACCGGCAAAGATTGTGACAACATCGTCGGGGCCTACGGGCACGAAAGTCGCTTCCCTATGAAGGGTTTCGGCGCTGTCGGAGTCCGGGTTGCGGACGATGCGAGTCAGTGTCCCGTCATCGCCGTCGAGCAGGCCGGGGCCGGGTATCCTGTGGCGATTGGAGTGGACGCCAACGTAGGAATCGATAAGCATCCGCCAGTCCTTGCGGACGCCGACGCCGCCGCGAAATCGGCCGGGTCCGCCGGAGTCGGCTATATACTCCAGCCTGTCGGCCATCATGGGGAATTCCTGCTCCATGGCCTCGATGGGAAGGTTGGAGGTTATGTGTACGCCGTTTACGCCGTCTTTGTTGGGGCGGGCACCGCCGCCGCCGCCGACGGTCTCGTAGTAGATGAAGGAGTTGGGCGGCTGGGCGCTGAAGCCCATGCCGTGGGTGCCGTGGCCTCCTGCCTCGATGCCCTCCTTTATTGCGCCTGATAGGGCGAGAAAGAGGGAGTCCGGTATCTGGGAGGCTACCTCGTAGCGGGCGCCCAGTGGCGACGGGTCCTTGCAGTTGACGAGGCAGCCGTCCGGGGCGACCACCTCTATGGCCCGTTCGAAGCCCGCGTTCGCCTGCACCTCCGGGTCTAGGATGGACCGGAGCACCCAGAAGACGACGGTTACGGTGCCGTGGTAGGGCATGTTGATGCCGAACTTTGCCGGGCCGCCAGTGCCCGCGTAGTCCACCTTGATATACGGTTGGGGCTTGTGGCGGATGGATACCTTTACCCGAATGGGTATAGGCTCGTCGCTGTCCATGTCGTCATCCAGGTGGTCCAATGCCTCATAGTCTCCCTCGGCCAGAGACAGAATGCCGTGGCGGGCCTTGACTTCCGACACGTCCAGAAGCTGGTCCAGGGCGTCGGAGAGGATTCGAGCGTCATACTGCGCTGCCAGCTCCTTCATTCGACGGGCTCCCAGCATGAGGGATCCCATGTGTGCGCGAATGTCGCCTTCCCGGTTGTGGGGGTCTCGGACGTTGAGCAGCACAATGTCCAGGATGTCCTGCTGGATCTCGCCGGCCTTCTGAAGCCGCACTGTGGGAAGACGCAATCCTTCCTGGTATATCTCGGTAGCGTCGCCGAGGGCGGCCTGTCCCGGCGCTTTGCCGCCCACGTCCGGCCAGTGGCCGGTGTTTGCGACGAAGGCTACAAGCTTGTCCTCGTGGAAGACCGGAGTGACGAAGGTCACGTCGGCCAGATGGGAGGGGCCGCCGCTGTAGGGGTCGTTGACAATGAACACATCGCCTTCGTTGAGGGTCTCCTTCGGATGGCGGCTCAGCAGGGCCTCGCCGGTGAACATGAAGGAGCTCAGGTGCATGGGCAGGCTCATGTCGCTGATGCAGACAACGCGACCCTGGGCGTCCATGATTACGGAGGAGCAGTCCTGGCGTTCCTTGATGTTGGTGGAATATGCGGACTTGATGAGGCCGACCAGGATTTCGTCAGCAATGGAAGCCAGACTGTTGCCGATTATCTCAACGGTAATGGGGTTAAGTCTGGACTGGGGCAAAGCAGGTATTTCAGGCGTGTCGCAATGCAGGAAATCTGAGAGTTTTGAACCGCATTAAAGGATAGGCCAGCCCTAAACGGGTGTCAACACGATTCAATCCTGAGCCGCCAGTGTCCGTCAACTCGCGTACTTGCTGTTGCGGAGGACGCGGCCCGGTAGCGCGCCGGTGTGTTCGCCGCCTTCCATCAGCACTTTGCCGTTGATGATGGTGTATTCGATGCCCTCGGCGAATTGGGCCAGCCGCTTGCTGCCTCCGGGGAAGTCGTAGACTTCTTCCGGCTCCATGGGACCGATGGTGTCCGGGTTGAAGACCACCAGGTCTGAGGCCATTCCTTCCTTCACGAGACCGCGGTCGGTGATGTCGAAGAGTTCAGCGGGGATAGAGGTTAACTTCTGGACGGCCTTTTCCAGGGACATTATCTTCTTCCCTCGTATCCAGTGGCCCAGGAAATAGGTGCTGTAGCCATAGCCTGCGTCGAAGATGACGTGGGCGCCGCCGTCCGAGAGGCCGACGACGGGATATGGGCTGGTGAGCATCTCAGTCATGGCTGCTTCATCGCCGCCGCTCTGGTTCAACTCGAAGCCCGTCTCCAGGTTTTCCTCCAGCACCAGATCCAGGAAGGCGTCAAGGACGTCTTTGCCCTGCTCCTTCGCCAGTTGGTCTATGCTCTTGCCTGTGAGCCCTCGGTTCTTCTCAAGGGTGGGCCGGGTGATGAAGAGGTGGTCCCACCGACGGGAGAAAGCGTTGTATGCCACCTCCGCCCCTTCGACAGCCTCCAGCCTGAGTCGACGGCGTACGTCCGGGTCCCGGAAGGCAGCCATCTTCTCAGCCGGCGTCCCTTCCATTATCGGCTTCCAAGAGGGCAGCCGGTCGAAGACCTGGGCGTTCAGCATGGTGAAGCGGGTGTTGTTGCTGCGTGGGCTGATAAGGGGGAAGGCGCGATTGCCCTTGCCGACGGTGTCCGTCACGTAGTCCAGATGCTCGCGCCACTGGTTGGGGGCGCTCCAACGGTGGGTGATGTTGTTGTAGACGAGGGGGCGGTCGGCTGCGGTGGATAGGCGGCTGCACAGGCCGTCCTGCATCTCCGGGGCGGTGCCGCCTCCACATTGGAGGATGCCCGCGTTAACGTCTCCGACCACCGCGGCCAGGGCGAAGAGTTCTTCGTCGGGCGCGATGATGGCGGGCAGCGGCCTGCCGGTCAGATCGAAATGGCCCTTGTTACGGGATACGGAGAAGCCCAGTGCGCCCGCTTCCATCCCTTCCTTTACCAGCGCTTTCATGGCCTGCAGTTCGGAATCGGTGGCGTCGCGCTCTTGAGACTCCTCGCCCATGACGTAGCGCCGTACGGCGGAGTGGCCCACGAGGACGCCCACGTTTACGCCGAGGTTGCCTTCCAGGGCCGCCATGTACTCCGGCACCGTGTTCCACGACCAGTTGATCCCTTCCTGAAGGGACTCTATGGGGATAGCCTCAACGCGGGAGAGCATCTGGGCCAGGGCGTAGTGATCATCGTCGCGCACCGGAGCGAGAGACAGGGAGCAATTTCCGATGACCACGGAAGTGGCGCCGTGGTAGCAGGAGAAGGTGCAGAGGGGGTCCCATGTTACCTGGGCGTCGTAGTGACAGTGGTTGTCAATGAACCCCGGCGCGACGGCCAAACCCTGGGCGTCGATGACGCGATGAGCGTTGCCGTTGACCTTCCCGACACTATGAATCACGCCGTCCTGCACGGCCACGGAGCCCTCGAGGGAGGGGCCTCCCGAGCCGTCGATATCCTTGCATTCTTGATGAGCAGATCGAAAGCCATAGCCATCCCTCACTTACCTGGATACCGTAAATGTAGATTGACCGGGTCGGGAGTGTCAAGGTTGAGCACGTGACGGAATGCATATTGCCCAATAGAGGCTGCCTTACTATACTTGGATGCAAAGGTTGTGTTGAGGTCACGGTACATGGGAGAGTTAGAAACCCTACCTCTTTTTCCGCTGAGTGTGGTGCTGTTTCCGGGCGCCCCCCTTCCACTGCGCATCTTCGAGAACCGCTACAAGATTATGATCGGCGAATGCATCGAGATGGAGCAGCCCTTTGGGGTCGTTCTAATCAAAGAGGGTCGGGAAGTGGGCGGTTCCGCGCAACCCCACCGGGTCGGCACGACGGCCCGCATTCTCAAGGCGGAACCCTCGGGCGAGGCCATGTACCGCATTCAGACGGTGGGGGAACGTCGCTTTCGCATCCTGAATATCGTCGATGGCACTCCCTATCTGAAGGCCGAGGTGGAGTACCTTGAGGAATTGGATTCGGACGACGTGGGGGATCTGTCGCAGAAGGTCTCCGACTGCCTGAGCGAGTATCTGCAGCTGGTGGTCAGCTTCAAGAAAGGCTGGATTCAGACCGTTGACACGCCTCAGGAACCGCGAGCCCTCTCCTACGCCGCTTCCCAGGCCGTGACCTATCCTCCCATGGTGGGCCAATACCTGTTGCAGATACCCTCTGTGAAGGAACGCTTGGAGAGAGTGCTGCCCCTTCTGGAGGAGCGAACCTCCCTCCTGAAGGATGAGATGGGCAAGCAGAAGCGATTTCGGGAGCGGATGAACTAGCTGAAGAGTCTGCCACACTTTTATCCAGCTACTTTGGCTGCCGCAGGCTTATTGGTTTCGCTAAGAAGCTAGAATGGCTTTCCAAAAAGGCGAAAGGCGCCGCCAACGGGAACAAGCCCTTCGAACAGTTCCGGGTGCAGAATCTCCGCCAGTATCTCCAGTCCATCGAACAGCCTTGGCCCGGAGCGGCTGAAATAGGAATTGGCATCGACGACGAAGAGACTGTCGGTCTTTGCGGCAGGCAATTCCGCCCAACCCGGTTTATCCGTCAATTCTCTGACTTCCGAAAGGCCCCGTTGCACGTCGAATCCGCAGGGCATGGCGATGACTACGTCAGGTTTGGCTTCGACAATCTGTTCCCATTCGACCACGAAGGAGGGCTGGCCAGGCTTTCCGAAGCAGTCGACTCCGCCGGCCAGCTTGACCATTTCCGGCACCCAGTGGCCTCCAACCATAAGCGGGTCCAGCCATTCAAGGCACACGACGCGGGGGCGAGTGTCCGCCTTCGCTGCCGAGGACTCTATTCTGTCGGCGCGCTCCCGTAGAGAATTGGCAAAGCGGACCGCCACTGCCTCCACGCCAGCGGAGTTGCCGACCTTTGTAACGTCACTCGCCACGTCAGCGAGGGAGTTGGGGTCCAGGGACAGGACTTCCGGTACGTGGGGGAGCTTCGCCAGGGTCTCGTGCACCTGTTGGGGAGGGATGGCGCAAACTTCGCATAAGGCCTGGGTCAACACCAGGTCCGGACGGGCTTCTTCCAGTATATCCAGATGGAGCGCGTATATGCCGTCTTCCGAGATCAGGGCATCCTTCACCTGCCGGTCGATTTCGCCGCTGGACGCAGCGTCCTGAATTTGACTTGAAACGACCACGGGTTTGTCAGAGACTACGCTGGGGTAGTCGCAGGCGTAGGTAACTCCGTGCAGTTCGTCCTGCAGGTCGAGGGCATAGACTATCTCCGTGGCGCTGGGAAGAAGGGAGACGATTCGGACCAAGGTTTCCGCCTCTCCAGCCGGCGTTCAGGCCAGCCTTTGGATGTTCTCAAGGTAGCATAGGTAGCGGAGCCCTTCAACTGCAACGCAAGTTGCCGCAAGGTAAGGGCTAACCTATAATTTGGCTGTGAGTCCACTATGCTTCTAGCTATAGATATCGGGAATAGCAACATCACCCTGGGCGTGTTCGACGGCCGGAGGTTAAACTGCACGGCCAGGCTCTCCGCCGATTCCCGCCGCTTGTCCGATGAATACGGCGAGCTTACCTTCAACATCCTTGCCCGCAAGGGCGTTGAATCACGAGATATCAGGGACGCCGCAATTTGCAGCGTTGTTCCGCGTCTGACCCCCACCTTCGAAGAGGTGTGCCGCGAGTATCTGCACGTGGACCCTCTGACGGTGAATACGGGCGTCAAGACGGGAGTGCGTATTCTCTACGAGAACCCCCGCGACGTGGGCGCGGACCGGGTGGCGGACGCCGCTGCCGCCTACCGGTTATACGGCGGCCCCGCCATCGTGGTTGATTTTGGCACCGGCACTGTGTTCGACGCCATTTCAAGGGAGGGAGACTATCTGGGTGGTGCCATCGCTCCCGGCATTGAGGTAGCCGCAGAGGCGCTTCATCAGACCACCTCTCAGCTACGACGGGTCGATGCCGCCATGCCCCGGAGGGCCATCGGGCGCAACACGCCGGAAGCGTTGCAGTCGGGCCTGATGTTGGGATACGTTGGCCTGGTGGAGGGCATGGTGCGTCGCTTCAAGGATGAAATAGGCCACGATGCGAAGGTGGTGGCCACCGGTGGGCTGGCCAAAGTCATGGCCGGCGCCACGAAAATCTTTGACGCCACAAATCCGGACCTCACCTTAATCGGGCTTCGGATGATCTACGAGATGAACCGGGGGCAGTGGGAAGGGGACCAGGTTGATACCTGTCCTTGAAGGAAAGCACGTGGTCCTGGGAGTCACAGGCAGCATTGCCTGTTACAAGGCCGTGGACCTGGCTAGCAAGCTTACCCAGGCCGGCGCTCTGGTGGACGTGGTGATGTCGGAAGACGCCACCCGCTTTGTGACGCCGCTGGCTTTTGGCAGCATCACTCACCGTCCTGTGACGAGCAGCCTGTTCGACCCCAATTCAGAGTTGAGCGTGGAGCACGTAGCATTGGCGGACCGGACGGACATTCTGGTTGTAGCTCCGGCCACGGCCAACACCCTGGCCAAGATGTCTCTGGGCCTTACGGACAACGCCCTCGTGGCCACCTACACCGCCACAGCGGCACCGGTGCTGGCTGCACCCGCCATGGACGGACACATGTGGGAGAACGCCGCAATTCAGGAGAATATCAGCCGATTGAAGCATCGTGGCGTGCGAGTGGTGGGGCCCGAAACGGGCTATCTCGCCTCCGGCAAGGTGGGCGCGGGGAGGATGTCAGCCCCGGAGGTAATTTTGGGCCACGTGCGGGCAATTTTGGGGAGTGATGGAGTGCTGGCAGGCAAGCGGGTTGTGGTAAGTGCGGGCGGCACCCGTGAGCCGCTGGACCCGGTGCGGGTAATCACCAACCGCTCATCCGGGAAGATGGGTTACGCACTGGCGGAGGCGGCTCGGGACATGGGCGCCTCGGTGACGTTGGTGTCTGCGTCGGAAACCCTTGATGCGCCGCCCGCCGTTGAGGTCGTGCGGGTGGAAACGGCCGTGGAGATGCAAGCCGCCGTTGGGGAAGCCTGCCGGGGAGCGGACGCGCTGATAATGGCCGCCGCGGTATCGGACTATAGAGTCGCGGAACCGAGTTCCCACAAGCTGAAAAAGGCCGGGGGTCCGTTGAGTTTGACGCTGGCGCAAAACCCGGACATCCTCGCCAGCGTCGAAGGCCCAACAGTCCGAGTGGGGTTTGCGGCGGAAAGCCGGGACTTGTTGGAGAATGCCAAAAACAAGCTGGTTTCCAAAGGTCTGGACATGATAGTGGCTAACGACATCACGGAGTCGGACGGCGGCTTCGGCGCAGATATGAACAGGGCGGCGATTCTCACTGCTGACGGTGAGGTCCATCAGATGCCCAAAATGTCCAAGCTGGAACTGGCCCACCGGGTGTTGGAGCAGGTGAGCAACATACTTAAAGTGAAGGAGGAATGAGTCTTGGGAGTACGAAAGCACGCGATAATTCGGGGATGAGTGCGGGAAATAGGAAGGAGTCGATGAGTTTGCCGTCATCCAATGAGATGCCACGAGCCTATAACCCCAGTGAGGTTGAGGAGCCTCTGTACCGGTTCTGGATGGAAAAGGGGTACTTCACGCCTGAGGTAGACCGGTCCAAGAAGCCTTTCGTGGACATTATGCCTCTTCCCAACGTAACGGGAGACCTGCATCTAGGCCACGCTTTGACAATGGCTATACAGGATATCCTGACTCGTTGGCATCGGATGATGGGAGATGCGGCCCTGTGGCTGCCGGGGAAGGACCATGCGGGTATCGCTACTCAGGTTGTTGTTGAGAGGCAGTTGGCCAGCGAGGGCACATCTCGCTGGGAGATGGGGCGAGAGAAGTTTCTGGAGAGAATGTGGGATTGGGTAGGACTTTACGGCAGCAACATCGAAGAGCAGTTGAAGCGGATTGGCTCTTCCTGTGATTGGTCTCGACTTGTCTTTACGCTGGACCCGGGCCCCAGCCGTGCTGTGCGTACCGCCTTCGTAAATCTGTATGAGAAGGGTCTAATCTATCGGGGTGAGCGCATCATCAACTGGTGCATCCGCTGCTCCACCGCCCTATCCGACCTGGAGGTGGAGTACGAGGAGGAAGACGGCTACCTATATTATGTTAATTACCCGATGGAAGAAGGCGAGGGATCCATTACAGTTGCCACTACCCGTCCGGAGACGATGTTTGGCGACACTGGGGTGGCCGTCCACCCTGAAGACTCGCGCTATCAGTCTTTGCTGGGACGCAACGTAATACTTCCCCTCGTCGACCGCCCCATCCCAGTCGTGGGGGACGATGCCATTGACCGGGAATTCGGGACGGGAGTGTTGAAGGTGACGCCGGGGCACGATACGGTCGACTTCGAGATTGGACAGCGTCACAACCTTCCCATCGTGATGTCTGTGGATGACGAGGGGAACCTTACGGAGGCCGCCGGGCAGTTTCAGGGCCAGGAGCGGTTTGAAGCAAGGCGAAACACGGTGGCGGAGTTGGACCGACAGGGATATCTGGTGAAGACGGAACCTCTCCGCCACTCCATTGGACACTGCCAGAGATGCGCTACCGTGGTGGAGCCTTTCGCCAGCAAGCAGTGGTTCATCAAAATTGAGCCTCTCGCCCAACCGGCCATGGATGTGGTAAAGGACGGAAAGGTCCGCATTGTGCCGGAACGGTTCTCGCGGGTGTATCTAAACTGGATGGAGAACATCCGGGACTGGTGCATCAGTCGACAGCTCTGGTGGGGTCACCGGATTCCCGTTTGGTACTGCGAGGAATGTGGCGGCCTGACGGTTTCGGTGGAAGACGCCACGAGCTGTCGCCACTGCGGCTCTCAGAAGATCACACAGGACCCGGACGTGCTGGACACTTGGTTCAGTTCCGGTCTATGGACCCACTCAACCCTGGGATGGCCCGATGAGTCGGAAGCCCTGGACTTCTTCTATCCCTCCCATGTGATGGTGACGGGCTACGACATCCTGTTCTTTTGGGTTGCCCGCATGATTATGATGGGAATCGAGAACATGGGTGAGCCGCCCTTTGAAACTGTTTTCCTGCACGGGTTGGTGAGGGACGCTCAAGGGCGCAAGATGAGCAAGACCACGGGCAACGTGCTGGACCCGCTTGAGCTGACGGAGGCATACGGCACCGACGCTTTGAGGTTTGCCCTGACAACGGGCGCCGCCCCCGGAAACGATCTACGTCTGGGTACGGACAAGCTGGAGTCCAGCCGCAACTTTGCAAATAAGTTGTGGAACGCCTCGCGCTTCGTCATAGGCTCCTTGGAAGACAGCGACTCTGTTCGAGGTTGGTATGAATTGTCTGACGTTTCCCACCGGGAGGACCGATGGATTCTGAGCCGGCTGAATCGGGTAATTGGTCGAATGAGGCACTACCTTGAGCGGTTCGAAATCGGTGAGGCCCAACGGGAGGTCTACGACTTCCTTTGGAATGAGTTCTGCGACTGGTACATTGAGTTTGCGAAGATTCGGATGAGGGATGACGCGGAACCGTCGCCACTGCCGACGCTGGCCCACGTGCTGGAGAGGACGCTGCGGCTGCTTCATCCGTTCATGCCCTTCGTCACTGAAGAGGTGTGGCAGCGGCTTACCAGGCAGTTGCCCGAGGAGGGTGTGCTCGCAGAGTCGATAATGATTGCCCCCTACCCCGAGGAGGATGCGACGAGGGGCGACGATAAGGCGGTAGCAGAGGTGACTCAGATCATTACGCTGGTGCGCTCCATTCGCAACATCAGGGCGCAGCTTCGCATCAATCCAAGGGAGGAACTGCAAGCCACCGTGGACCTACAGGGCCACGACTATCTGGTAGGCGATGAGGTGGAGGCTGTGAAGGGGCTGGCCCGGCTGCGAAACTTAAGCGGGACCCCTGACACCGAAGTTTCCCACGACGGAGGGATTGTGACAGTGGTGGCCGGGGAGGTGGTGGTAGCTCTGCCCCTTGGCGAGGTCACCGACCTGGCCGAAGAGAGGCGGCGCCTGGAGGAAGAGCGGGATGATGCTTCCAAGCATCTGAAGCGGGTGGACTCGCTGCTCGCTAGGCCGCAGTTTCGCGCCAAGGCGCCGGAGCATGTTGTGGAACGGGAGAAGGAACGATCACTTGGGCTGCGGGAGCGGCTGAAGCGGTTGGAGGAAGTGCTTGCCCAGCTTCCGCCCTAGATGGGCGAGGAGGAACCGCGGACTCTCTCCAGCCAGTTTAAGCCCTTGCGTGTGTCGCTGGCGACTCTGGCCGGGTCCCAGTAGTAGAGGCGGTGCTTAAACAGCCAGTAGGTGAACTCCTTGGACTGGGTGAGGCTGAATCCGTCCTGGGTCGGGTAGCCCATCTTCTCCCTGAACTTGACAATCAGGCTGGCCTGTTCGTCGTCGTAGATCCGGCGAAACACCGCATTGCTCATGTCCTCCACGTCTACCCGTCCGCCGGCGCGCATGTCCTTTCGCACTTCTTCTTCAACGGCCACGTGCAGGGCCTGTTCCACCACCACGCCGTACCAGAAATTCAGGAACCCGCGGTATTTGTTGTAGCCCAGCAGGTTCTTTAAATTTTCTTCAGTTATGTAAGATGGAAATTGGCCTAGAAACAGCAGGTTCTCCACTTCCTGAACCAGATCTGCGTTACGCAGCAGGGTGCACATCCTCTCGGCCAGCAGAAGACAGTCGAAGGCTTCACCCTGGATTACGTAGCGATAAAGCCGCCCGTTTACGTGTTCTTCAGGCAGGGTCCACATGCTCATTGTTTCGAGAAGGGCCTCGGCCCAGGGTCTGCCGGATTGAATGGCTTGAGACAGGCGGTCCAATGCCTCCGCCTCCACGGACGCGGGAGGTCCTGCGGGCTGCTCTATGAGCTCAACGGTCGCTTCAAAGGGTTTGACGTTAATGGGCTTGACCTTCCTGCGGCGAAGCGGGATCGCCCTCGGACCGACGCTGAAATTGGAGCAGGCCTGTGTCCCTGAACTTGTGATAGTTGGTGCAGTCAACGATGAATCTGGTACAGATGCCCTCGTGATCGGGGAACTCCGTTTTCAGCCGTTCGTAGGCGGATATCTGGCCGGTGGTGACGTATTCGCGAATCTTGCCGCTGATGGCCTTTCCGATGCCCGGCACCTTCATCAGGTCACGGCCCTCTGAGGAAGGGGCGTCCAGGGGTTCCGGGAAATCGGAGATGACTTCTGCGGCTCGGCGGTAGGCTCGTATCTTGAAAATAAGGTCTCCCTTCCTCTCAAGAAGGTGGGCCATATCCTCGAAGATGGAAACCAGTTCCTTGTTTACGGTAGACACGAGGTGGCCTTTATCCGCGGCCGCAGCAACGCTTGTACTTCTTGCCACTGCCGCAGTAGCAGGGGTCGTTGCGGCCAATCTTTCGGGGGGCGCCGTTTCGGGACGGGGCACTGTGGGCGCGTCCGTTGGGCGGGGCCTTTGCGGGGGTGCCCACGGGGGCCAGGGAGAGACGATAGATGCCGTGTACAACGTCGTCGCGCATCTGTGTTAGGAGGTCCTGGTACATGCGACGGCCTTCTCTCTGATAGGCCACCAGCGGGTTGCGCTGGCCGTAGGCCTGAAGGCCGATGCCTTGCCTGAGTTTTTCGATGTCGGTAAGCTGCGCCTTCCAACCCAGATCCAAGGCCCTCAGCATCAGAATGCGCTCCAAGGCCCGCATTCTATCGTCGCCCAGCTCTTTTTCCTTCTCTCGGTATTCCTCTTCGGCATGAGCGACGAGGGACTTCTTGAGCTTGCCGCGGTTGGCTTTTTTCAGCTGCTCCTCGTCATTGAAAGGTTCCGGCAGGATGGGGAAGACAATGCGGAGATTCTCAAGCAATCCCTTGTAGTCGCGGTCCTCGACGACGCTTCCCTCAAGGTGTTGAGATAGAAGCTCGTCCATCTTCTCTTCCACCTTGCTGAGTACGGAAGCTCTCAGGTCTTCACCCTGGAGGATCTCCCGACGGTCGCGGTAGATGCGGTCGCGCTGCTGGTTCAGAACGTCGTCGAATTCCAGCAGGTGTTTACGAGCCTCGAAGTGATAGCCTTCGACGCGGCTCTGGGCTCCCTCCAGAATCTTGGTAATGACGCCGCTTTCCAGGGGCGCCCCTTTGTCCATGCCGGCCCAGCCGGATACCTTGCCCATAAGGTCCTTGGCCCGTTCCCCGCCGAAGCGCTTTATTATCTCGTCCTCCATTGAGGCGTAGAAGCGGGTGTCGCCGGGGTCTCCCTGGCGACCGGAGCGGCCACGCAACTGGTTGTCGATGCGTCGGGACTCGTGATGTTCCGTTCCTATGACGGTCAAGCCGCCCTGTGCAACCACTGCGTCGTGATCCTTCTGCCACTGCTCCGGTGAGATTTCCAGGCTGTCGGGATTCCCGCCGAGTACGATGTCGGTGCCCCGTCCGGCCATGTTGGTGGCGACGGTTACCGCGCCGGGGCGGCCAGCCTGGGCAACCACGTAGGCTTCGCGTTCGTGCTGCTTCGCGTTCAAGACCTGGTGGGGAACTCCACGTCGCTTGAGCAGGCCGCTCAGTTTCTCCGAGTTCTCGATGGAAGTGGTGCCTACAAGAACGGGCCTGCTCTGCCTGTGCAAATCTCCAATTTCGTCAGCAACGGCCTTCCACTTGGCAGACTCCGACTGATAGATGAGGTCGGCGTGGTCCTTTCTTACCAGGGGCTCGTTGGTGGGAATCGGCACCACCTCAAGCCGGTAAATCTTGAGGAACTCTTCTTCTTCAGTTAGGGCGGTACCGGTCATGCCGGCGAGCTTGTCGTACATGCGGAAGTAGTTCTGGAGGGTGATGGTGGCGTAGGTCTCGTTCTCTTGCTGGACCTGGATGCCTTCCTTGGCTTCGATGGCCTGGTGAAGACCGTTAGACCAGCGACGGCCTGGCTGGAGACGGCCGGTAAATTCGTCCACAATGATGACTTCGCCGTCCCTTACCACGTACTCCTTGTCGCGCTTGTAGAGCACACGGGCCTTGAGGGCGTTTTCCACGTATCGCACTAGGTGGGCGTTTTCAGGAGCGTAGAGGTTATTGACCTTAATCCAGCCTTCAATCCTGGAGATTCCCTCTTCGGTCAGGGAGACGGCCTGGCTGCGTTCGTCAATGATGCTGTAGTCCGATTCAGCACGGAGGCGGCGGGCCAGCTTGGCCATGTCGTGATAGAGGCGGACAGGCTCCTGGGCCGGCCCGCTGATGATGAGGGGAGTTCTGGCTTCGTCGATGAGGATGTTGTCCACTTCGTCGACGATGGCGTAGTTAAGACGGCGCTGTACCTGCAGGTCCGGGTCCACGGCCATGTTGTCCCTGAGATAGTCGAAGCCGAACTCGTTGTTTGTGCCGTAAGTGATGTCGCAGAGGTAAGCTTCTTTGCGGGGCACGGGGGTCAGGTCGTTGTAGCTGGGGTCTTTTGCGGTGGTCCCGGGCTGGTAGACGAAGGAGTCGTCATTCTGGAGGCAGCCGACGGACAGGCCCAACATATGGAAGACAGGCCCCATCCAGACGGGGTCACGACGGGCGAGATAGTCGTTGACGGTAACGATGTGCACGCCTTCACCGGAGAGGGCGTTGAGATAGGCGGGAAGAGTGGCGACGAGGGTCTTTCCTTCGCCGGTCTTCATTTCGGCAATGCCACCCTTGTGGAGGACGGATCCGCCCATAATCTGAACGTCGAAGTGGCGCTGGCCCAGGGTGCGCTTGGCGGCCTCGCGAACGGCGGCAAACGCCTCTGGGAGGATGTCGTCCCTGGATTTGCCGCGGCTTAACTGCTGGCGAAAGGAGTCTGTCTGCTCCTTGAGTTGTGCGTCGGTTAGTCTTTCGAACTCGCGCTCAAGGCCGTTAACCCTGTCGATGAGGGACTGATATTTCTTCTTGAGGCGATCTTCGGGCGTGCCGATGATCTTGTCGAGTAGTCGGATCATGATTCCCCGTTGAAAAGTTCTCCGACGGAAAGGCCGTTGTGAATTCTCCTTATGGCCTCTCCCAGCAGGGACGCCACAGAAAGGATAGTCACCTTGCCGTTCATGTGACTCGCGGCCAGAGGAACAGTGTCAGTGGCTACCAGTTCCTTAAGGGGGCTGTTAACTACCCTGTCGGAAGCATCCCCTGAAAACAGGGCATGAGTGACGCAGGAGTATACGTCGCGGGCGCCGCTGGCCTTAAGGGCTTCGGCGGCGGTGATGATGGACCCGCCGGTGTTGATTTCGTCGTCGAAGGTCAAGACATTCTTGCCCTTGACGTCACCTATGATATTTAGAGTCTGGATTGAAGAGGTGTTACCCTCGCGACGCTTTTCGACGATGGCCAGTGGGACGCCAAGACGCTCTGCCACGTCACGGGCGCGCTTGCTTATGCCAACGTCCACAGCGACTACCACCAGGTTGTCCAGATTCTTGTCGCGGAAGTATCGCACCAGCAGGGGGAGGGCAGTAAGCTCGTCTACGGGGATGTTGAAGAAGCCCTGAATCTGACCCGCGTGGAGGTCGACGGTGAGCAGACGGTCGGCACCGGCGGCGGTCAGCAGGTCGGCCACCAGTCGCGCCGTGATTGGCACGCGGGGCTGGTCCTTTTTGTCCGTGCGGGAGTAACCGTAATAGGGCACCACCGCGGTGACGCGGCCGGCGGAGGCCCGTTTGGCTGCGTCTATCATAATCAGCAGCTCCATGAGAGCGTCGTTCACGGGGGCGCAGACGGGCTGGATTACGAATACGTCCCGCTCCCGTATGTTCTCAAGGATACGTACGAAGGTATTGTCGTTGGAGAACTTGAAGACTTCCGCCTGGCCCACGGAGATGTTCAGGTATTTGCAAACGTCCCGGGCAAGCTGTCGATGAGAATTCCCAGTGAACACGCGAAGCTCATCGCTCAGTGAGCGCATTCTTCCCCCAGAGGTGAGATTTTGCCTGGCATCAAGCCTTCGCACGTGGGAAAGGAAGGGTCAGGTGGGCCATCGAGCAAAGGCCTTGCTATTCGGTTTCATTATAGCATAGCCCTATCAGCGCTCAAAACTTTTTTGAGTTATTCACCACCGGCCAGTGGGCACGGAAAACATGATACGATATGAAGTTCTTTGCTAGTAAGGGCACCTGCTTTTTGCTATACTGCGTTGGGCCTCCTCGGGGGCCGCTTCATTTGTAAATGACGAGGGAATGCAATGGGGGCGTACGCCTTGATTGGGGCGCAATGGGGAGACGAAGGGAAGGGGAAGGTGGTGGACTATCTTGCGTCCAAGGCGCAGTGGGTAGCCCGTTATGCCGGCGGAAACAACGCCGGTCATACTGTGATGAACCATGGGGGAACCTTTTCCCTTCATTTGGTGCCATCCGGAATCTTCCATCCTGACGTGTCCTGCGTAATCGGGAACGGGGTGGTGGTGAACCCGGAGGTGCTTCTGGAGGAGATCAAGGGGTTGTCCGAGCGTGGGGTGGACGTGAGCCGGATATACCTCAGCGAACGGGCCCACCTGATTATGCCCTACCATATTCAGATTGATGCCCTTGAGGAGAAGGCTCGCGGACGCGCCAGCCTGGGCACAACGGGCACGGGAGTGGGCCCCGCATACGTGGACAAGGCATCCCGGACGGGAATCCGCGCCGGAGACCTGCTCTACCTGGAGGATGAGCTACTGCCTCGGCTAGAGCGCGTCGTAGAGGACAAGAGCCGGATTCTGACCAAACTGTATGACCAGCCTCCCCTGTCGCTTCAGGAGATCCTGGAGCAGTGCGCCCGGTGGAGGGAAGGCCTGAAGGACATGCTCCGCCCCACCAGTTTCCTGATGCAGCAGGCCATTGAGCGGGGGGAAACGATCATTATGGAGGGCGCCCAGGGCACGTTGCTGGACCTGGACCACGGCACTTACCCTTACGTCACGTCATCGTCGGCGTCGGTGGGTGGTGCGGCGGCGGGTCTCGGCATCCATCCAAGGAGCATCAGCGGAGTAATAGGAGTCTTCAAGGCATATTGCACCCGGGTGGGCAGCGGACCGTTTCCGACGGAGATGCTTGATGAAAGGGCGGATGAGCTGCGTGAGAGGGCATGGGAGTATGGCACGACCACCGGTCGAGCGCGACGAATCGGCTGGTTCGACGCGGTTGCGGCACGGTACAGCCAACACATCAACGGGTTTTCTTCGCTTGTGCTGACGCGGCTGGACGTGCTTGACGGCTTTCCTTCGGTAAAGATATGCGTGGGCTATGAGCTGGACGGAGAGCTGCTGGGCTACTTCCCATCGGGTGCGACTCAGTTGGAGCGGTGCAAGCCGGTCTACGAGGAGATGCCCGGCTGGTCGGACCCGACGGAGGGGGCCACCAGGATGGAGCAGCTACCGGCCGAAGCGGCGGCATACGTGGGGAGGCTGGAGGAACTGATAGGCTGTGAGTTCCACCTGATTTCCACCGGTCCTCATCGTGACGAGACGATAATGCTCAAGCCGATGATTTGAGGATCTGACGGCCCATCATCGTTCGCTAACCTGCTGCAGCTCAGGTTATACTCGTCCCCAGACTAGCCAGCTATTTCGACGTCTGCGCTAAATGGGGAGGTCTACGGGGTAGTCTTCCAGCAGCTTGTCTACCTGAGTTGCCATTTGATCATCGGCGGGGATGAGGGGGAGGCGGGGCTGTCCAACATCGAAGCCAACCTTGGAGTAGGCGTACTTGAGGGGTATGGGGTTGGACGCGATGCCCGTCATGCCGTTGCACATGGGCAGAAGACGGAGATGCTCTTCGGCAGCTTCCCTGAGATTGCCTGCAACTGTGAGGTCTATCATGCGCCGCATCTGCTTGCCGAAGAGGTTAGAGACTACGCAGATGACGCCGTAACCACCCAGGCAGAGCAGAGGGAAGGTGTCGCCATCGTTGCCGCTCCAGATGCGGAAGCCGTCGGAAGCGCCATCGACTGTCTGCGCCATCAACTCGAAGTCGGCTGTGGCGTCCTTCACACCAACGATGTTGTCGACCTGGCTGCACCTGACGGTGGTCTCCAGGGACATCTTGGTGCCAGTGCGTCCCGGGATGTTGTAGAGGATGCAGGGCAGGTGGGTGGACTCGGCGATGGCCTTGAAGTGGCGGTAGATGCCCTCCTGGGGGGGCTTGTTATAGTAGGGAACGGTCAGAAGCAGGGCGTCGACGCCCACCTCTTCCGCTTCCCGGCTTAGGTTGATGCTGTCCCAGGTGGAGTAGTTGCCGGTGTTGGCGATTATCGCGCCGCGGTCGCCGATGGCGGCCTTGGTTTCGCCCCAGAGCTTGAGCTTTTCCTCGTGGCTGAGCGTGGGACCTTCGCCGGTGGTTGCGCCGACGACGAGACCGTCGCTGCCGGAGTCCAGGAGACGATTGGCGAGGTCGCGGGTCTTAGCCCAGTCCACCTCACCGCGTTCATCCATGGGCGTGACCATGGCAGTCAGTAGTCGTCCAAGCTCTACCATGACAGTCCTCCAGCTATTCGAGTGGGAACCATTGGGCTAAGTTTCTGAGGAAGCGGCGAGGGATTTTGGCGTTAAACAGCCCCTTCTAACCACTTCTTCGGCTATCTGAATGGCGTTAAGGGCGGCGCCCTTCCTGAGATTGTCTGCGACTATCCAGAGGGCGAGACCGTTGTCTATGGAGGGGTCGCGTCGGATGCGCCCCACGTAAACGTCGTCGGTGCCGGCGAGGTCGTAGGGCATGGGGTAGCCGTCCCGCAGGACGGTTACGCCGGGCATCTCTTCCAGCAAACGTGTGGCCTCAGCGGGGTCCATGGGGCGTTCGAATTCCAGGTGGGCCGCTTCGCTGTGACAGGTGTAGACGGGGACGCGGACGCAGGTGGCGGAGATTCCCATGTACGGGTCGTGGAGAATTTTCCGCGTTTCGTTAATCATCTTCTCCTCTTCCTTGCTGTAGCCGTCATCGAGAAAATCGTCGATGTGGGGGAAGAGGTTGAAGGCGAGGGGATGGGGCATGGCTTCCGCGTTGGCGGGCACGCCCGTGAGGATGGCCTGGGCCTGGTCGGTCAACTCCTGAACGGCACTCGCGCCCGCTCCTGAAGCGGCCTGGTAGGTGTCTACGATGACGCGGCGGATGGGGTTGACGCGATGGAGGGGGTACAGGGCCATGACCATCTGGATGGTGGAACAGTTTGGCGTGGCGATTATGCCCTGATGGCGCTCCACGTCCGCACCGTTGATTTCCGGCACCACGAGGGGGACGGTGGGATCCATACGGTATGCGGAGCTCTTGTCGATGGCCACGGCGCCGCTGTTGACGGCGGCGGGGACGAAGCGGCGGCTTACGGACGCTCCGGCGGATATGAAGGCGAAGTCGGTGTTTCGAAAGGAGTCCTCCGTGGCTTCCTGCACCTCGTATTCCTGGCCGCCAACGGAGACACGAGTTCCGGCAGAGCGGCGGGAGGCCAGCAGTTTGAGGTGGTTGACGGGAAAGGCGCGGTTTTCCAGGATTTTCAGGAATTCGCGGCCCACGACGCCGGTGGCGCCTAACACTGCTATTTTGAAATACTTGCTCAACTTTTGTTTGCTATATTCCTAAAATTTTGTCCAAGCCTAGCACAAGGCCCTTTATGTTAACAACCTCCCGGATGGCACGAAGGACGCCAGGCATGTAGCAATCACGGCCAAGGGTGTCGTGGCGGAGGGTGAGGGTCTGTCCCTGGGCGCCGAAGACGACTTCGTGGTGGGCGCTGCGTCCGGGCTGGCGGAGGCTGTGGATGCCCACACCGCCGTACTGAGCGCCCATTGACCCTGCCAGGTTCTCCCGCTCGGGGTCTTTGCGGGTGAATTCTCTTCCGGTGGCGGCGGCCTGGGCTATGGCTATGGATGTGCCGGAGGGCGCGTCAATCTTAGCTTCGTGGTGGGACTCGATTATGTCAACGTAGTCGAAGAAGGGGGCGGCCTTTTGCACCAAGCTCTGGAGCACTACGGCTCCGAGGGCAAAGTTGGGGGCTACGACTACACCGACACCCCTGGCT
>DAOUKX010000014.1:0-12536 GCA_034420855.1 Dehalococcoidia bacterium
CGACGGTCAGCACCACAGGGGCGACGATGATTGCGGCCGCCTGCAGGCCCGCGCCTAGAGCTACCCAGAAAGGAGGTTTCTCATCCGGCTCGTAGCGTACGTTCTCGTTCTCGGAAACCAAAGTCCTACTTTCTTACATCCCGCGAACCAGCCGTTACATTGGTTCAACCGGCGATGGATCAAATTTAGAGATTTCCATTGGGTAACTGTATATTGAGTCTCACTGGAATCTGACCCAGACCCGCTGCCCCGACATTTTCGACTGCTGGAGTTCAGGTCGAATTACAACAGTTGCGCACTGAATACTCCCAGCTTCTTTGTCGACCTGTCAAGAGGCCGGCGTTGGTAATAGCGATAGTGTCTCACTTTGAGTCATTTCTCCACAATTCTATCGGTTATATGGCCACGGCTCCACAGGTTTTCCTGTCCCCAATCCCGGTTACTGCCTTTGTCCGTGTTCCTTCTGTCCTATATTGCGGATAGAATAAGAACTAGGTACAGACGATATGCTCTTCGCATCCGACATCAGCAAGTCTTATCCAAGCGGAACTCTGTTCAGTGGGATCACATTCGGGATAACTGACGAAGACTGCATTGCGCTTATAGGCGCGAACGGCTCGGGTAAGACAACTCTCCTGGACATCCTTGCCGGGGAAATGGAGCCGGAAACAGGTAGTGTCTCAAAGCACCGTTACGTCACCATGGGATATCTGAAGCAAGACCCCTGCTTGCTGACCAGTAAACCGCTGCTCCAGGATGTGCTAGAAGCGAGCACCGAAGAGAATTCTCTGGTGGACGAAATCTCCGCCGCCCACAAGGCTCTCTCCACAGAGTCCGATCCTTTCGAGCAGCGCCTTTTGTTAAACCGAATAGGCAAGCTTGACATGGAGTTGGAAGCAGCCGGTGGTGGCTATCGCGAGTATGAAGCCAGGGAGATTCTCTCCGGGCTGGGATTCGACAAGGAGGACTTTCTTAGGCCAATGAGCGAGTTCAGCGGCGGTTGGGCCATGCGGGCAAACCTAGCAAAGATTCTTTTCAGGAAACCGAACCTGTTGCTTC
Organism: Dehalococcoidia bacterium; assembly: GCA_034420855.1. Classification (GTDB taxonomy): domain Bacteria; phylum Chloroflexota; class Dehalococcoidia; order Lucifugimonadales; genus JAPULR01. The sequence goes on from DAOUKX010000014.1 coordinate 1,060, forward strand.
TGGACGAGCCAACGAACCACCTTGACCTTGATGCAAACCTGTGGTTCGAGAAGTACCTGACCTCTTTCGATGGCGGTGTAATTGTCACGTCTCACGACCGAGCTTTTCTCAACCAGGTCGCGACGAGAGTGATAGCCATTGAACCGGATGAAACGGTCCTTCACAGGGGCAACTATGACGATTACCTGGTTGCCCGGGAACAGACCCTTGAAGTGAAGCAGGCGGCGGCGGCACGGCAGGAACAGGAGATCAAGCGACAGATGCGGTTCATCGATCGTTTTCGCTACAAGGCAAAGAAGGCCAGCCAGGTGCAGAGCCGTATAAAGCAGCTTGAGAAAATGGAGATCGTCAGGTTGCCACGAGCAACCAGGAAGGTCCGATACTCGTTCCCGGAGCCGCCGAGGAGCGGTTCGGAAGTCATATCGCTGTCCAACGTGAGGAAGGCCTACGGAGACAATGTAGTCTACAGAGACCTCAACCTTACACTTGCACGGGGTGACCGTGTTGCGTTGCTTGGCCCCAACGGCGCGGGCAAGACGACTCTGTTGAAGATGCTTGCCGGCGTCGTAACACCCGAAAAAGGCAAGAGGAAGACGGGACATAACGTAATCATCACCTACTATGCCCAGCACGTGCTTGAGCTGCTCAACCCAGACAATACAATCATTGAGGAGCTGCAGCAGTCGGCGCCAAAGGAATCCGAGCAGAGACTTCGCAACACCCTCGGCGGATTTCTGTTCAGCGGAGACGATGTACTCAAACGAATAGTCGTTCTGTCCGGCGGTGAAAAAGCCAGAGTCGCACTTGCCAAGCTGCTGGTGCAGCCTAGTAATCTGCTCTTGATGGATGAACCTACAAACCACCTTGACATCACTTCCAGGGAAGTCCTCGCGGATGCTCTAGGCGATTATAGGGGCACTATCTGTTTTACCACTCACGACCGAACACTGATGCGCCAGTTAGCCAACAAGATCATCGAGGTGGACGGTGGAAAGACAAGGGTTTTTCCCGGGGACTACGACAGCTATCTCTACAGTAAGCAAGCGAGGGACAGCGAGACGTCCATCGCCAGGAAAAGCTTGCACACCTCCGAAAAAGCCCCGTCCCGGAAGCGCAGAGGACGCCGAATCGGAGCCGAAGAGCAGATGCGGCGCTCCCTCACAAAAGAGGCCAACAAGCTGGCCAGAGAGTTAGAGCGCGTAACCGTTTCCCTTACCGACCACGAAGCCCGCATAAGCGAATTGGAGACAATGTTTTCCAATCCGGAACTGTTTGATGATCCTTCCAGGATTACCGCATCAGGAGAGGAGTACCGCTTGCTGAAAGAGGAGACCAAGTTCCTTTGGGAGGAATGGGAGAGGTTGTCGTTGGCGTCCGAGAGTATCGGAGGCAAGCTGGCAAAATTGGAAGGGTCCGCTTCATCCCGTGGTTGACGGATTGTGAAACGTGACAACTTGTTGTCCACATAATTTGCTTATGGAAACCTTAATCAATCTCCAGGAGAATTTCAAGTCCATTCTTCTGGCAGCGGAGATTGATGGAGTGAGAGAATATCACAATTGGTCTGAATTGAGCGGCCATTAGCCGTGGGACTGCTCGAACGGAATTGATCTTCCTCGCCTGAGCCCGCCTATGCGGCGCTTCTCAGGAGGTACGCAATAGAATCTTTGCTGACAATCTTTCCCGCCGGTATCTCCGAGGGCACCGCTTCACTACTGAAAGACTTCACAGTGGCCATGGTGGTTGCCGCTGCCGGGCTTATTTTCGCAAGGCTTATCTGGCAGCCGCCGGTACTGGGTTACCTGCTCGCCGGTATGCTCATGGGCCCGTTCACGCTGCCGACCCCGCTTATCAGCAACCTGGACACTATTGGCTTGCTGGCTGAGCTCGGTTTGATCCTGTTACTGTTCAGCATTGGCCTGGAGTTGGGATGGAAGCGCATCAGGAAGATAGGCGGGCGGGTGTTGGTAATCGGGGCTATCGAAATCTCCGTACTGACCTTGTTTGGAGTGTGGATAGCCAGTTTTCTACCCGGACTGGACCAGAGTCACGCACTTTATCTTGGTGGAGCCATCGCCATCAGCAGCTCTGCTATTCTGCTGAAGAGTCTGCGTGACGGGGGAAATCTCAACACGGGATGGGGTCAGACCATAGTAGGCATTCTCCTGGTTGAAGACTTTGCCGCCGTGATTCTGCTGACCGTGCTGGCGGGCCTGTCGACCACCGGTACGGCGAGCTTCACCGACGCTGGTATTCTGGCCGGCAAGCTGGCGATATTCTGTGTGGTGGGGCTGGTAATCGGCGCCATGCTGGGCGACAGGCTGATGCGAGTATTGTCCCGCTTGCAGTCGGACGAGACCCTGTTGCTTTGGAGTCTTGGTTCCTGTTTTTTACTGGCGCTATGCGCCACACTGCTGGGGCTTTCGCCTGCCGCTGGGGCCTTTCTGGTTGGGGTGATCATCGGCGATACGGAAGCCTCCGGACGGGTTACCCGGATGATTGCTCCTGTGCGAGACATGTTCGGAGCGCTTTTCTTCCTGTCCATCGGTATGCTCATCGATTACCGGACCCTGGACGATTACATCGTACCTGCGCTGATAGTTGTGGCGGTGTTCATGCTGGGTAAGATCGCTGCCAATACTATCGGTTCAATATTGGCTGGCCGAAGGTTCAACGAGGCCGTGAAGGTGGGAATGACAATGCCACAAATGGGGGAGTTTTCTCTCGCCATAGGCCGCCTCGGTCCCGGCGACGTGGCGGGATTCTCTCCACTAGGAGCGGTTATATCAATTGCCACCGCGATCACTTCGGTATTAGCTCCTATAACAAGCAAGAGCGCCGAAAGAGTGACTAACTGGGTGGACCGCTTTACACCGGCGCCAATGACCTGGATAGTTCTCTCGGTCCAGCTGGGTGTAGACGCTTTCTGGTCTGCGCTGTCTTTGCGAGGCGAGAGCGGCGATCGTTTCCGCAGCGTACGACAGACGATATTTATAAACGCGGCCATAATGGGGTTCCTCAGCGTTGCGGGCACGGGGGTGGTCTACATAGCGCCGGATGCGGTAAGTGAGTTGCTGTCCGTTCCAACGGGGGTGGCCGCAATGATCATTGTAGGAGTAGTGATTGGCCTGAGCACTCCTTCCGCCGTGGTCATCTGGCGTTCGTTGGGCACCATTTCCCTTCTCGCCGCCCAGAGTTCAAGCGAAACTGGGGAGGAGGCAGAAGCACACAAACGGTCACGTACCTTCAGGACGATGGTTGAATATGGACTGGCAACGGTGTTGATGTCTGTGTTGTTCCTGCTTGCGCTTCCGCTTGTGATTCGATTGATTACGCTGGATACCCTGTCGATTCCGCTTTCTCTGGTATTGCTGATATCTCCTGCTCTGCTGGTGGGCTTGTTCAGCTTCCGAATCCAGTGGATTCTCGAAGACGCCATCACCGATATTCTCGGATCCAAACCTGAAGATGCCGAAGAAACCCCGGAAGGTGACAAGGAAGAGACGCAATAGCGGGGGTTCAACTCGTTCAGAAACGAGTTGAACAGATGAGGTTATGAGGGAGAGAGAAGGGGCGGCCTTCGGCTCTAGTGGGCTACGGGTTAGGGAGAGAAGGGGCGGCCAGTGAACTTGGTGCATAACCGACCATTTCGACAAAGCCTCTGCCCGATACGGAACTTCCGTTACGCGCGCCCTCTGCCGTTATCGCGCCTTCCCAGTAGATAACGGGCACAAATTGGGATTCAGCATACTCCGCTTCCCTGATTACCGGATTCAGTATTAGGTCGAGGCCCAGGGAGTCAACACGAAGCTTCCAGCCCATGGGGTATTCGCCTCCCGTGTCGGGACTGCTCCACGTGTCGGTAGATTCCACGAAAATATCGTCGCCCGGCAGGTGCATTGCTGATTGTCCGTCTGCAGGTACGTAGGTGCCATAGGTTTCGACGTGCTTGCCGCTATCCATCTCCCACACCACCGAGACTTTGAGGTCGGATCCGTCGTCAAGATTTAAACTGAACCAGTCCCAACCGATTCCCTCAGTGGTGAAGTCGCCCCACTGGTGGTCCATCCAGGCAATGCCGGTTATAGAGTGCGAGTTGTCGTTAACCAATACCGTTCCGGAGGTCCTTACGTCGGTGTGGGAGTAGTAGTAGGTCTTACCGGCGATGCCAAGGTCCACGTAGCCGGTCTCATAGTGGAGGGCCGGAGGCTTTGTGGATTCTCCCTTCAGGTCCACAGCGTAGTCGCCGATAGTGAAGGACAGGTCGAAAGACTTGCCGTCGCCATTCATTCGCCAGTCGTCGACGGTGAGGTCAAACTCTCCCGAAGTCGTCTCTACCAGCGGGAAGGCGGCCTGCTCTTCGACCAGATGTATCCCCTCGTCATGGTCAGCCCAGCTGAGCTGCATTAGTCTGGGTGTCAGCCCCGATGCCAGCATGGACTGGAAGGTGACAAAGTGATAGCTGAAGGTTCGCCCGTCTTCCGTGTCCAGATGGCCGTTGAAGTACCACCACTCTATGGGCGTCAGATGGGCGCCTTCATCGTGGGGTAGGCGGACGATGCCGTCAGCTTCGGGTGTTTCGGAGGCGGGTGGGGCAGCGGTTGCGTCGGACTTGGTTGGTGCAGCAATAGGCGTAGCAACGGTCGATGAGGGAGGAGTTGTCGCGGAATCACGAGATTTGGTGCCGCCGCTGCAGGCTACCATCAGGAACAGCATTAATGACGTTGCGGCTACGAAGTAGAGCAAGGAGACGGGCTGTTTTGGTCTAAGCATCGTAGTTCTAATTATGCCATAATTCCCGCAGGTCGGAGGGCCGGGAATTCCAAACCAGGATATCGGTTCTGGATAGTCCACACATGCGGTGTTGGTCACTTTACCCCAAATACCACGATACCTGGGGCTGGTTGAGCTCTGGAGGGAAGGCCTAATGCGCAGGAGGTTTTCAGCGGTCACATCAGGAGGCTATCGCAACCACCCGCAGCTTGAGCGGTTTTGGCTCACCCTGCCCCTCCAAACACTATCGGGCAATACGTCCTGCCACTTCAATAAAGCGCCGAATAGAATCAGGCCTTGGCAGGCCCTCATGCTGCAAAGAGTGAATCCCCACGTTGGTCAGAGTTATATTGGCGTTCGACTTCTCAATACCAGCCGTGGTTCCCGAATGTCGTCAGGGGGTTAAGGGTCGCGAGGGTATTCCCAGGCAGCAGCTGCGTAGGCGGGGGGATCCGTGATGACGCTATGCGGCTCGCTGGTCGTGGAGAATGACCACGGCTCCAGAGAAATCGGTGCCCTTGATGATATGGCCCGTAAAGAGTAGACCCTTGTTGAGGGCCATCAAATTATTGTAGTTGGCGGAGGAAAGCTCCGAGCTGGAGAGAAGGGCCGGATTGAAAATACATATCAGATTAACGGGCCCGCTGCTGATCTTGCCCCGCTTTTTAACGTAGCGCATCTCTGCGGCATCATCAGAATTGATGTTGAATTTCTCTAGCAGCTCTTGGAGTATCTCTTTCGAAAGTTTGCTAACTCCATTGCCGAATGGCCATAGTCTCATTGTTCTTCTCCTAGTCTTATGGTTGAGTGTTGCGAAAGGGGACCAGCAATGCGGGTCCCTTCGTCATGCGGGGTTACAGTATCTGGTCGTGGTGACCGGAGTCCGATGTCGTCTGAAGTAGCAGCTACGATAGAGGGACGGGCGCCACCTGAACCATCGCGGTTGTGCCGGTCGCACCTTGCCTGACGGTATTATGTACAGCGTTTACGCTCGCTTATGTGGCCCATTCAAAGATGGAACGATAGGTCGTCAGGGCCGGGATGTGACGGGTTACACCAGACCCATTTAGCAGGGTGTCCTGTCCTCGCAGCTCTTTGTGTCCTCCCTTCATCAGATGGTTGACAGGCAAGTTGGGTGACCATGCAAAAGGCGCAATGGGCCCAAGGAGGTTCGTAAGAAGCTTACGAGGAACCGAAGGGGTGAGCTAAGGAGCCAAGGAGCAACTGCGGAAACTCAGTGTACCGCCAATTGAATTATTATATCACAGAATGTTGAGAGGCATCATGAAAGCGGTGACATTAACTTAACACGATTATTTTGATTGTGGAGGACGGGGGTAACCTTCAATCGCCGAAGTGTCGGCTCCTGAAGACTGTGAGGGTCCTGGCGCGACTATTGTGGGGCGATGGGAGGCGTTTCCCACGGGAGATTGACGGGGATGGGCTGGTTTACATCATCGTCGTCCCGCAGAGGTTCGTATGAGTCCACAAGGAACTTCTCGACACCTTTCCGCTCGGACTCGGGGACGGTCGCCCACGTTACCATGAGGAGACCTTTGGTCTCATATTGGAGTATTCTGCTTGAACTTCGGTGATGGTTAATTCGGCTTGCAATATCGCCATTTCCGATGTAGATGACCCTTGGCACATGCCCTCCATGCCAGATTACGTATACCCCGCCGGTGTTCACGCTCTCGGTGTCTATTTCCTTGAGCAAGCACCAGACTCGCTTGCCTCTGACCATGCATCGTGCCCAATATACCTGCAAAGGGGTCATGCATACCGCCTGTCAGTTCATTGTGGGGGCGTATAGCCCCATCACTTCTAGTTTACCTGTCCAAGAGTCATGAAGGCTAGGGGAACACGTTGCGAGTGAGGCCCAATATGGGCTGTGGGAGATCTGTTGCATTCGTTCTTGCAAGGACATCATCGGCATCATATCTAGTATCATTTGTCTAGCCTTGCGGAAAAGCAGTTGCGAAAACTATTCGTTGCAGAGGAGACAACTATGCGCGTGATGATTCTGATTAAGGCCACCAAGGAAAGCGAAGCCGGCGTAATGCCTTCAATTGAGCTCATCCAGGCGATGGGGCAGTACAACGCGGAGTTGGATGAAGCCGGCGTACAGCTTGCTGGAGATGGTCTGAAGCCAACGTCGCAAGGGAAACGGGTAGCGTTTGACGGCGATAACCGGACGGTCATCGACGGGCCTTTCGACGAGACGCAGGAGTTAGTTGCCGGTTATTGGCTGTGGGAAGTGAAGGACATGGATGAGGCGGTTGAATGGATCAAACGCTGTCCGAATCCGATGCCGGGACCGAGTGTAGTTGAGATTCGGCCATTGTACGAGGAGGCGGACTTTGCCGAGTGGATAAAGGCCGCGATGATGAAGGAGGAAGAGTCTAGATAGGGCACGGAGGGGAGGTTAAGGGACGCTCTTTAAGGTAATCTGAGAACAAGGAGAAAGAGATGCTGGGTCAAGTGCACGACCACATAGTCAGTGAGCTTCGGGAAAGCAGTCGAACGGATACTATTTTCGTGCTGACCGCCATTGTGTTTAACCTTATTGTGCTTGGTATCAACTTCGGGGTGGCTTCGGAGGCAGCGAATGAAGGGGATGCAGCCACCTACGACATCATCTTGGCCGTGTTCATCGTGATGACGCTGGCGCTGAACGTTATCGCAGTGGCGGCGCTGGCCCTGGGGAGGCGGACCCGGCAGATGCTGATTCGGGGCCTCGTTGAGATGTACCGGGACAACGACGTGGCCAAGTATTACGACCCTGCCCTGATGTCGAACTACGGCGTCCGCTACCTGCTGTTTACAGGAGTAATTGCGGCTTTAGCGGCGACGGCGATTATTGTGCCGCTGATCATCCGATTTACGGGGTGACGGTCAGACTATGCCGGTTCGGCCAGGAAGACAGGGATGAAGCGGCGCGTTTTCTGCTGGTATTCCGCGTAGGGTGGAAAGGCTTCCACGGCCAGATCCCAGAGGCGGGCGCGTTCTTCGCCTTCTGAGAGTTCGCGGACCTGCATGTTATGGACTTCCGTCTCGTCCTGGACCTGGACGTTGGCGTCGGCGCGTAGGTTGTAGACCCACTGGGGGTGGGTGGGGGCGCCACCGCGGGAGCCAATCAGCACGTAGTTGTCGCCGTCCTTGACGCGCATCAGGGGGGTCTTGCGGACGGCGCCGGTGCGGTTGCCGCGGTTGGTGACTATGATGACGGGCAGGCCGGAGTCGCGGAGGGTAGTGCCCTGGGTGCCGCCGCTGCTTTCGTATAGTTCCACCTGGTCACGGACCCACTGGGCGGGGGAGGGAATGTATTCGGCCATTGATGCCTCCTTGGTTGGGATGGGGTTGGTTGGGGTTAATGATAGAGGGAAAGTGGGCTTATCTCCAATGTTCAGGGAACCATTTCTCAGTCGGTATCCTTAAATCGCGGCATCACCTTCGTAGCAAAGTTCTCGAGATTTCTCAACGATTTGCGCAGTGGAATGCCCATGTGCGAGAAATCGATGAGTAGATGGCGGAGGTTGCAAACCTCCTGCAACTCGTGGATCTTTTCCACCACGTTCTCGGGAGACCCCACCAGCAGAGTGCGCGGCTCGAGGAAATTCCAGTCAAGCTTAACGTGGGGGTCCAGAACCTCGTCCGGATTTGTGAACACCTGTCTACCTCGGAATGGATCGTTGAAGACAAAGGAGGACATGATTCCTTCTTCCGCATCTCGGCGCGCTTCTTCCATTGAAGAGGCTACGTAGGTAGACCGCATGACCGCCTGGTCTTCACCGACAGCGAAAGTTCTTCCCTCCAATTTTGACCTGGCGCTTGCGTAGAGTTCCATACGCTGTCTGATCCTGAGGGCAGGAGGCTGCCAGTAGCAGGCCTTGAGTCCGAGTTCCGCTGCGGTCGTCACCGAGCGGTCAGTAGAGACAGTCATCCATAAAGGCGGATGAGGAATCTGATAGGGTCTTGGGGTCACTCGCAGTTTAATCACTCTCTCCCCTTGTTGCCATGCTGGGTTGGATGGATACAGCGGATGTGAGAAGACAGTGTTTTCAGCAGGGAAGTGATAGTTGGTTCCATGGTATGAGAAGTATTCGTTGGTCCAGATCTGGCGGACTATCTCCACGGTTTCTCTGAATAGTTCTCTGTTCTCCGCGTCTCTGCGCGGGTCGGCATGGGGATGAAACTGGGGGCCTTCATAAGGCCATATTCCTCTACCGAATCCGACTTCAACGCGTCCCTTGGTCATGTTGTCCAGAATGGCAATGTCTTCCGCAAGGCGAATTGGATGCCACCAAGGGGCTATGTTGGCCATCTGCCCTATGCGAATTCTTGAAGTGCGGGCTGCCAGGTCCGCACCCAGCAGGATGGGATTTGGTATGTCCCCCACTGCATAGGGCCCAAAGTGGTGCTCTCCGAGCCACATGGTGTGGAAGCTGAGCTCCTCGGCCAGGGTTATCTGCCGTCTCAAGTTGTTAAGCAAGCCAACGGCGCTGGTGGCTTCTCCCGCGGAGGCTGCAACGGTCGTAAAGGCGTCAAATCTCATGTCGTTACCTCCCGCTCAGATTGACCAACTGCGAGTCCGAATCCAGTTAATGGGTTGTCATCGCCGGGGGCTTTCGGGCAGTGGACTCGCTGGCGTTTGTGGGCAAGCGTGGCTTTGCGGGGCTGAAAGGAGGATGATAAACTTGCGCAACATCTTACCGCAAGGACCTGCCTCATGCCATCAGAAGAGAACCGGGGCCTCATTCAGACGGTCCTGGGCGCCATATCACCGTCGGAACTGGGCCCCACCACAACTCATGAGCATCTCCACATCGATTTCTCATTTATGTTGAGGCCGGCCCAGGACACACCGTCCCGGGAACTGACAGACGCTCCCGTTGCCATGGAGAATCTGGGATGGATTCGGCGCAATTACTATAGCAACCGCTCCAATCTGTCGTTGATGGAGCTGGATACGACAATCGAGGAAGTGAGGATGTTCAGGAAATCGGGCGGGGGTGCGATAGTCGATGCAACAACCATAGGCATAGGGCGCAATCCTGAGGCTTTGGCCAGAATCTCCGTTGAATCCGGGGTTCACATCATCATGGGAGCGGGTTACTACGTGGGAGCGGTTCATCCCGCAGACATGGAGCGACGGAGTGTGGAGGATGTGGCGGATGAGATGGTTCGGGATATTAAGAAGGGCGTGGGCGACACTGGGATCAAGGCGGGTATTATCGGAGAAATTGGCTGTACTTGGCCGCTGATTTCAACGGAGCGCAAGTGTCTTGCCGCGTCTGCAATTGCACAGCGGGAAACAGGCGCGGCGATATTAATTCATCCGGGACGGCACCCGGATGCGCCTGCAGAAATTTTGGACCTGCTGGCAAAGGACGGCGCCGACGTATCCAGGCTGATAATGGGGCATTTGGACCGCACGGTGTTCGAGTTTGAGGCGGTTCTGAGCATCGCCAAGTCCGGTTGTTTCCTGGAATGGGACCTGTTCGGCAACGAGGGGTCCCACTATCCCCTGGCTGAGATTGACATGCCGAGCGATGCTCAGCGGCTCAACTTAATGAGGCAAATCGCCGATGCGGGGTATTCCGACAAGGTGGTAATTGGACAAGACATTTGCACTAAGCATCGGCTTGCAAAATACGGGGGCCACGGCTACGGGCACATACTGGAGAACATTGTTCCCAAGATGCGGCGCAGGGGTTTTTCCGAGGATGAAATCCAAGCAATTACTGTGAGGAATCCGGCCAGGGTGCTTGCATTTGTGTGATTGCCAAGTCTCCACTAGCGGTTTAGTGCAGTGGCGAGGTTTGACATTGAAGGGGCCGGGGTTATCCCGGCCTCTGTTTTGTCCTTAACTTCTGGATAGTGGAAGGAAGCAAGAAGTTGTGATGTTACCGATTGAAACGATGGGTTTTCACAGGGCCCTGTTTGCTGCTTCGGGAGCCTGGCTCGACCTAGGCAGCGGGCAGGGCGCCCACCGATCGACCTGGGAGTGAATCCGGTTGTTAAGCGGATTGTAGCTCCCTAGAAAGGAGGTGATCCAGCCGCACCTTCCGGTACAGCTACCTTGTTACGACTTAGTCCCAGTCACCAGCCCCACTCTCGGCGCCTGCCTCCTTGCGGTTAGCTCAGCGACTTCAAGTGTTGCCGACTTCCATGACTTGACGGGCGGTGTGTACAAGGCCCGGGAACGTATTCACCGCGGTGTGCTGACCCACGGTTACTAGCGATTCCACGTTCACGCAGGCGAGTTGCAGCCTACGATTCCAACTGAGGCCGGCTTTGATGGGATTGGCTCCGGCTCGCGCTTTGGCAACCCTTTGTACCGGCCATTGTAGCGTGTGTGTAGCCCAGGGCATAAGGGCCATGCTGACTTGACGTCGTCCCCACCTTCCTTCCCCTTGTGGGGGACTGTCTCGCTAGAGAAAGCAACTAACGACAGGGGTTGCGCTCGTTGCGGGACTTAACCCAACACCTCACGGCACGAGCTGACGACAGCCATGCAGCACCTGTGACGGCTCCCTGGGTTTCCCCAAGGTCGTTCCCCTTTCGGGGTCCTACCACCGACATGTCAAACCCTGGTAAGGTTCTTCGCTTAGCATCGAATTAAACCACACGCTCCACCGCTTGTGCGGGCCCCCGTCAATTCCTTTGAGTTTTAGCCTTGCGGCCGTACTCCCCAGGCGGGA
>DAOUKX010000015.1:0-8787 GCA_034420855.1 Dehalococcoidia bacterium
ATGGGGTTAAGGATGATATCCACGGGGGTGCCGTCGGGCAGGTATGGCATGTCTTCGGCCGGGAGGATGCGGGCGACGACGCCCTTGTTCCCATGACGACCTGCCATCTTGTCGCCGACGGAGATCTTGCGGGTCTGGGCCACCCAGACTCGCACAGCCTCGTTCACGGCGGCGGGGAGTTCGTCCTTATTCTCCCGGGTAAGGACCTTTACGTCTATGACCTTGCCGCGTTCGCCGTGAGGCACTCGCAGGGAGGTGTCTTTAACGTCCCTGGACTTTTCTCCGAATATGGCCCGAAGCAGCTTCTCCTCGGCGGTGAGCTCCGTTTCACCCTTGGGGGTAACTTTGCCGACTAGGATGTCGCCGGGGCCCACCTCCGCACCGATGCTGATGATGCCGCGTTCGTCCAGGTCACGCAGGTTTTCCTCACCGACGTTGGGGATGTCCTGGGTTATCTCTTCGGGGCCGAGCTTGGTCTCTCGGGCCTCCATTTCGTGCTTTTCGATGCGAATGGAGGTGAAGAAATCGTTCTTGACCAGGTTTTCGCTGAGGATGATGGCATCCTCGTAGTTGTAGCCTTCCCAACTCATGAAGGCCACCAGGACGTTTTGGCCGAGGGCAAGGTTGCCGTTTTCCGTTGAGGAGCTATCAGCCAGGACCTGTCCTTCCTTGATGCGCTGGCCCTTCTGCACTATGGGCCTCTGATTAAAGCAGGTACCCTGGTTGGTCCTGGCGAACTTGGTTATTTCATGCTGGTACTCCTGGCCCGTTTTATCTTTCACCGTAACGGAGCCGCCATCGACGGAGGTGACGACGCCGCCGGCCTTGGAGAGGATAACCTGGCCGCTGTCCTGGGCGACCCGGCCCTCGATACCGGTGCCAATCAGGGGGGCCTGGGGCCTGAGCAGAGGGACCGCCTGACGCTGCATGTTTGAACCCATAAGGGCGCGGTTGGCGTCATCGTGTTCCAAGAAGGGAATGAGGGATGCGGAGACGCTCATTATCTGCATGGGAGAAACGTCCATGAAGTCGACGCGGTCCGGTGTCTCCTCGGCGTAGGACTCACCAATGCGAACCTCAACCCTGTCACCGAGGAGCTGGTTCTTCTTATCCAACGGGGCGTTTGCCTGGGCGATGACGTAGGTCTCTTCCCGATCGGCGGAGAGGTAGATTACGTCTGCATCTTCAGTCGAAACGTAGGGTTTGACGGCGATGTCCCGTTCAGCAATTTCAGTCAGGAGCTTCATGGGGGTTGCGCCGATGAGCTTTCTGGCCTGAGAAGAAACTCTGCCAGATTCGTTCAAAACATTGTTCACACCCAAGTGGAAGGATTTTCCCGTTTCAGACTTCCACGTGACCAGGTAGTTTCCTTCGTCGTCAACTACGTCTTGAGTAACGGTGCGCCCCAGAAGGTCCGGAGAGGTGCTGGGCATGGTGTTGAGCACACGCCGGTAGGGGGACTCGATGAAGCCGAAGGAGTTTATACGAGCGTAGCTTGCCAGGGAGCTGAGGAGGCCGATGTTGGGACCTTCCGGGGTCTCGATGGGGCAGATACGACCGTAGTGAGAGAAGTGAACATCCCGGACGTCGAAGCCGGCGCGCTCTCGGGAGAGGCCTCCGGGGCCGAGAGCGGAGAGACGCCGCTTGTGGGTCAGCTCCGCAAGGGGATTGGTCTGGTCCATGAACTGGGAAAGCTGGGAGCCGCCGAAGAATTCCCGAACGGATGCAACGACGGGGCGGATGTTAACGAGGGCTTGAGGAGTGGCCTGGTCGGGGTCCGTCTGGGTCATACGCTCCTTGACCATACGCTCCATGCGGAGGAGTCCGATGCGCATCTGGTTCTGCACCAACTCGCCGACGCCACGGACCCGGCGGTTGCCCAGGTGGTCGATGTCGTCGGGGCGACCAACGCCATTGTTGAGCTCGATGATGGTCCGGATCATGGCGATGAGGTCGGTGAGATGGAGCACCCTGTCATCGGGAGGATTGGAGAGATTGAGCCTCCCGTTTAGCTTGAACCTTCCGACGCGGCCGAGGTCATAACGACGGCGGTCGAACAGGAGGCTTTTCAGCAGATTATAGGCATTCTCCAAACTGGGAGGCTCACCAGGGCGCAGGCGTCGGTAGAATTCAAGCTGTGCGAGGGCGATTAGCCTGGCTTCGTGGGGGTCGTATTTCTGGCCCGGCTTGAGCCACTCCCACATGGCCTTCATGGTCATTTCGTCCTTGCGGAACTGACCTTCCCGCTCATCGGAGTAGACATCCTTTTCCAGGGTGGACTGAATGAACTTGTGGGTCTCGCCGATGTCAGCGTCGTCGAAGAGGGCGTGAAGCTCCTCCTCCTTGCAGATTCCGAGGGCGCGGAGAAAGATGGTAACGGAGACCTTTCGCTTCCTGTCCACCTTGACGGAAAGGATATTCTTTGCGCTTGTCTCGAATTCCAGCCAGGCGCCACGGTAGGGGATCAGCTTGGCTGAGCACAGGAGGCGGTCGCTGGGGATATCGCGATTGAGGACGAAATAGGCGCCAGGGGAGCGCACCAGTTGGCTGACAACGACTCGTTCAGCACCATTTACGATGAAGGTGCCGTTGTCAGTCATTATGGGGATATCCCCCATAAAGATTTCCTGCTCTTTTATGACGCCGGTTTCTTTGGTGATGAGCCGGGTCTTAATCCAGAGAGAGGCACAGTAGGTTATTTCCTTCTGTTTGCACTCTTCCGGTGAATACTTGGGCTCTCTGAATGAGTGCTCCAGGAACTCCAACTCGAACTTGCTCTCTGTGAAGTCCCTGATGGGGCTGATATCACGGAATACTTCGGCGATGCCTTCGCCCTTGAACCTCTCGAAGGACTGAAGCTGCATCAGGATAAGGTGGGGGATGTCCAGGACCTGTGGAATACTTGAGTATTGCTTGACCTCATGGAAGGAGCTATTCACGCTCGTGCTTGAGGACAAAGGCATATACATTCCTCCTAAGAAAGAAATAGGACGAGCAAGGCAGACGCACGGAGGGCTGGGTTTGCGCTACGGGACTCGAAAGAAAAGGGGCTTATACTTAAATAAGACAAAGCAAGCACTGTACATCATAGCATACGATGTCGCTTTGTCAAGGGTTTTGCCGGTAAATTGCAAGGACTTGCATTATATCGTAGAAAGACGGGTTGGTCTAGAGGCAGCAGTATTCTCCGTAAATATCCGACAGTTGTGGAATCCGCGGCTTGGACTGGGGATGGCAGGGTTGTTATATTGGGAGTAGTACAAATTAGAGGCCAGGTGGGGTTTTGAAGCAAAGCACCGACACAAGCGAAACTATCCGTCGATTGGTAGTCCCGGTCAGGGGAATGTCATGCGCGGCATGCGTATCCACAGTAGAAAACACGCTCCGCAACGTACCGGGCGTATTGGACGCATCCGTCAATTTGGCCACGGAAGAGGCCTCGGTACAGGCAGGGGCGGAGGAGGGCCTGGCGGCAGCGATGGCGAAGAGCCTGAAAAAGGCGGGCTACCGTCTGGGGACTGAAGAAGTATCCCTCAGCATTGAAGGAATGACCTGCGCCGCCTGTGTGGGACACGTGGAGTCTGCCCTCAAGGCAGCACCGGGAGTAACGGAAGCGTCCGTTAATTTGGCCATTGAGAAGGCGACGGTATCGGTGGCGTCTGGGTTGACCACGGTGGAAAGGCTTGTGCAGTCGGTAGAGGAAGCAGGCTACGGGGCCCGGCTCTTCGAGAGCGAGGCAAAATCCGCGACAGCGGAGGAGGCAAGAGACAGGGAACTGCACCATTTGAGGCAGAAGCTGATTTTTGCCGGTGCGATGGGCGTCCTGCTCTTCCTGGGTTGCTTCGAGGGGTTCCCCTGGGTCCCGGCGCTGATGGAAAGCAACTACTATCTCCTTCTGCTGTGGGCGGCGGCGACGCCGGTACAGTTCTGGGCCGGGCTTGGGTTCTACCGCTCCGGGTTCGGGGCGCTGCGGCACGGTCGGGCCAACATGCACACTTTGATTGCCCTGGGGACAACTACCGCTTATCTGTTCAGCGGGCTACTGGTGTTGCTGCGGATAGTCGGCTCGGACGCTTTAACGGTACCCGGGTCGGACCGGGCCGTGTATTTCGACACGGCTGCCATCATCATAGCACTGGTGCTGCTGGGCCGCTATCTGGAAGCACGCTCCCGCCGTCAAACTTCCGCAGCCATTCGGGGATTGATGAATCTTCGACCGGACAGGGCAAGGGTAATACGCAACGGCAATGAGATCGGGGTGCCAGTGGAGGACGTGGAGGTTGGGGACATGGTGCTGGTGCGTCCGGGCGAGAGGGTGCCGGTGGACGGTGTGGTGACTGAGGGGTACTCATCGGTAGACGAGGCAATGATTACGGGGGAGAGCGTGCCGGCCGAGAAGGGAGTGGGAGAGCGGGTTTTCGGCGCGACGATGAACCAGACGGGGTTCCTGAAGATAGAGGCCACGAGCGTAGGAGCAGACACGGTGCTATCCAGGATAATCGCCATGGTGGAGGAGGCGCAGGGTTCGAAAGCGCCCATACAGCGGCTTGCGGACGTGGTTGCCTCCTATTTCGTGCCTGTGATTCTGGTGCTAGCCGGGGCATCCCTTCTCATCTGGCTTGTGTTTGGGCCTTCGCCTTCACTGGTGTACGGGCTGCTGGCATTCGTGGCAGTAGTAATCATCGCCTGCCCATGCGCGTTGGGCCTAGCGACGCCCACTGCGATAATGGTGGGAGTCGGCAAGGGAGCTGAGGAGGGGATTCTAGTTCGCAACGCAGAGGTATTGGAGCGCGCCAATCAGGTGGACACGGTTGTAATGGACAAAACGGGGACGCTCACGGTGGGAAGGCCATCCGTTACCGACCTGGTCCCGCTGGAGGGAAGTGAAGAGGAGCTATTATCGGTGGCCGCCTCGGTGGAAGTGGGGTCGGAGCACCCGTTGGCGGAGGCGGTGGTACGTCATGGCCGGGAAAAAGGCGTTGAATTCGCCAGGGTAAGGGGGTTTCAGGCACGTCCAGGACTCGGAGTTGAGGCGCTGATGGGAAACGAAAAGCTGCTGCTGGGCAACCAGGAGTTCCTTGCCACTGAGGGCCTTGCGGTCAGCGAACTGGAGACCCGGGCGGCGGCGCTGGCGTCGAAGGGGAAGACGGTAATGTACGTGGCCCGCGGGAACAGGGTGCTGGGGCTGCTGGCGGCATCGGACACATTGAAACCTGAGGCGAAATCGGTGGTGGCGCACCTGAAGCAGGGGGGGCTGGAGATAGTAATTCTGACCGGGGACAGGGAGGAGACAGCACAGGCTGTTGCCAAGTCGCTCGGTACCGACGGAGTGACAGCGGGTGTGCTGCCGGACCAGAAGGCGCTTCACGTGAAGAAGCTTCTGGATGAGGGGAGATGCGTGGCCATGGTGGGGGACGGAATCAACGATGCCCCGGCTCTGGCACAAGCGGACGTAAGCATCGCAATGGGAAGCGGGGCGGATACGGCGATGGAGACGTCGGGCGTGGTACTGATGGGGAGCGGCCTGGATAGTCTGTCGGCGGTGTTTGAACTCAGCAAACGGACCCTGCGGGCAATCAAGCAGAACCTATTCTGGGCCTTTTTCTATAATGCGGCGCTCGTGCCAGTGGCCATGGGGGTATTGTATCCTCTATTTCAACAGACGGGCGGCGTGCCCCAGGGGTTGGAGTTCTTCTTTGGAGAGGTGGGGCTTCTCAACCCGGTGCTGGCCGCACTGGCGATGGTTTTCAGTTCCGTCAGTGTTGTGAGCAATTCTCTGAGACTTCGAAGATTGAGGTTATCCTGACATGATTGGAAAGCTGAGGTCGATTTTCGGAGGTGGCGGGAACAGGAATGAAGGAACGGCCATAGACCCTGTCTGCATGATGGTGGTTGATAAGGCAAATCCCTCGGGGGGTACGGACGAATACCAGGAGGTGACGTACTACTTCTGCGCACCGGGATGCCGAAAGATGTTTCAGCAGAACCCGGAGAGGTACCTGGACTGAAGATACAGACGATTGCCCAACCCAGAATATCAATTGAATGTTGGCGGTTGATTGGCTAGAATAGAGACAGATTCTGTGCCCAGGGAGGCTGTATCCATGGCCGAGGTTGAAGCACCCGAGATTGTAGTCTACACCCACCCGGACTGTGGATTTTCTACGGCGGTAAAGATTGACTATAACAACCGGGGCATTGCCTTCAGAGAGATAGATATCTCGGTGAACCCAGAGGCGATACCGGACCTGGAGAGGTTGACGGGCGGGGAACGTACGACGCCGGTTATTGTTAAAGGTGAAGAGGTGACAATCGGCTTCAACGGGATTGGTTGAAGCTTTTAAGCGTCGAGCCGGCGGCTCGACACCACGAAGTGACTCTTGGTTGGAAAAAGACGGTTAGGTGGATGAGGAAGTGTTGACAGAAAGCATGGTCAGCCTTAGGATTTTGGTTGTAACTTTTCGCGGCCCGGTGGTGTAGTTGGCCTAACATACCGCCCTGTCAAGGCGGAGATCGGCGGTTCGAATCCGCTCCGGGTCGCCACTTTCCAGATTTGCTTTTGTGGTCGCGGCACGTCCGCAATGAGTTCTTAAGCACAAGAATCTCAAAAGAGCGGTCCGAGCACACGGGTAGAGACCACAGACTCCGCCAGTATCTGTTTACTGTGTACTCCTATATCTTTTTATACTGCAATGATTGTTGTATAATCCCGATTGCGCGACAGTGTGTCTCAACCCGACCTACCGAGATTCGGGTGGAGATACGAGCTAGTTTGAGGAGGTTAGGTTTAGGATGGTTTTTAACAGAGCGGTCATAATTCTTGCGGTGATGGTGGCGCTAGTGGCAGTTTTTGCCGCCTGCGCTTCCGATGAGGAAGAAGGAAACGGTGACGATACTATGCAAGAGGCCACCGGCAGCCGACTTGCAGCGGTCATGGAGAGGGGAAGGGTAGTCTGCGCCAACAACGACAGCCTGGCGGGATTCGGTTACCTGGACGACGCGGGTAACACGACAGGCTTTGATATTGAGCTGTGCCGCGCAGTAGCGGCAGCGGTGCTCGGGAACGCCAACGCGGTGGAGTATCGACCCACTACGGCTGCTGAGCGGGGCCCAACAATGCAGTCGGGCGAAGTAGACATGATGTCTCGCAACACCACTTGGACCACGTCCAGGGACTCCACATGGGGCGACTTTGCCCAAACCATGTTCTACGACGGACAGGGGTTCATTGTGCCTAAGGACCTGGGAGTGAGCAGCGCGCTTGAACTCACAGGCGCGAGCGTATGCGTGCTTAAGGGTACGACGACGGAATTGAACCTGAACGACTTCAACACCCAGAACGACATGGGCTTGACAATTGTACCTTTCGAAGACAATACCAGCGCGAACGAGGCGTACTTAGCGGGGCAATGTGATTCGCTGACAACGGACCAGTCTGGCCTGGTAGCCAACGCATCCGGGTTCCCGGACCCGAGCGCACACGTGATTCTGCCCGAGACGATATCCGAGGAGCCGCTGGGAACGGTGGTGCCCCACGGTGACGACCAGTGGTACGATATCGTGAAGTCCGTAATGGCGATGATGATTTACGCTGAGGCCTTCGGCATCCACTCCGGCAACGTCCCAACGACTGAGACCGGGGACACAGGAATTGACCGGCTCTTCGGACTTTCAGGAAGTTACGGTCAGGAGGCGATGGGTATAAAGGAAACAGCGGCGCAGGACGTTATCCAGCAGGTAGGCAACTACGGCCAGATCTTCGAACGACACCTGTCGCCACTGGGACTGGTGAGAGAAGGCAGCCGGAACGCTCTGTGGAACGACGCGCCGTGCACTGCGTGCCCGAAGGGCGGGCAGATCTACGCCGCGCCTCTCCGATAGCAAGGACAACATGAACGGTTAAGCCGTTCGACATAGGTAATCATTGTGGAAGAGCCGCCAATTGGCGGCTCTTCTGCATTGACTAGCATGGCAAGAAAGCCTATATTGCCGTCATAGGTTCCAATGATGCCTGCTTTTCTGCGAAACCTAACATACGAAGGGGTGCCGGTATGGCGGCATGCCCGTATTGTTCAGTGGACACTGCAGATAGTTTCCGGCGTTGCGGCCGTGGCGCTCGTCATCTGGTTTATCGCCAACATCGGGTTAGCCATTGATTCCCGGAACATTCCCTTCGGGTTCGGATTCCTGGATACGGAATACCAGACTCCGATTGGGGAGCATTTCATACCCTACGACCCGTCTGACACATACCTACACGCACTTCTGGTAGCGGCCGTGAATACGCTGGTGGTTGCGGTCCTGGGGGTAATTCTAGCCACCATTCTGGGAATAATCATCGGCGTGGCGAGGCTGTCGAGCAACTGGCTCGTGTCGAAACTGGCCCTGATATACGTGGAGTTTTTCCGAAACGTGCCTCTGCTGGTGCAGCTGCTGTTCTGGTTCTTCATTGTACTGACGCTGCCACCGGTGCGAGAGGGCATTGTGTTCATAGACCTCTTCTATTTGAACAACAGCGGGGTGTCTATGCCCGGACCATCGGGGTTCGGGAGCATGGGAGTCTTCTTTATTTGGGTAGCGCTGGCAATTTTGGGGATAGGGGCGGGCGTGCTGCTATTTCGAAGGCTGGCCGATAGGGAGCTTGCGTTGGGAGGAGTTGCGCACTCGGTGATGGCGGGCTGGGCATTGGCATTGGCGGTGATAGTCGGTTCATGGATCATTCTCAGCGTAACGACGGGAACATCGCCGATTGAATGGTCCACGCCGGCGCCCGAAGGACGATTCGGG
>DAOUKX010000016.1:0-58126 GCA_034420855.1 Dehalococcoidia bacterium
TCCTGCGACTGCCGAAATCGTCTCTCGAACTGTCTCCGGAACCCCCTCAGACTCCCCTGACCATCAGATCAAGGCTCTTGCCACCAACTGATTCCCCCACCAACACATTTTCAGCGCCACCGCAGCCCATCTCTCCAGTTAGACGGTGGATCTGGGTGTCTAAGATTGGTGCTTCCCCCAAGTCTGTTGGATGATGGTGCTATGACGAGGTGTGTCAGGGGAAGGGCCACCAGGCGGGGAAGTTGCGGAGGGGGAGGTGGCGGAACAGCCAGGGGTGCACATCCACCGCGATTTTCAGCGCGGCTTCGGACACCTGCTGGATGGTGAAGTGGGCCTGTCGCTGGATCCGCAGCTTGAACAGGTGGAAGCACTCGCGGGCGTTCAGCTTCACCAGCGTCCGACGCCGGTGGGCGTGGGTGACGAGGTAGGGGGCGACTTGGGGCATGAACTGTTGCAAACGTCGGAATGCTGATTCCGACGTTTGCACCGCCTCGTTGAAGCTGTCTGACAGCCCCGCCTCTTCGATTAGGGGCGGAATGACGGCGCCGTGCACCACAGTCAGGGGTTGGGGGAAATAGCTCTGCATCCGGTGGCGCTTGTACTCGCGGTAGGCCCCGTAGTCCATGACGAGCTCGAAGACGTAGTCGACGAGCTCAAACTCGCGCGGCAGAGGGTCGTGGGGGCCCAGATTACGGAGGCAGCGGGCGATGATTTCGTGTCGGTCCTGGGGCGAAAGTCTTCGAGTGTGCTCGACAACCGACTCGTGGGACGCGTCGGAGAAGCGGTAGGCGAGGGCCGTCGCCAGTGTCACGTCGGCATCGGGATCGTGGGACACCAGCCGGGCGTTTATTTTGCCCTCTGGAGACGATTCGACAGAGGGTGAAAGTTCTTCCTGCCACTCCCTGGTGCCCGCTATGTAGGGGTTGAAGTCGGCGTACTTAACCAGCGTCGGCGTGATTTCGAGGCCCTTGTCCTTGAGCTCCTGGCCGAGTTCACGCTCCTCGGCAGTGGGGGAAGACAGCAGCTTGGAGACGGCGTGCTCCATGCTGCGGGCGTTCATGGTCATTCCCACGTTGGTTAGGGTGGCGGCGGGCAGGATGAAGCGACAGCTATCTATGGCTACGCGCCGGATTCGCAGGTTGAAGGCTCCGACGCGTTCGTTTTTGCGCCGTGGCTGCGCCTCCCGCAGGTGAGTCCGCAAGCCCTCCAGCAGGTCCTCGTAGGCTGTGAACAGGCTGCGGCAGGTATCGATATATAACGACCGCAGTTCGGCGGCGGCGTCCAACTCCTGGGGCACGTGGAAATAGTCGGACGGCATAATCTGAAAGCGGGAGGACTTCTCCGTGTAGGACGCGAGGCGGTTGTCCTCCAGGGTGTCGCAGGCGAGGCGCGACACGTTCTCCACGGCCAGATGGAGCACAGCGTGTTCCGCCACGGAGGCGTGGCCGTAGCCGAGGACCCACCGCTCGTGGAACCCGGCGGCGCGCTCCTGGCTGACCTGCGTGGCGATTTCGTCGAAGGGTTCGGGGCGGCGGGAGGTCATGGCGAAGACCACGGCCAACTGCTCCTCCGACAGGTCGCGAGGGCTCAGAGGGTAGACGCGGCGAGGGTGGTCGGGCGGGTTCATGCCTTCAGGGTGTTGGGGTGTTCCAGCAGGCGTTTCACGTCGTGCAGGAACCGCGCCCCGCCGGCCCCGTCCACCACTCGGTGGTCAATGGAAAGGGTCGCCTTCATCACCCGCGCGACGGTGATTTCGTGGTTCTTGACCACCGGCTTCTCCTTTACGGATCCGATGGCGAGCACGGCGGCGTTGGGGGGGTAGATAATCGCGGTGAACATATCCACGTCGTACATCCCCATGTTGCTGATGGCGAAGGTCCCGCCGGTGTACTCGCTGGCGGTAAGTGCGCCGCCGTGGGCCCGCTGGATGAGGTCCCGGCTGGCGTTGCTGATGTTCACCAGGTCCCGCTGCTGGCAGTCGGAGATGACGGGGATGATGAGCCCTTCGTCCAGCGCGACGGCAATGCCGATATTCACGTGGGGGCTGCTGATGAGGCGGTTGTCCTGGAAGTGGGAGTTGAAGGCGGGGTGCTTCTCGATGGCGAGGGCGCAGGCCTTGATTATCATATCGTTGACGCTGACGCGGACTCCCTGGGGGAGCTCCTTGTTGAGCTCGCGTCGGAAGTCGGTGGCGCGGGTCATGTCAATTTCGGTGGTCACGTAGAAGTGGGGGGCCTCCCGCATGCTGCGCGAGGTTCGGGCCGCGATGAGCCGTCGCATGGGGCTGAGGGCTTCAGAATGTTCTTCGTCTTCGGCGGACGGGGAGACAGCTTCCTCGGGCCACTCTGCCGGCTCCGCTTCGTCGGCATGGATGACGCCGAGGGTCGCGCCCACGGGGACTGATCTTCCGGCCGGGATGTGGATGCTTCCCAACGCGCCGCTGACGGGCGATTCCAGGTCTACGATGGCCTTGTCCGTCTCGATCTCGACGACGACCTCGCCCCGGGTGATGGGGTCGCCGGCGGCCTTCAACCATCGGACCACCCGGCCTTCCTCCATCTCCTCGTCCAGTTGAGGCATTTCAAGGTTTACGGCTGAGGGCAAATTCTCCTCCAGGGGCGGATAGGGCGTTGGGTGGGCTTTCAGGTGTGGAGGGACGCTCCGGCGGCGTCCAGGGAGGCTTCCTTGAGGGCCTCCGAAAGGGTCGGGTGGGCGTGGACCATCCAGCCGACCTCGGTGATGCCGCCCTCCAGCATACGCGTCATGGACACCTCGGCCAGCAGCTCCGTCACGTCGGCGCCTATCATGTGCGCGCCCAGAATCTCGCCGTAGGCAGCGTCGGCCACCAGCTTCACCATACCATCGGACTCGCCCATTGCTGCGGCCTTCCCACTGGCCATGTATGGGAAGCGCCCGACTTTAACGTCGTAGCCCTCGGCGCGGGCCTGCTCTTCGGTGAGGCCCATGCTGGCCACCTGGGGGCTGCAGTAGGTCGCCTTGGGCATGTCCACGTAGTTCAGGGGCGGCGGGTTGTTTCCGGCCAGCCGCTCCACCACGTAGACGCCCTGGGCAGAGGCGGCGTGGGCAAGCAGTAGCTTGCCGTTGACGTCGCCGATGGCGTAGACGCCGGGGACGGTGGTGGCGAGATCGTCGTTGACGGGGATGAAGCCTCTATCGGGGGCGACGCCGATGGACTCCAGTCCCAGGTTTTCCACGTTTCCCTGAACGCCGACGGCGACGAGGACGCGACCGCAGTGAATGTCGACTTCGCCGGAGTCTGTCTGCACCTTCAGCACGGCGCCGTCTCCGTCGCGCTCGAAGGCGAAGGCCCTGGCGTCCGTCATGATGTTGATGCCCTTGCGACGCAGGGACCGCTCCAGCAGCTTGCTTATCTCCTCGTCCTCGTTGGGGAGAAGGCGGGGCATCATCTCTACGATGGTCACGTTGACGCCGTAGGAGTTGTAGACGGAGGCGAACTCGACGCCGATGGCGCCGCCGCCAAGGACCACGGCCCTGGTGGGCAGGTCCGTCTGCTCCAATGCCTGACGGCTGGAGATGACTACTTTTTCGTCGATGGGCAGGATGGGGATGGTGCGGGGTCGGGCGCCGGTGGCGATGATGACGTTTTCGGCGGAGATGATGGTGTCGTCGGGCGAGATGCGGAGGGTGTGGGCGTCGACGAAGCGGGCCTCTCCCGCGACGTGCTCGACGCCGTTCTTGCGGAGCAGGTGGGCGACGCCGCGGGTCATGCGGTTGACGACGCGGCGACTGCGGGAGATGGCCTTTGAGTAGTCGACGGTGAAGTTGTCGAAGGAGACTCCGAATTCCTGGGCGCGGTGGAAGAGGCTGACGACCTCGGCGTTGCGGAGGATGGCCTTGGAGGGGATGCAGCCCCAGTTTAGGCAGACGCCGCCGAGGGCATCGCGCTCGATGACGACGGTTTGGAGGCCGAGTTGGGCGGCGCGGATGGCGGCGACGTAGCCGCCGGGGCCCGCGCCGATGACGGCAAGCTGGTAGCTGTTGGAAGGGACGGTCAAGGGGTCAGGCTCCTCCCCGGTTTTAACGGGACGACAACAAAATCAGGTGCGCCTGATTATACCGAGGGTGGGGTTGGGGGGGAAGAGGGGGTTAGGTAGGGAGAGAAGTATTCAAGGACTGAAATATCTTGGGGTTGTTCTTCATCTCTTGTTCGCAGGCTTCCCATATTAGGTCGTTAGCAAATTTCCCCCCGTAATTTCTATTTCCCCTGAAGAAGTCCCTAGCTTCGAGTTGCATCTCTTGACCAACAATGAATGAGGCTCTGCCCATGGCCAATGAGCAAGAGTTATCTGATAGTCGATATATATCCGCAAACCAATTGTCAATGCTATCTGCCAGACGCAAGGAAAGCTGCGGAGTAAAGTATTCTGGTTTGGGTGCCTTGTAGTGTCTCCGCAATAGCCTAGCAATTATCCAAAGGATATGAAATGTGGAAAACCTAGTTGATGCGTCCTCCTTTTGGATGTACTGCAACAATCTCCATGGCAGAATGAGACTTGCGGCTCGGACATTGCCTGGGAATGCTTTTTCATAGTACTCGCGGTCCTCAGCAGAACGGATGCCATGAAAGACATAACGTACGCGGTCTAACGCAGTTGAAGGATCGCCAAGAAATGCTAATGATGCCTGAGCAAGGCCTTGAACATCAATAAGCCTTTTCCCTTTTGTTTCCCCTATCTGAAACTTCTTTCTATCTTTATCCTCGAGCACAAAGGTCCAATATCCTCTTTTTATTTCGTAATACCAGGGGGGTTGTAACCCGCCAAAGTCAGTCTGCAGATACAATTGCTTTTGGTCGAAGGATGTATAGTCCTTTGCTCTAAGGGCGGTTTGCGAATTAGAAGACACAGCTATGTTCTTAGCCATTGCTTCATTTGCTACTACTAACTTTAGATCCACGTAGGTTTCCCTGAGCTCGTCTTCAGATCGGGTGCTTAATGTAACAGTTGTTTGGCATCCATTGACGATCTGGAAGTCGGTAATGGAGACGCTTCCATTGTCTCCATCGACTTTGAAGTCTTCGCAAGTAGCGCACATACCGTTATTCAGTAGGTGGAACATGGCCCTGCCTTTAGGATCATCCAGTGTTTTCTTGATGCTCTTGTTTACTTTCGCATTCGCCAAAGGCCCTCTTGGGTTTAGAAGAAACAGCTTGAATTTGTTCTCTTTGAACACTCTGACTACTTCACTGGCAGGGACTGTTGCTCTCAATGATTTTAAGCCTGATTGGTCAACAATGTATGACCAGTTGCGCTCAATGTCTAAGATTACACTAGGTAGGTTGGTGGCAAGGGAGATGCGGTAATAAAAAAAGGACTCCGCCACGCTATTCAGATCTAGAAGCCTGAAAGAACATTGGAATGACAGTTTCTTGTTGCCGGATAGCGAGGTGGCTGTCCGTTCAGTCGTGGTGCGAGATGCGGCAAAGGCATGTGCCGCAGGCGCAAAACCGCTTCTAGAAGCGAAGACCATGGATATGGCATATTCCTCTCTTAGCTTCTCGTCAAGCTCCCGGCTTAATTCCCGAGCTGCCTGGCTTTTGGACTTTGTCATCCTTTTTGCATTTAGCAACTCAATCGGCGATTCCCAGAACTTAGTAACTTTTGCTTCGCCAACCTTGGTCTTGCCCCCCACGGATTGGAAGAGGAATACTGTCTCGGATTCCTCATCCACAAACCACCCGTCCACTTCCATGTCGCCTGGCTTATCGATTGCGGTCATCTCAATTACTTGCTCGTCCGACAGAGTAGGGTCAGGAGCCAACACTTGAAAAGCTGCGTGCCTGAAAGACTCTAGATCATCACCGCCATAGTGGGTGTGAGCAATTTCCTCAACGTGAGCCTTGAAATAACCTAATGCTAAGCTAGTATTCTTTTTGGGCATTTGGAGTCTCCTAAACCAATGATGACTTATTCATTCTAGCACAATTGATGTGCTTGGACTCGCATAAATCGAGGTGAAGCGCAATGACGCCTTATTCAGTGCGGGGGCTTGACAGTTCCTCACCCCTCACCAGCTGAAGTGGAGTGCAATGTGGCCGTCGCGCCAGGGGAGTTGGTGGATCCAGGCGTCGATTTCGGCCTTGGCGTTGTCGGATAGGCTTTCTGAGGCGGCGTAGTCTTCGGCGAATTTCGACAGGGATTCGTGGGTGTATTCGGCAATAATGTTTTCGGCTTCTGCGAGGCCCCAATGTGCTTCCCAGTAATTCTCGGCCAGGTACCATGCAAATTTTCGACATGTGCCCGTGGGTGAGTTCGAGTAGTCGAATCTAACTGTGCCAACGTCCAGTCCCATGACTAACCTCCCGTTTGAGTTGGACCGCGTATTCTATCGGACCCGACGGGGGTTTGGGAGGACCCTGGGCGGAGTTTCTGCAAACTCGTGACGATGCGAGGCTGCAAGTACAATATCTTGCGTATTTTCTTGCAACGTAGTACTCTATCTTGTAGCCGACAGAGACAAAGAAAGAACCCCAGCGCGGAAGGCACTGAGGCTCGGTGGGTACCTTTGGGACTTCAAGCTCCCCAATCGTACAACGAGCTATTACTTATGTCAACAGCCCCCGCCGACTGGCGGGGGCTGTTGTATTGGAACCCCGCTACAGCAGGGACTCCGAGGGCTGACTGCTGGATTATCACCCAGTAAACCCTTCGGGTCAAGCATGGTGGCCTCTTTAGAGGGGTCGATGCACCGCCTGCCGTGGCGAGTCTATTAAGGAGGACTAGTGATGGGTAGGAATCAACATGTTGTACCGCATCCCGACGGCTGGGCCGTCAAGCCCGCTGGTGGCCAGCGCGCTTCCGCGGTGTTTAGCACACAGGCAGAGGCCATTGAGCGGGCTCGGGAGATTGCCATAAATCAAGAGTCCGAGTTGTTCATTCACAGACCTAATGGGCAGATTCGCGACCGCAATTCCTATGGCAACGACCCCTTCCCGCCTGAGGGCTAGATGTTAAGGGGAGGCTCAATCACGAGCCTCCCCTTTAATTTCAACTTGGAGTGAGCAAACGATGAGTATGGGGGGGTTGGCCGCTAACCGGAGCGTCTTGAACGGTGCGTTGAATATGATGACACTTGCCCAATTGGAGCACCTGTATGAGGTCGAATCCGGAACGCTTCGCGACCTAGAGGCATTATGGTTTGGAGGCAGCTCGGATCATCAAGACGGCTTACTGAAGGAGTTGGAATTCATAGTGTTCCGAATCAAGGAACGGATGGAAATGTTGGAGACAGGCACCTCAGAAGGAGACCTCTACTTCGCATGCATCAAGTGTGAGGTGGTTTTTGGCACAGAGATGGGTGTTGATTCCGTTTGTCCTGTTTGTGGCGGCATCAAATGGCTCAGACTCGTGAGGCGCAAAAATACTCCCAAATCCTAGCCCAAGGTTTCCCGCTCAGAATGCCCCGGACAGCCCGTTGGGTGTGTTGCATATATAACTACGGAATTCGTTGACGCTGTGGAAAGCGCGGTGCTATAGTTTATTCCGGTGATAGGCCTCTACTGGTGACAGGCCGCAACCTCTGCGCCTTCCGTATTAAGGAGAGAAATGCCGGAAGCCCTGGCGGAAAACTGGCTGGCCCTGCTCTTTGCGGGCATCATCGCCTTTGTGGCCATCGCCATCATGTTCGCCGCATCCTTCCTCATCTCCTCCAAGAGGAAGTCCGACATCAAGACAACTCCCTACGAGTGCGGCATTCCGCCCGCTCCCTACGCCTTCTCGCAGATAAACATCCGCTACTACATCTTTGCGATCCTCTTCCTCATATTCGACGTAGAGGCCGTGTTCCTCTTTCCCTGGGCGGTGGTGTTCATTGGCAGCAACATCGCCTTCTACGCCATGATGATATTCCTGGCGGTACTCTTCTTTGCCATCCTGTACGGGTGGAAGAAAGGAGTCCTTGAATGGCGGAGGTAAAACCCAATACCGGCAACCTGCCGGGCCCGAACCTCCTTAACAAAGGCATGCCGGGCGTCATAACCGCCCAATCGGAGCAGCTATTCGCCATGGCGCGAAAGTCGTCGCTCTGGACGATGACCTTCGGGCTTGCCTGCTGCGCCATCGAAATGATGTCCACCTACATGGCCCACCACGACTTCGACAGGTTCGGCGTCGTGACGTGGCCTTCGCCGCGGCAGTCCGACGTGATGATTGTCGCCGGCACGGTGGTGAAAAAGATGGCAGACCCCATCCGGCTGCTCTACGAGCAGATGCCGGAGCCCAAGTGGGTGATAGCCATGGGCAGCTGCGCCACCAACGGCGGGCCCTACTATCGCTCCTACTCCGTGGTGATGGGCGTGGACCACATTGTGCCGGTGGACGTGTACGTGCCCGGCTGTCCGCCTCGACCGGAGGCGCTGATGCAGGGCATCCTGAAGCTCCAGGA
This sequence comes from Dehalococcoidia bacterium, assembly GCA_034420855.1. Taxonomy (GTDB): domain Bacteria; phylum Chloroflexota; class Dehalococcoidia; order Lucifugimonadales; genus JAPULR01. The sequence goes on from DAOUKX010000016.1 coordinate 8,425, forward strand.
GAAGATAATGCAGGACGCGAAGGGTGAACCGGCGCGCAGCTAGGGGCAGGGCCGAGCCCGAACCCGTCGACGAGATGGCGGCCCTTTCGCCAGAGGGCCGTCGCATTTTGGACGTGGTGACGGAAGCCCTCGGCGACCGGAAGGTGGAGACCGGCGCAGTCCAGGACAGGCCGCGCATCTCCATCGAATCGTCGGAGATAGCGGAGGTGTGCGAGACGCTGAAGACGAACCCCGACACTGCCTTCAGGACGCTGCTGTGCGTCGCCGCCGTGGACTACAAGGAATATATACAGATGGTGTACCTGCTCCACTCCAGCAAGGAGGAGCAGACGCTGGCCATCAAGACGGACCTGCCCTACGAGAACCCCAGCCTGCCGACGATAACGTCGGTGTGGCGGGCCGCCGACTGGTACGAGCGGGAGGCCCACGACCTGTTCGGCGTTGTGTTCGAAGGCCACCCCGACCTTTCGCCCCTGCTTCTGTACGAGGGGTTCGAGGGGCATCCCGGACTGAAGGAGTTTCCCTTCCACGACTATGACGAGTACTAATTCTTCAAAGTCTCTGGTGCTTCGCGGCAGCGTCATCAGCCATGAGGGCGTATTTCATGGCTCCATCGACGGTCTGCCCCTGTTCTCTCACGGCGAAACGCTGGAAGAGGCGGAAAGCAAGCTGGTGCGCAAGCTGCGCAGTTGGGCAGAGGAACGGGAAGAGAAGGGGATGCTGGAGAAGGAGTTGATGGACGCCGGCTTCGAGAACGTCAACGAGAATACGGAGATCGTGCTGGCGCTGAATTGCGAGGACGGCGAAGCGCAGTCATGACCATGCTGAATGAAGGCCAGCAAGTAGACCTGCTGATGAACATGGGGCCGCAGCACCCCAGCACCCACGGCGTGTTCCGTATGCTGCTGCGGGTGGACGGGGAGGTTGTGGTCGACGCCGAGCCGCACATCGGCTACCTGCACCGGGGGTCGGAGAAGCTGGCTGAGGGGGAGCAGTACCACCAGGTGGTGACCCTCTTCGACAGGATGGACTACATCAGCAATTTCAACAACGAGTGGGTCTTCTGTCGCGCAGTGGAGAAGCTGATGGGCGCGGAGGTGCCGGAGCGCGCCGAGTACATCCGGGTGATTCTGGGGGAGTTGAACCGCATCGCCAGCCACCTGCTGTTCCTGGGGACTTTCGGCCTGGACGCCGGCGCGATGACGCCGGTGATGTTCGCCTTCCGGGGGCGTGAGCGGATTCAGGCGCTGTTCGAAGGGGTCAGCGGCGCCCGCATGATGCACAACTACGTCCACGTGGGAGGCGTGAAGGAGGACGTGCCCAAGAACTTCAAGGAGATGATGGCGGAGCTTATGAAGGACCTGCGCGCCGACGTGGAGGAGTGCGACAGGCTGTTGAGCTTCAACGAGGTTTTCGTGGCGCGGTCCAAGGACATCGGCGCCATTGACTTGGACACGGCCATCGACTTCGGCTGGACGGGCCCCTGTCTCCGCGCCTGCGGCATGGAGTACGACGTTCGCCGGGCCGAGCCTTATTCCATTTACGACAAATTTGACTTCGACGTTCCCGTGGGCCGCGACGGGGACTGTTGGGACAGGTACTTCGTCCGCGTTCTGGAGATGTACGAGTCGCTGCGCATCATAGATCAGGCACTGGAGGGGATGCCGGAGGGAGAGGTCAACTCCGTTGGCGGTCGCCTCATCCGACCGCCCAAGGGGGACGTTTACGTGCGGGCCGAAAATCCGCGCGGCGAGATCGGTGTCTACCTGGTCAGCGACGGCACGGACAAGCCCTACCGGGTGAAAGTTCGGCCGCCATCTTTCTGCAACCTGAGCGCCCTGCGTCTACTGGTGCAGGACTCCTACATCGCTGACGCGGTGGTAATTCTGGGTTCCCTGGACATCGTTCTCGGCGAGGTGGACCGGTGAACCTGCTAGACATCCTGCTGCTGATTATTGCGCTGCTGATACTGTTCACGGCCCTCTCCATCGTGGTCATTTCCATGATCTGGATTGAGCGGAAGTTCCTTGGCCGCCTGCAGCGTAGGCTGGGGCCGACGCGCACGGGGCCCTTCGGTCTCATCCAACCCGTGGCCGACGCCATCAAGCTGGTGTTGAAGGAAGACCTGATACCTTCCTGGGCGGACAGGGCCATCTTCTGGGTTGCGCCCCTGCTGGTGTTGATTCCCTCGTTTATGATCTGGGTGACTATCCCCGCAACCAAGGACCTGGTGCTGCGCAACCTGGACCTGGGCCTCTTCGTCATCGTCGCGCTGCTGGTGGTGTCGATTCTGGGACTGCTGCTGGCGGGCTGGGGTTCGGCGAACAAGTACGGCGCCCTCGGCGGACTGCGTTCGGCGGCGCAGCTTGTGAGCTACGAGGTGCCGCTGGTGATGGTGGTGGTATCCGTGGCCATTCTGGCGGAGTCGTTGGACCTGCGGGTCATCGCCGCCAGCCAGGTGCCAATGAGTGTGGGTGAGGATGTGCTGAACGAGGTCGGGGAGGCTGGGAAGAGCTTCAACCACATAGGCGTGCCGCTGATACTGATATTCCCCCTGGGGATGGTGCTCTTCCTCATAGCCGGACTGGCTGAAGTTGGGCGCATACCCTTCGACATATATTTCGCTGAATCTGAAATCGTGGGCGGGCCGTTTGTGGAGTACAGCGGCGCCCACTTCTCCGTGTTCTTCCTGGCCGAGTACATTAACACCTTCCTGGTCGGGGCATTGGCCGCCCTCTTCTTCCTCGGCGGCTGGTACGGCCCCTTCCTGCCGGAGTGGATCTGGTTCCTTGTGAAAACCTACGCCGTGGTGGTGGTCATCTTCTGGATTCGGGGCACCTTCCCCCGTCTGCGGGTGGACCAACTCATGGCCTTCGGCTGGAAGGCGATGATCCCCCTCTCCTTCGTGGGGGTGGTAATCTGCGCCGTGTACCGGTTCTACGACTGGCCGGCCTGGACGATGACCGTCATGTCTCTGGCCGTTTTGGGTGTGGTAGGATATTGGCTGTACCGCCGGTTCACCCAGCCGGTGCAGCGGTTGGCGAAGCTCTACGGAAGGCAACCCGGGAGGGTCGGAAATGTTAGCTAGCATGAAGGGGATGGTGTTGACCATCGTCTCCGCATTCAAAAAGCCCGTAACGGACCAGTACCCCAACAAGCCGCGCAAGCTCCAGGACCGGTACATGGGGTTCCCTGCGCTGACGTGGGACTTCGAGGTGGAGGAGCCATACTGCACCTCCTGCATGGTATGCATCCGGCAGTGCCCCACCCAGTGCATGAGCGCCACTATGAAGGACAACCCCCTCCACAAAGAGGGGAAGAGCAAGCGGCGCAAGATTGTCGACACCTTTGAGATCAACCTGAACCGGTGCATCCTGTGCGGTATCTGCGTGAACGTGTGCAACTTCGACGCCATTGTGATGAGTCACGAGCATGAGATGAGCGTGTACGAGCGCAATGGCGACCGCGTGGACCTGATTGAGCTTCTGGAGATGGGCAAGCGGTACCAGGAGGAGCAGGACTGGGTTCCTCCCTCGACCCTTAAGAAGAAAGCCGCGCCTCGTCGTCGACCGGCGGCCCGCAGGCCCGCAGCCCGAAAACCCCGACCAACCAATAAAGCATCTCAGGAGGAGAAGGCCCAACCCAAGGCCTAATTCTGAAATGACCTGGTTCTTCTTCTTCCTCATGTCCGCCATGGCCTTGGGTGGGGGAATTGGCGTTGTGGCGGCCCGCAACGTGGTCCATTCCGCTCTTTTTCTACTCGTGTCGCTGCTGGCCGTTGCGGGTCTGTACGTTCTCCTTCTGACGGAGTTCCTGGCCCTGGTGCAGATATTCATCTACGGCGGGGCGATAATCATCGTGCTGCTGTTTGCCATCATGCTCACCCGCTCGCGGGAGTTTCCCCGGATAACGGACAACGCCCAGTGGCCCCTGGCGGCGGTGGCAGCGCTGCTATTCTTCGGCCTGCTGACCTTCGCTTTCCTGGTCAACCGGCCGGAGGCGGACGAACGAACCCGGGTGGCCTTCACCGACCTAGGACGTTCTCTGTTCACTGAGTGGGCGCTGCCCTTCGAGGTGGCGTCTATCGTGCTGCTCATCGCGCTGGTGGGGGCTATCGTCATTGCCCGGGACGACAGGAGGCGGGGTTGATAGACCTGGCCTTCTTCCAGATTGTGAGCGGCGCCCTATTCGCCATTGGGCTGTACGGGGTGCTGGCCCGGCGCAGCGCCGTGCTGGTGCTCATGTCCATCGAGCTTATGCTGAATGCGGTGAACCTGAACCTGATAGCATCGGCGGCCTTCTTAGACCCGTCCCGCTTTACCGGACTGATAATCGCCATCTTCGTCATCACCGTTGCCGCGGCGGAGGTGGGGCTTGCCCTGGCCATCGTCCTGCGGATATTCCGCAACCGGGCCACGGTCAACCTGGACGAAATTGACCTGATGAAAGGATAGTGTTGTTGAATCACCGCAGAATTATGGGTAAGGGAGAAAGAAGCTAGGCCATGCCGACTATGGAGTGGGCCTGGCTAATCCCGGCGCTGTGCTTCATCGCCTTTCCGATTATCGCCATTTTCGGGCGATACCTTCCGGGCAAGGGATCGTACCTGGCCATCCTGGCCATTGCCGCCGGCTTCGTAATTTTCTGGTTCGTCGCCATCGACAGGATAGATCAGGGAGCGACGGGGCTGGACGTCTTCACCCAGAAATGGTTCCAGGCGGGAAGCGCAACCCTGACCTGGGGCATTATCGTCGACCCGCTGACGGTGGTAATGCTGGGTCTCGTTACCTTCGTGGCGATGATGATCCAGATATATTCCATCGGCTATATGAAGGGCGACCCCCGCTACGGCTGGTACTTTGCCCTGCATTCGCTGTTCGCCGCCTCCATGCTTGCGCTGGTGCTGGCGGACAACTTCCTGCTGCTTTACGTGGCGTGGGAGCTGGTGGGCCTCTGCTCCTACCTGCTCATCGGATTCTGGTATGAGAAACGCTCGGCGGCGGAGGCGGCCAAGAAGGCCTTTGTCACCACCCGCCTGGCCGACGTGGCGCTGCTGGTGGGCATTCTGCTCCTGTTCAGGGAGATAGGCACCTTCAGCATAACTGAGACCTTCCACCAGGCGGAACTGCTGATGGCAGGCGAGGACAGCCTGCTCTCCAGCGGCACGGCGTTGACTTCAGCGCTGCTGTTGTTCGTGGGAGCGATGGGCAAGTCGGCCCAGATACCCTTCCACGTGTGGCTGCCCGACGCCATGGAAGGCCCGACGCCCGTCAGCGCCCTTATCCATGCAGCGACGATGGTTGTTGCGGGAGTGTTCCTGGTGGCGCGGACCTTCCCCCTCTTCGAGGCGGCGCCCGACGCGCTGCTGGTGGTGGCGATAGTTGGACTGGCGACCACGCTGCTGACGGCGACGATGGCGCTGGCCGCCACGGACCTGAAACGGATTCTGGCCTACTCCACTGTGAGCCACCTGGGACTGATGATGCTGTCGCTGGGGGCCTTCGGGTATACGGCCGCCATATTCCACCTGATGGCCCACGGATTCTCCAAGGCGCTGCTGTTCCTTGGGGCGGGCAGCGTGATGCACGGGGCCGACCAGACGGACATCCGCAAGATGGGCGGGCTGGCCAAGGTGATGCCGCTGACATCCTTTACCTTCGCCATTGGAGCGTTGTCGCTGGCGGGCATACCCATCTTCGCCGGATTCTGGAGCAAGGACGAAATTCTGCTGGCCGTACTGGAGCACCGCCACTGGCTATTCCTGGTATTCACCCTGCTGGCCGTGTTCCTCAGCGCCCTGTACATGGCGAGGGCGTACTTCATCGCGTTCAGGGGCGAACTGAAGGAAGAGAACCGGAACGCCCACGAAGCGCCCGCGTCCATGGCGGTGCCGATGTCCCTTTTGGCGATACTGGCGGCGGGCTTCGGCTTCATCGCCCTGGAGTGGGGCGGCGGATTCGAGGGCATCGGCTCCTTCCTGTTCTTCGACAAGGCCCACGGGTTTGAATTCAACGCTGTTTTGGCCGTCGGGTCGCTGGCGCTGGCCCTGCTGGCCGTGTACCTGGCATGGGCGTCTTACCTGAAGGGCAAGCCATATCTTTCAACCCTGAAGTCATTGACGACGCCCTTCCCCGCCCTTGCGGAGAGGGGATATTTCTTCGACAACGTGTACCAGTGGACCATAGACCGGGTGGTGCTGGTCTTCTCCGCCATCATCGCGCTCTTCGACAGGGTGGTGGTGAACGACACGGGCGTGGACGGCCCGGCCAACTCGGTGAAACGCTCATCCTTCAGCCTGCGCCGTCACGTGACAGGACGGGTCTACAACTACGCCCTGGTGATGGCGCTGGGGGCGGTGGGGCTGGCCGTGGCATGGTGGACGATAGGGGCAGGCGGCTAGACCGATGGCTGATTTCAAGAGTATCGCGCTGCTGCTGACCATCCTGCTGCCCGTCGGAGCGGGTACGCTGCTGGTGTTTATGCCGCGCAGCCAGACCATGGCCATCAAGAGCCTGGCGGCCCTTGCAGGAGCGTTGACCCTTGCCCTGACTATCGTAATCTTCGCCATGTACGACTACGGCGAGGGTGGCTACCAGTTCGTCAACGCCTGGCGGTGGCTGGACGACCCCATGAACATTGATTTCAGCGTGGGCATTGACGGCATCTCCGCGCCCATGGTGCTGCTGACGGGCATCGTCATGTTCGCAGGGGTTTTGGTGTCATGGAACGTGGCCCCGCGCTCCAAGGATTTCTTTGTCCTGTTCATGTTCCTGGTGGCGGGAGTCTTTGGAGTATTCGTCGTCCGGGACCTGTTCTTCCTGTTCTTCTTCTATGAGCTTGCAGTGCTGCCGATGTTCCCGCTGATTGGCATCTGGGGAAGCAGCACCGACTTCGGCAACTTCCTTCGCACCAAGGAATACGGGGCTATGAAGCTGACCCTGTACCTGGTTGCGGGCAGCGTGCTGGTGTGGATTGGCATCATTGCCCTGTACGTGGCCGCCAGCGACTTCCTGGGCGACGGTGCGACGGCGCAGGCGGGGTTCTCGCTGGAGCTTCTGGAGACCCTGGGCGAAGACGGGGCCTTTAGCCGGAACTTCCAGCTGCTCTTTTTCCCCTTCTTCATGGTGGGATTCGGCGTGCTGGCGGGCCTGTGGCCCTTCCATACCTGGTCACCCGACGGCCACGTAGCCGCGCCTACGGCGGTGAGCATGGTCCACGCCGGGGTGCTTATGAAGCTGGGCGCCTACGGTATCATCCGCGTCGGCATGACGCTGCTGCCTGAGGGCGCGGAGGCGTGGATGCCGGTGCTCATCGGCCTGGGTACGGTGAACGTCATCTACGGCGCAATCTCGGCGCTATCGCAGAGGGACCTGAAGTACGTCGTAGGGTATTCCAGCGTCAGCCACATGGGGCTGGTGCTCATGGGAATCGCAACGCTGCATCCGCTGGGTCTGGGCGGTGCGGTGCTGCAGATGTTCTCCCACGGAATAATGACGGCCCTCTTCTTCGCCGTCGTAGGCATCATCTACGAGAAGACCCACACGCGGGACATTACCGTTCTCGGCGGCTTGTCCAAGCGGATGGGCTTGACGGTGACCTTCTTTGCCGTAGCGGGTCTGACGTCGTTGGGACTACCCGGCCTGAGCGGCTTCGTCGCCGAGGTGCTGATCTTTATGGGCGCCTTCCAGGAATACTGGTACCTGGCCGTGCTCGGGGTGATTGGCGCGGCGATAACCGCCGTGTACATCCTGCGGCTGCTGGCGCGGGCATTCTTCGGTCCCATGGATGAAAAGTGGGAGCACCTGAGCGACGGTGGCCGCATCGAGATGAGCGCAGCGGCCATGCTCGTGTTCATCCTGATTTTCGTAGGCGTATGGCCGCTGCCGTTGATGGACGTAATCAACAGCGGAGTCGCTGAACTCTTGAGCAGGTTCCCAGGCGTATGACCGAGAATCTACATCTACTGCTGCCGGAGTTTCTGCTAGCGTCGCTGGCGCTGGTGGTGCTGGGCATCGACCTGTTCCTGCCCGCGGGACGGAAGCACCTGCTGGCATGGCTCAGCGTGGCGGGCCTTGCGGGGCTGCTGGTCCTTGCGCTGGTCATGCTGTGGGACAAGGACATCTCCCTCTACGGCGGCCTGATGAAGACGGACGCCTACTCGCTGCTGTTCAAGGCGTTCTTCTACGTGCTGGGCGGCGTGGTGATTCTTGCTTCCCTCGACTTCGTGAAGAAGCACTTCCGCAGCCCCGGCGAGTTCTACGCCATTGTGCTGTTCGCTGTGCTGGGGATGTCCGTTATGGCCGCCTCAGTGGAGCTGCTGACGGCCTACATTGCGCTGGAGCTGATGAGCTTCAGCTTCTACATCATGGTCGCCTACGGACGTAACAACCCCAAGTCCAACGAGGCCGGAATAAAGTACATCCTCATCGGCGCCTTCTCCTCCGCCATACTGCTGTACGGCGTGAGCTTGCTGTACGGCGCGGTGGGCGTCACCCGCTACGACGAGATAGCCGCCGCTCTGACGACCGCGATGGCGAACGCCGACGCCGTGTCGCCCACCCTCTGGGTTGGACTTGCGCTGGTGCTGGTGGGACTGGGCTTCAAGGTTGCCGCCGTGCCCTTCCACATGTGGGCGCCCGACACCTACGAGGGCGCACCACTGCCTGTGACGGCGTTCCTCTCCGTGGGCTCGAAAGTCGCGGCCTTCGCGCTGCTACTGAGGTTGTTCGGCGAAGCCTTCATGCCCACCATCGACCAGTGGCAACTGCTGGTGGCGGTGCTGGCGGCCATAACAATGATTCTGGGCAACGTGGTTGCCATCGCCCAGCGAAACATGAAGCGGCTGCTGGCGTACTCCAGTGTCGGCCACGTGGGATTCATGCTTCTGGGCATCGCTGCCCTTTCGCACATCGGCGCAGAGTCGTTGATCCTATACATGGTGGGATACGCCGTGACCAGCATGGCCGTCTTCACCGCGCTGATAGCCTTCTTTAACGTGACGGGCCGCGACGACATTGCCGACCTGGGCGGGTTGGCGGACAGCCATCCCTTCCTCGCCGCAGCGATGGCTATAGGACTGTTCTCCCTGGGCGGGCTGCCCTTCTTTGCGGGTTTCACCATCAAGTTCTACCTGTTCACCGCCGCCGCCACCCAGGGCCTGCTGTGGCTCTCCGGCGTGGCCATGCTCAGCAGCCTGATATCGTTGTACTACTACCTGATGGTTGTGCGGCAGATGTACATCGAGCCGGCGCCGGCCTGGGCGATGGAAGAGACGGAAGAAGAGTCATCTGCCTACGACGAACCGGCTGCTCGCGGAAAGCCCTCCACGCTGATTGTGACGGTGCTGGCGGCGCTGACCCTCGGCGTGATCTTCGTGGGCGTGTACCCCTTCCCGCTGCTGGAGGCCATCAAGGCCGCCACGGGCGCACTGCTGGGCGCAAGCTAGCGTCCACCCTTCTAGGCTCTCTCCGCGCCTAACCCACTTCTTCCCAAGCCCCCAATGGCGGTTGGGACAACTTGCTAGTTGTACCCGTTGCATCTAAACTAATGCTCGAAAGCGGCCTTTCTGCATGTCACAGAAAGGTGCTTAGGTGACGAAAATGGCTAGAAATACAGTCACATTTGCTCTCGGTGGGCGAGTTGATATCCAGAAGTTGGCTGAAGGAATCAGCGCACTGCGGCGACTCATTTCCGCCCTTACTGGTTCTGATGAGGTCGCGTGGCTTGTCGACGATCTACAGTCCGGCAGCGCCGTTGCGACCCTTCGTGGCGAGTGCGACAACCCTGCAATAGTAGAGCGTGTCGTAAACGACTACGCTGAAATCGGCGGTCGCCTAGAACGCAAGGAGCAATTGAATTACGGCACACGCGTAGACAAAGCTGCCGATGCAGTCAGAAATCTAGCACAAGCCGTAGAATACGTTCGGCTCGAGACCCCGGAAGATGATTACACTATCTATGGCAACGGACGCACACCAAAACAAAGTCTATCCAAGAGCGTAGGAGCCATTACCGGTAGAATCCAAACCTTGAGCAATCGGGGCGGGCTGAGATTCAATCTGTACGATGCCGTACATGATCGGGCCGTCGGTTGTTATTTGCGTGAGGGTCAAGAGGAACTTATGCGTGAGGCTTGGGGACGGCGAGCCCGAGTAAGTGGAAATATCTCTCGGGAAATGCCGTCCGGGAGGCCTCTGACACTACGACAGATACTCGACGTGGAGATTCTGGAAGAGTTTGCTCCAGGCTCTCATCGACTGGCCAGAGGAGCCGTGCCGTGGGATAGCGAAGACAAACTGCCCGAAGAAATCATACGCCAACTGAGAGATGCCTGACAGCCGCAAGGCAATCTATTGGGATGCCAACTGCTGGCTTTCTTACATCAACGCAGTACCGGACCGTTTGTCAGTTTTGGATTCTCTGTTGGATGCAAGTTGCAGTGAAAGCGGCGACCTCCGCTTGTACACGTCTGCCCTCTCAAAGGTTGAAGTGGCATTCTCGGCAACTGAGCAAACCAAGAAAGCTCTTGATCCAGAGACGGAGCAGCGGATCGAAGCCCTCTGGAATGATCCGGACGCGGTGGTCATTGTCGAGTTTCATGATGGCATAGCAAACGCTGCCAGGGATCTCATCAGAGGGGCAATGACACAAGGTTGGAGCTTGAAACCCCTGGATGCCATCCACTTAGCGACCGCCAAATGGCTATTGGATCGAGGTCATACTGTCGATGAGTTTCACCCCTATGATTCCCAACTCTTCAGATGGTCGCAAGTCCTAGACTTCAAAGTCATTCAACCATACACACCTCAGCCAAAACTGTTCTAGATTCCCAGGGAACCGTCCTCCCACAATCGGATTTGGTATAATCTGCCTACCCTGAAGGTTGAGGCTGAACATCATGGAAACCGCCCGCAGGCCCCTCATCATTTCCGTCATCGGTGGTCGCTACCCATCCCCCCAAGCTCGCCGGTACGCTGAAGAAGTAGGACAGGAACTGGCCCGAAATGGTGCGGCGGTTGCCTGCGGCGGCCTTATCGGAGTCATGGAGGCCGTCTGCAAAGGCGCGAAGTCCGAGGGAGGGCTGACCATTGGCATCCTCCCCGGCGACGACCCGGAAGCCGCCAATCCCTACGTGGACCTGCCTATCTGCACCGGCATTATGTACGCTCGCAACATGGTCGTTGTGAAGACAGGACGCGCAGTCATCGCCATTGACGGCTCCTTCGGGACAATGTCGGAGATCGGCCACGCCCTCGCAGAAGACATCCCGGTCATCGGGCTGGACACCTGGAGCTTCTCAAATGAGTCCGAAGGCGACGTAGAAGACCCTATCATTCGCGCCACGGGCCCGGTGGATGCCGTCGCCAAGGCCATAGCGGCAGCCAAGGCAAGAGAAACGCAGCCCATCAACCCTCAAAGACGAACTTGACCCTCATAGCCGACATCCGGGCGCGGGAGATTCTGGACTCTCGCGGCAGTCCCACGGTGGAGGCTGAAGCTCGCCTGACCGACGGTTCCGTGGGGGTAGCCGCCGTGCCATCGGGGACAAGTGTGGGTACCCACGAAGCCCTTGAGCTGCGGGACAACGACTCCCACCGGTTCGGAGGACGGGGCGTCCTCAAGGCCGTCAACAACATTCATAGTCGCATAGCCCCTGCGCTGCGAGGTCGTTCACCCTTCAGCCAGTCCAATGTGGACGGCCTGCTGCTGGAACTGGACGGCACCCCCAACAAGGCCAACCTGGGGGCCAACGCCATGCTTGCCGCGTCCCTGGCCGTTGCCCACGCCGCCGCTGTTTCCAGGGGTATGCCTCTCTATCGATACCTGGCGTTGGGCGAGAAGGTCATGCTGCCGGTGCCCATGTTCAACATACTGAACGGCGGCGCCCACGCTTCCGACTCCATAGACGTGCAGGAAATCATGGTTGTGCCCGCCGGTGCTCCCAGCTTCCGGGAGGCCGTGAGAGCCGGGGCCGAAATCTACCAGGCTTTGAAGGCCATCATCAGCGGTCGGGGACTCAGCACCCAGGTGGGCGACGAGGGCGGCTTCGCTCCCGGGCTTCCGTCCAACCGGTCGGCGCTGGAGTTGGTGGCCCTTGCAGTAGAAAGAGCCGGATACGTACTGGGTGAGGACTGCTTCCTGGCCCTGGACCCCGCCGCTACCGAATTCATGGAAGACGGGAGATACCATCTTCGGCGGGACAACATCAGCCTGAACGCCGAGGCGCTGACGGACTTCTACCGGGGCTGGAGCCGCGAGTTCCACATCATCAGCATCGAAGACGGGCTGGGAGAGGACGACTGGCCGGGATGGCGGGGACTCTGCGACTCTCTGGGCCGCTCGGTGCAGCTGGTGGGGGACGACCTCTATACCACCAACCGCAACCGTATTCGCCGGGGGATACAGCTGAATGCCAGCAACGCGGTGCTTCTCAAGCTGAACCAGGCGGGCACAGTAACCGAGACCGTCGAGGCCTTCGAAGAGACGCGCAAGGCGGGATGGGGCGCGGTGGTGAGCCACCGTTCGGGCGAGACGGAAGACACGACTATCGCGGACCTGGCAGTGGCCCTGGGCGCGGGACAGATAAAAGCCGGCGCCCCCTGTCGTTCCGAGCGTCTGGCCAAGTACAACAGGCTTCTTCGCATAGAGGAGGAACTGGGGGAAGACGCGGAGTACGCCGGCATGTCTGCATATTCACATCTGGAGTTGGGGCTGTAATGCAGGCTTCCCGCCCTTTACCTTGACCCCTTTCTGGGCTGTTGCTAGAATACCGTGGGTTTCCGTTCGTCTCGAAACATGCGGGTAATTGGACTCACCGGGGGTATCGGCACAGGCAAGAGCCGGGTGGCCCGCATTCTGGAAGAACTGGGCGCTGTGGTCGTCAACGCCGATCTCCTGGGACATCAGGCTTACGAGCCGAACACGGAAACCTGGCAGCAGATTGTGGAGGCCTTCGGCCCGGAGGTCGTAGGCCCTGAAGGAGAGATAGACAGGAAGCGGCTGGGTCGGATAGTCTTCTCCAGTCCCAGCGCCAAGACCAGGCTGGATGCCATCGTATGGCCGCAGATTGCGATACTGGCCCAAAGACAGATAGACAACCTTCTCAAGCAAGAAACTGATAAAATAGTGCTTGAAGCCGCCGTACTGGTGGAGGCCGGATGGGATTGCCTGGTAGACGAGGTCTGGGTTACCCATGCCCCCAGGGAATTAATCCACCAGCGGCTGAAACTCAGGGACGGTCTGACCACGGATGAGATAGATCGCAGGATAGATGCCCAGATTCCCTTTGAGGAACGGCTCAAGGAAGGATACATTCCCATAGAAAACGCCTCCACACCGGAGGCTCTGCGTGACAGGGTACAAACTCTGTGGCGACGCCGAATTAAGGAAAGCGCCGAATAGAAATGGCCAACATCTCGAACTCCCTTTACAACCAGTTCACCATCGAGGAATACGTGGTGGAGCAGGAGCCATTCTACCTTCCCGTCAGGGATGAGGTGGAGCTCTTCGAAGCCGCCTATGCCGCCAACGTCCCCATCCTTCTCAAGGGCCCCACGGGTACCGGCAAGACCCGCTTTGTTGAGTACATGGCTTGGAAGCTCAGCAGGCCCGTGGTGAAGGTGAGCGCCAATCCCGCCGCGGGCGCCAACGGAGACAGCGATCGGGTCATCCCCCTCATAACCATCGCCTGCCACGAAGACCTCACTGCCAGCGACCTAGTGGGACGCTACCTGCTGGACGCCGAAGGCACCCGCTGGATAGACGGCCCCCTGACCCGCGCCGTCAAGTCGGGCGCCATCTGCTACCTGGACGAAATCGTCGAGGCCCGCAAGGACACCACGGTGCTCATCCACCCCCTGGCGGACCACCGGCGCGTGCTGCCCGTGGAGAAGCAGGGGCTAGTGCTGGAGGCCAAGAAGGGCTTCCAACTTGTAATCTCCTACAACCCGGGTTACCAGAGCGCATTGAAAGACCTGAAGGAGAGCACGCGTCAGCGCTTCATCGCCATCGAATTCAGCCCCCCTCCGGCGGAGGAAGAGGCAAAGATCATCAAGCAGGAGTCGGACTGCACGGAAGAGCAGTCCCTTGCCCTCGCCAAGCTGGGAGAGAAGATCCGCAACCTGCACGACCACGGGCTGAAGGAAGGGGCGAGCACCCGCGTACTCATATACGCCGGCAAGCTGATGGCCCACGGCATCACGGCCCGTCGCGCATGCCACGTGGCGGTGGTATGGGGCATCACCGACGACCACGAACTGCAAAGGAGCATTCAAGAGGTGGTCTCATCCATCTTTGAATAGAGACCCCTGTGAATGACAACCTGCTAACAGAACTGGAATCGATCCTAGCTGAGCGGACGCCCGTATCCATGAACGGGCATGACGTTCGGCCCGCCGCCGTGCTTCTCCTCGTCTTCCCCCGTAACGGACAATATTACGTTCACGTTCAGAAACGCTCCCGCCATCTGAAGAGCCACGCGGGCGAGGCATGCTTCCCCGGTGGGAAACCCAAGCCCCAGGACGAGAACCTGCTGGCAACGGCCCTGAGGGAAGCCCACGAAGAGGAAAACATCAACCCGGACGACGTCACCATTCTGGGCCGGCTGAACGACACGCCCACCCGCACAGGCTACGCCATGAAGGTATTCGTGGGTACCATACCCCAGCCCTACATCTACCGTCCCAACCCTCAAGAGGTCGACGAAGTTGTGGACGTGCCTCTGGATGCCCTGCAGGACCCCGCCAACTGGCGGGAGGAGGCCCGCTGGCAGGACGGCGGGCTGACCACCGCCCACTCCTATGCCTACGGCCCGCACATCATCTACGGGGCCACGGCCAAAGTCGTCCGGGAATTCCTGGACGTGGTGGACCAGGTCCATCTGAACGGGAGGGCTTGAGATGGAGCGCGGCAATCCGTCGATGGTGCACCAGGAGGAGTTGGAGAAGCTGCCCCTCTCCTTCCAGGAGGAGTTTCAGAAGACCGAGGAGACCCTTAGCTTCATCTTCAAGGAAGACGAGATGGCCTCCTGGGCAAGGGAGTCCCTGGCCATCTCCACCCGCACACCGCGGTCATGGGAAGCGGGAATCGAGTATCTGAAGGCCTGTGGTGAAGTCGCCAAGTACCTGTCTTTTGCTTCCTTCACGCAGTGGACCCGCTGCGGGGCGTATCTTTCCCAGGACTCTCCCACCCTGGCCGTTTCATACTTCCGCGCGTCCCCCGCCATTGTTGCCGACCTTCGGCCCCAGCACATCGCCCGGTGGGCCGGCCTGGGCCGCAGCCTGTACAAGGGCACCTGGAAGTCCAGCACTCTGGCGGCCAAGTTCTTCGAGACCAGCCCGACGTTGGTGAAGAACCTCTCTTTCTGGGACGTGGAGGTCTGCGCCAACCTGATAGAGACCCTCTCCTCCAAGTCCTACGACGTGGCCACCGAATGTCTCGTCATGGGCAGCGAAGTCCTGCCCCGGATGTCCCGTGAGCGGGAACCCTTCCTCGCCCTATGCCGCACCCTCACCGGCAGCGGCTGGCGCGAGGTGAAGGCCTGCTTCCAGGTGGTTGGCCGCGCCCTTCCGCAGATAGAGGAGAGTCAACGCAGCCGGTTCCTGCGGCTGGCGGACCATCTGGCCCGGGAAGGCTCCCGGGATATCTCCGCATTTCTGGTAAGCGGCTCCGCGGCCCTGGGCAAGATTCGTCCCCAGGCCCAGCAGCACGTGTTGGATCTGTGCGACTCCCTCATGGTCGTTTCGCCTGCCGCTGTCCACGCCCTGCTCAACAGCCTGGAATCCGTCCTGGCGCGCATCACCCTGCCCCAGCTCGACGCCTGGTTCGACCAAGGCGTACGCCTCATGCACGAGAACCCGGAGGGCGGACTGGCCTACTTCAAGGTGGAATCCTCCACTTCCGAGGCAGTCATCGACAGTCTCTCCTCCAGCCTGGAACTGGAGCGGGTCAAGGGCATTCTCATGCTCTATTGCCGCGCTCTCTCTGGCGCTGACATGGAGATCACCGAAAGCAGTCAACTGGTGGGGAAGAGCATCGGCTGGGTCTCCGAAGGGCACGCCACCACCGAGGGCACCAAGGTCTTTCTTCCCCTGATAATCGACCGCTACCCCAGCAAGGATGAAAACTTCGGCTGGTTCAAGGTTGTCTCCACGCACCAGGTGGCCCACTTGGAGTTCGGCAGCTTCCAGTTCCAATTTGAGCGTCCCTCCGCCCTGTTCGAAGACACCCGCATCACCCGGGAAGAGGCGTTGATTTCGCAGGTGAAGGAAGACGAGGAGATGAAGGCCTACGGTCGCGGCGCCGAATCCAGCTGGGTTACGGACATCACTCGTTGCTTCTCCCTTCTGGCCGACAGGAAGCTTGCCCTGGACCTGTTCACCATTCTGGAAGGAGGCCGGCTGGACTTCCGCGTGAAGGTCGAATATCCCGGCATGAAGCGCTTCTACAACCGCGTCCAGCAGGACGCCCTGGAAGAGCGCCCGACTATTGTGGAGATGCCCCTTCGTCAGGCCCTGGTGGAGATGCTGGTCCGTTTCAGCCTAGAGCAGTACCGCAGCCTGCCCACCCCCAAGCGCTACGCCAAGGCCGTTCGGGTGCTCGCCAAGCTCCAGCGCCGCCTCCTAAACTCCGACGCCACCGTCGAAGACACCGCCGAGGCCACTCTACGCGCCTACGACATTCTCTCCCGCATTCCCAACGAGCAGGAGGAAGAGGAGGAGTGGGAGAACCAGGACTTCGACGCCGACGAGGAGTTCTCCGAGGACGAACTGGCTGAAGTGCTGAAGGAGATGGGCCCACCCACCGAGGCCGAGGGGTCCGACGACCAGGAGCCTTACGAGTCACCGGAGGACGTGGACTTCCGAGGCGACTTCAAGCCGGAACTGGTGCAGACCCTGAACCGCATGCGCTCAGGCGACATGCCCAAGGACGCCGAAGGCTCCGGCGAACTCACCCAGGATATGCTGGAACAGATGCTGCGGGATAGCGCGGAGTACGGCGACGAACAGGGAGAAGGCGAAGAGGCCATGGCCGAGTTTGCCCAGAACCTGATGAAGGAAGCCGGCGCCACCTCTCCGATGCCCACAGCCGGACAGGGCTACGGCCCCATGGTCCACGTGGACGAGCAGGGCGGGGAACTGGAGGCCCGTGAGCCCAAGACCTACGTATACGACGAATGGGACTTCCGCGCCGCCGACTACAAACCCAAGTGGTGCATTGTCCGCGAGAAGACCGTCGACCAGGGCGACCTGCAGTTCTTCGGTGACACCATGCGTAACTACGCCGGACTGGTCAGCGACGTTCGCCGACAGTTTGAGCTTGTCATCCCCGAAAGCTTCCGCAAGGTGCGGCGCCAGCCCGACGGAGATGAGTTCGACCTGGACGCCTCCATTGAGGCGATGATAGACCGTCGCTCCGGCATCACCCCCTCCGAGAAGGTCTACTGGTTCCGCAACAAGCAGGAACGGGACGTGGCCGTTGTCTTTCTTCTGGACATGAGCGCCTCCACCGCCGAAGCCATCGACGAAGGCCGTCCATCCCTGGGCGACCAGAATGCGCCGGAAGACCCGGTGGAGTACATGATGTGGCTGCGCTCTCGCCGGGAAGGTCTGGTGCGCCGCCACTACAAGCGCATCATCGACCTAGAGAAGGAAGGCGTGGCCCTACTCCTTCAGGCCTTGGAGTCGATCGGCGACATATACGGCATCTACGGTTTCTCAGGCTATGGCCGCGAGAACGTCGAGTTCTACGTTATCAAGGACGTGGAAGAGCATCTATCCGACGTGGTGAAGCGTCGCATTGACAAGATAAGCCCCCTCCATGCCACCCGCATGGGGCCCGCCATCCGCCACGCCACCTCAAAGTTGGAAAAACAGGACGCCAAGACCAAGATACTCTTCCTTATCAGCGACGGGAGGCCCCAGGACAGGGGCTACAGCCGCGAGGGCGTGGAGAAAGAGTACGCCGTCCACGACACCCACATGGCGCTGGTGGAGGCGAAGAGGCTGGACATCACGCCATTCTGCCTGACGGTAGACAAGTCGGGCCACGACTACCTGAAGGCCATGTGCGGCGACATGAGCTATGAGGTGCTGGAGGACATCTGGACCCTCCCCCAGCGCTTGCCCCAGCTATACCGCAAGCTCACCATCTAGTTCTGTCGTGTCCTAACGAAGGCGGGGACCCGTCTTCCACGACCCGCTTGCTCCTCCGCCCTCAGGCTCGTTGTCTTGACGCATCCAAATTTTCCCACCTATAATCCGACTATAGCATCGGATAACAAAGCGTCGGCTTTCCGACGGGAGGGAGGGCCTCATGGCCATCGTAACCATCGACGGATATCGAGGCAGTGGAAGCAGTGAAGTTGGCATTCGTGTCGCAGAAGCGCTGAACGCCAACTACATCGACCGGCTGCTGCTCAGGAAAGCGGCAGAGAAGGCCCAGGCGCCCATTGGCGAATTCGTGGGCCGGGCCGGTCGCGAGCACTACCCCTCCATCGGCATCAGGCAGAAGCTGCAACGGTTCTTCGAGCGTTGGGTGGACGCCTATTCCAGGAACTCCGTATACGTGAACCCCTGGGAGGGCTTCGCCTTCCTCGGGCACTCCAAGGAGATTGACGAGGAGCTGGCGCGGATCGCGCGCATTCCCCCCAAGTTCGTGGACGACCAGCGGTTCATCCGCGCCATTGGCGACGCGCTGGAGGAGATGGCATTGTCGGACAATCTGGTACTTGTGGGTCGTGGCGGCTGCTCCATCCTGAAGCACTTCCCCAACGCCTTGCACATCGGCCTGGCGGCGCCCTTCGGCACCCGGGTCATACGCAACATGCGCAAGCACAACTTCACCGCCGTGGAGGCCGCCAGGTTCACCCGGGAGACGGACGCGGCACGGCAACGCTTCTACCGCAAATTCTTCGACACCAACCCGGACAACCCCTCCCTCTACAGTCTGTCGCTCAACACCCAGTCGCTGCACCCTGAACTGGCGACGGAGCTAATCGTCAACAGGGCGGAAATGCTCGCCAACGGCCGGCTGAACTAGACTACGATCGAGCTGAACGCACCAATTGGCTGACGTGCAGCGGGAATTCGCTGGAATTCCTTTTGTCCGAGTTGGGATAATCTGCCCAGAGCGGGATGCCCATGGTCGGGTGGTGGAAATCACCATTCCGTTGACAAGTGACACTCCATTTCACCGATATGGAAGAGGTCCCTTCTGCCAATTCCGAATTGCCCAAGAGGGCCAATGGCGTAAGGGTGGTGTCTACATCGTCGCTGGCGGTGATGTGGCCCGTTATGTAGGTGGGTGCGCTAACCTGGCGGCAATTTGGAACCAGGTTGGCCGTATTAGCCCCTCGGCAGTCCGAAAAAAGGGAGGGCAACAGACTCATTGCCGTATCAACACGGCCATTTTCAACGAGATTAGTCAGGTAAGAGAAATATCCCTATGGTTCCATCCAGTTGACGACCGTGCCAAACGACGCGTGGCCAAGACGCAATTAACTAGCGATCTCAATCCACCTTGGAATCTCCAAGGTGGACACCGTCCGCCTGCAATCCACAAAAAACTTCTGACCAGACTGGAAGACGATGCGATCTTCTTGGCTCAGTACAGGCGTCGCCGATAAAGACAACACATATATGGAACGAGATCATTGCCAAGGAGCGCGAATTTGGGGGACTCTCTTTCGCCAGAGTCGGCCGCATCCAACCTGAGTGCGACGGCAACGGCAACGTCGTTGAATATATGCCGCAATCCCGATACGAAAACAGAGATAACCTGCCTCTGAACCGGTACGGCCACGGCCCATTTTGCCGATTTAGTATCGCCAAAAGAAGAGAGTGGGGACAGGCTGGTGTCTACGTTCTGGCACATGGAGACCGTCCGCTCTACGTTGGCGAGTGCAAAGACATGAGGAGACGTTGGGGGCCGATGGGCTACGGGCATATCTCTCCGCGGGCCTGTTTCAAGGGTGGTCAGGATACCAATTGTCGGATAAACAACCTGATCCTCCAAGGCGTCAATATCTCACTTGACCTCGACCTCTGGTTCCGGCTCATAGAAGGAGATGTACTCGATAGGGTGTCCATCGAAAGAGAATTGATAGCAACCCTACACCCACCATGGAACAGGTAGATACCGATTGTTCTGGTGTGAAGCGAAACTACGGATGGAGTTAAGCTAGTATCGGCTGGAAGAAAGCCCCCGTACCAAGCGGGTTAGCTCCACCAGCGCCGTTGTCACGGAGCGGTACTTGACCACCGCCCGACGTGGCGGCAGTCGCAGCGCCACCGGCTTCACCACTCCCTCTGCTGCCAAGGCGATGCACACCGTGCCCACCGCTTTGCCTTCCTGCTCCGACGGTCCCGCCACTCCCGTCACTCCCACCCCCACGTCCGCTCCTAACGACAGGCGCGCCGCTTTGGCCATTGCTGCCGCCGTCTCGGGGCTGATGGCGCCGTGGTCGCGAATCGTCTCGGCGGGTACCCCGTTGGCAATCTTGGCCTCGTTGCTGTAGGAGACGATGCCGCCGCGGAAGTAGCTGGAACTCCCCGGCACGTCCGTTATCGTGCTTGCCATCAGCCCGCCGGTGCACGACTCCATGGTCGCCACCGTGAGGCCCGATTCCGTAAGCGCCTGGGCGAGCGCCCCCTCAGGCGAATCGTCGTCGAACCCCCACACGTGTGGCCCCATAATCTGCAGGATGCCCGACTCCACCGGCGCCATCAGCGTTCGCGCTTCTTCGTCCGACGCGCCACGGCCGATTATCCGTAGGTGTATGCCGTCGTGCTTGGCGTAGATTCCAAGGTAGGGGTTCTCCGACTCCGCGAATTGAGCGATGCGCTCCGCTACGTCGGCCTCCGCCAGGTCCGTGGTCTTGATGTTTCGGGTGATAATCACCTGGCCGCGCACCCTGCCCTTGAGCTTCGGCGCAACCTGGGTCTGCCACATGTTGTACATCTCCCCCGGCGGGCCGGGCATGGCGACGATGATTTTGCCCTCTCGCTCCACCCACCAGCCGGGGGCCGTGCCCTGGTTGTTGGGTATGGACTCTGCGGAGGGGATAAGCGTCGCCTGCTTGGTGTTGCGCGGCGGCATGTCCGCGCCACGATAGCGAAACCAGGCCTTAAGGTCCTCCAGCAGGGCTGGGTCCACCTGCATTTCCTCCCCGAGAGCCGTAGAAATCGCCTCCCGGGTCAGGTCGTCCTGGGTGGGGCCGAGACCGCCCGTGGAGAACACCACGTCGGCACGTTCCAGGGCGGCGGCGAAGGCGCCCGCCAGCATTTGCAAGTCGTCCCCCACCTGGGACATGCGCTGGATGGTAATGCCGAGGGCGGGCGCGCGGGCGGCGATGTACGCGGAGTTGGTGTCCGTAAGCTCCCCCATGAGGAGCTCCGTGCCGATGGAGAGGATTTCCCCTTTGACCGTTTCCATGCTACGGGCCGGGTTGCGCTAGCGTCGAATTGACGCTTCCGCCAGCCGCCTAGCCGTCCTCAACCGGGTAGGGAGGTTCCGCCAGCAGACGTTCCAGCACGTCCACCCAGGAGTTATGGACGATGTACAGGTTGTCCCTGGGGTCCTCAACGGAGATGTAGTAACCGTCCTGAGAGGGCGTCAGGTCGCCGATGTTGATCACCACCGCCTGCCCGCTTTCGGAGGTGGCAGTTATGATGGTCCGGACCGGATCAAGGCCGTAGGAGGACCTGTCTCCCAGCAGCGCCCTCTCCTCTTCCGTCTCCATCAGGTCTTCCTGAACGGCGGGACCGCTCAGCAGCGAGGGAACGCCGCCCCAGCGACCGATGTCTACCTCCTGGTCTTCTTCATCCCCCTCGCCCACAATGTGCCAGGTGCTCCCCCGCTTATCGAAGGTAATCGTCTCTTCGCCCTGTGTGATAACCACGTTGGTGACATCCTGAATCCGGTACAGCCTCGAAGGACGCGTGTCCGTCGTATCATCCACGCGAAGGATCTGGGTAACGGCAACCAGCCCGCCAATCAGGATGAGAAGGACCACCAGTACGATTGTAAATCTAGCGCTCATAGGTGTTTTCTCTCCTGGAAATAACCACCGTTTCTGACATCAATCCTTGTACGAGAGCCTATCTTGGCTTTTCATGGATAAGAAACTCCTGGAAATTACCGGCGCACCCACCATACCAGGATTCCTGCAAAGGCCATGAGGATGGGGAGCAGGAACCAGCTTGTGTATCGTATCACGTTGAACTCGTTGGGCGTTGCAATCAACTCCCGCTGCGGCACGAGCTTGGGCCGTATGTTGATGAGCGAAACGTCTCCCACCAGGTAGTTGGCGGAGTTCAGGAACAGGCCCGCGTTGTCGGCGCTGTTGAAGTGTTCGTTGGTGGCGAAGTCGGAATCTCCCACCACTATGAAGGAACCCCTGTCGGGAACGTCTTCCGTCTGGACAATCTCCTCTCCAATGGGCCCGTAGGTGTTCACGTAGGCCAGGGGTACGAAGGGCCCCGCCCTGTCCTCGTCTTCGTTGGGTTCCGTCCGGGTCGGGTCGTCGATTACCCAGCTGCCGCTTGACGTTATGGCCAGCGCCTCCGGGGATATCAGGGGGAACGGCTGCTCGTTCCAGGTGAAAGTGGCTACGTCATAGCAGAGCAGCATTCCCTGGAGGCCGCCTATGGCCCACTGGCCGATGCAGTCCTGGTCGCTGGGCGGGTCGTTTTCCCCGTACACTTCCGGGGGCAGCCTCTCGAAGGAAGGCTCCAGGGACGCGACGCCGGGGAAGAAAGTCCTTCCCAGTACCTGGGTGAAGGGGTAGTTGGGGTTGTGCTGGCTGATGAAGGGCGTTCTGTGCTCACCGATGAAATCCTGCTGGTCGATGATGTTGCCCTGACCGAGGGTGAGTCCCCACCGCTGCAGGAACTCCCGGAAGCTCCCTGGGGTTTCCGGGTCGAGGAGCAGGAGCATCCTTCCCCCGTCCTTCATGTATTGGCTGAGGGCCTCTTCCTCGTCGGGCAGCAGGTTCTTCTGCGGCCCGGCAACCACAATCAGGGTTGGAGAAACGGCGTTTTCGTCCACCGACTCATCCTCGTCCTCGCCCGTTTGTCGGGGGGCAATGTTCTGAGTCTGCAGGTCCAGAGCGCGGATTTCGTATCCTTCAGCCCTGAGCGCTTCCGCCGCCACCAGGTAGCCTTCTTCTGTCTGCGTCGAGGGGTTTCGCTCCCCGTGGCCGACGAGGAAGTGTACGCTCCTTTCCTCCTCGCCCGTCACCAGCAGCAGGGGCGTCACAAAGTTCTGTTCCAGCAGGGGATTGGCGATGTACTGGTCCGGTTCGTCGGCAATGGGGTTGCCCGGGATGAACAGGGAGCCAAGGACCACTTCAACGGCGCCCGACTCCACGCCTTCGAAGGCCACCTGTCCGTGCTGGTTGACCCCGTAGTCACGGGCCCGGGTGGGTTCCACGTCCAGGTTGACTAACTCATAGGAGAACCGGTCCGAGCGCACGTCGAACTCGTGGAGCATGTTCTCCACCACTTCCAGGCTCTCTTCCTGGTCCAGGTTGTTTCTGTCGAAGAAGGCGACGGCCCGCACATCCTCCTCCAGGTTGTTCAGAATCTCCACCGTGCGAGGGGCTAGGGTGAACTGCTTTGTGCTTGTTACGTCCAGCCGCCCTGGATTATCGAAGGCCACGAAGTTCAGAATCGCCACGATGGCCACGAAGGCCAGAATCATCAATATGGTGTTTGCGCCGTAGCGCCCCTGCCGGCCCGAGACGGACTCGGCCAGCCGGCGGCGGGAGACAATCAGCGACGTGATGAGGAGCACCAGTCCCAGTCCCAGCAGGATGTAGCTGAAGATGCGGGACCCTGGCACCAGCACCAGCAGCACTAGGCTGAGGGCTACGCTGAAAATTCCTAGGAAGACGGAAACGGAGCTGAGGGCCCCGATGTCCCTGCCTACGTTCCTAATGGCGTCCAGCACGGTGCCGGACGTTTGCTCGTCATACGGTCGGCGGTTCAAGCTATCTCCAACGCCGGGTCTCCAGGGACCGGACGGTCAGGAACAGGAATACCGCCGTCAGGCTGATGTAGTAGACGATGTTGCCAGTGTCTATCACTCCGCGGATAAAGTCGTCGAAGTGGGTGGTCATGCCCATCTGCCCAACGATGGTCGCGGTCACCCCCGTCACCTGGTCTGCGGCCACCTCCAGGAAGGTAAGCAGCACCAGTATGCCCAGCGACATGACGGCGGCTACTATCTGGTTGCTGGTAAAAGACGACGCGAGCAGTCCGACGGCTATGGCTGCCCCGCCGTACAGAATTATCCCCAGGTAGCCGCTGAGCAGCGGGCCCATGTCCGGGTTGCCCCGCCACTCCAGCATGAGCACGTACCAGAAGGTGAGCGCCAGGGTGGCGATGAAGAAGGTCATGGCCGCTAAGAACTTGCCCAGCACCACTTCCCAGTCGCGCACCGGCGAAGTCAGCAGCAGTTCGATGGTGCCAATCTTCTGCTCCTCCGCCAGCAGCCTCATGGTCAGCACGGGGGCCAGCCAGGGCAGGATGAATATGGAAATCTGCGTCAGAGTCTCCCTCATGCTGGCTTCGGGGAAGTTAGCCCCGGTGAGAATGGAGTCCACGCTGCGCACGAAGAAATAGCCCGCAAGGGCCACGAAAATCAGGGCTACCACGTAGGCAACGGGGCTGGTGAAATAGCCCCGTATCTCCTTCCACGCGATGGCCAGGGTGTTTCTCATGTTGCCACGTCTTCCTCTGTGGTGAGCTTCAGGAAAATCTCCTCTAGGCTCATGCTCACCAGCTGAAGGTTTAGCAGTGACCAGCCGTTGTTGACGATTATCCTGGAAACGGTGGGCCGCAGGTCCAGCCCGCGCCGCGCCTGGATCTTGAAGATGTTATGGTTCGGGTTGTCGGTGGCTATGGTGACTTCCCGCACTCCCCGGATCTTGACCAGCGCCTCCGCCACCTCGGCGGGAGGCCCCTGCACTTCCGCCTCCAGCCGCTCCACGCCCTGCAGCTTGTTGGCCAGGTCGCGGGGCGTGTCTTCCGCCACTATGGACCCTTCGTGGATTATCAGCACCCGGTTGCACAGCATGCTGACCTCCGGCAGGATGTGGGTGCTCAGAATCACCGTGTGGCTGCCTGAAAGGTCCTTGATGAGCTGCCGTGTCTCCACTACCTGGATGGGGTCGATGCCTATGGTCGGCTCGTCCAGGATGAGCACGTCCGGCTCGTGAAGCACGGCCTGGGCGATGCCAACCCGCTGACGGAAACCCTTGGAGAGCTTGCCGATGTGGCTGCGTCGGTAGTCACCCAGCCGGCAGGCGTCGATAACCTCTCCCGTGCGGACCTTGATGCGCTTCGAGTCCATCCCGCGGATGGTCCCCATGAAGCCAAGGTAGCTTTCCACGGTCATATCCGTGTAGAGGGGCACCGTCTCCGGCAGATAGCCGATGTGGGCCCGCGCCTCCCGAGACTTGTCCACCAAGTCGTAGCCTGCCACGGAAGCCGTACCGGAAGTGGGGGGCAGGAAACCGGTAATTATCCGCATAGTCGTGGTCTTCCCGGCCCCGTTGGGCCCCAGGAATCCGACGATTTCCCCCCGCTTCACCTCGAAGTTTACATCTTCGATGGCGGGGAAGTTCCCGTAATACTTGGTGAGGTTGTTGACCTCAACCATGCCGGCCATAGACCGCTACCCCGTTTCCTTAAAAATTGCACAAAACGATTTCCGTTGTCGGAACGCGGTGCAAATGATATTCTATAACACTCAACTTTGACAAACATTAAGAGCGGCTACATATATACCAGTTTTTTGATGGTGATGCCAGTTGCACCTGCTCATTGACGGTTACGGCGCCGACCCTGAACGGCTTTGGGACCAGTCCTTCCTCCGCAATTTCCTGGACGAATACCCCGTACGGCTGGGTATGACCAAGATTACCCGGCCAAAGGTGCTGCGATACAACGCGCCCGTGGAGGCCGACTCCGGCATCACCGGGTTCGTGGTAATTGCCGAAAGCCACATCAGCGTCCACACCTTCCCTCACCGCCGATACGTGAACATTGACATTTTCTCCTGCAAGAGCTTCGACAACCGGAAGGCCCTGGAGGAGGTCCAACAGCTTTTTGGCCTGCAGCGGGTGAAGTCGTGGCTGATAGACCGGGGTCTTGAGCACTACGATCCCCAGATGTGCATACCCGGCCTGGCGGCTTCCGGCGCCGTCCGAACCTCCAATGCCTGAGTCGACGCCATGACCGTCGACGAAGCGGCCCCCTGGGTCCCCAGCAACTTCCTGGCCCTGACTCCTGAGCAGAGCGATCTCGAAACCGCCGCCGCCGTCCTAATTCCCGTTCCCTACGACAGCACCACCTCCTACCGTACGGGCGCACGGTACGGCCCCGCCGCGATAATCTCCGCCTCCTACAATCTGGAGGACTACGACCACGAGTTGGACGTGGACCTCTCAGAGGCGGGCATCCACACCACCGCCGCCCTGGAACCCCACATGGCAGGCCCCGACGCCATGATTCGGCGCGTTTCTCAGGCCGTCGAAAGCTATGACGACGGTCGTAGACTGGTGGGACTTCTGGGGGGCGAACACACCGTTGCCGTGGGGGCAGTGCGGGCGATGAAGCATCGCCGCCCTGGTCTCTCCGTGCTGTACCTGGATGCCCACGGCGACCTGCGCGACACCTATATGGACACACCCTACAGCCACGCCTGCGTGGCCCGGCGGTTGATGGAAGTCTGTCCCGTGGTACAGGTGGGCGTTCGCAGCCTCAACAGGGAGGAGTTCGTCATCACCCGTAATCCTCCACCTAACCTGCGAACCTTCCTGTGGAACTCAGAAACACCCAGGCTGCCTGAACTCAACGACATTCTCGACCGGCTCACGGAGGAGGTCTACGTCAGCATAGACCTGGACGCGTTGGATCCATCGTTGATGCCCGCAGTCGGCACGCCGGAGCCCGGCGGCATGGGCTGGGGACACCTGATGCAGCTAATCGACGCCGTTGCCCACCATCGCCGCATCGTTGGTTTCGACGTGGTGGAGCTTAGTCCCAACGAAGGCCCCCACGCCTGCGCTTACACCGCCGCCAAGCTGGTGTACAAGCTAATCGGCAGCGCCCTTGCTCACAGCGCCCCCGTCATTAGGCAGTCTATAGAAGCGGTTCGTGAGCCTGCCTCTGTCGCCAATCCAAGGGCTACGGGCGCATTCGGTCAGGGGTAAGAAAATGGGCGGAAACATAAGCCTTGGCCGAATCTTCGGCATCCCGCTGAACATCAGCTATAGCTGGTTCATCATCCTGGCCCTGGTGACCTTCCTGCTGGCCAACCGGATGGGAGACCGCTACCCTTTCTGGTCGACGGCGGAGCAGTGGCTGGTGGGCGCCGCCGCGTCTATCCTCTTTTTTGTTTCCGTCCTCATCCACGAACTCTCCCACAGCGTCCTAGCCATCAACCGGGGCATACCCGTCAAAGGGATTACCCTGTTTATCTTCGGTGGCATCTCCCATATCGGAAGGGAGGCACGGACGCCCCTGGTGGAGTTCATCATTGCTGGCGTTGGCCCCCTGTCCAGCTTCATTCTCGCTGCCGCCTTCTACGGCGCATACGAGCTGTTCAAGGACGCCAGCGTTCACCTGGGTGAGATGGCCATTACCCTGGCCTTCATCAACGTTTCGCTGGCCCTGTTCAACCTGCTGCCGGGGTTCCCCCTGGACGGAGGTCGGGTGCTCCGATCAATAATCTGGGGCATAACCGGCAACTACTGGCAGTCCACCTTCCTTGCTGCACGCGGCGGGCAGATAGTAGCCGGACTGATGATTGTCGGCGGGCTGGCAATGCTGCTCTTGCTGAGGGAGTTCCAGGGCATCTGGCTGGCGGCCATCGGCTGGTTCCTGGCCATGGCCGCAGGCGGAAGCCTGAGCCAGTTCAAGCTCCGGAAGCGGCTGGACGGTTTCCACGCCGAGGACCTCATGTCCACCGCCATCGAGACCGTACCGCCCGGCATAAGCCTGGAGACGCTGGCCACGGAGTACGTCCTCCAGAGCCGTCAGGACGTCTATTTCGTCACGCGGGACGAACAGGTCCTGGGAATGATCACCTTCCGGGCCGCCTCCCGGGTGCCCCGGAATAGATGGTCCATGACAACCGTTGAGGAAACGATGATGCAGGCGGAGAACATTCCCGTAATCCCGCCCGACGTCGACGCCCTTCAGGCTATGGAGCTTATAGAGTCGCGACGCTTCCCCGTCGTGCTGGTAATGAAGGATGGAGAACTCCTCGGCTACGTGACCCAGAAAGCCGCCATGCACAACCTGGACGTGCTGGAGTCGCTGAAGTAGTCTCTCTTCAAACTTCCAACTTAGCCCTGTGCTACAATATCTCCCCAGTTTTGCGACTCTAAGGCTATGACTACCCCCGAACACGTCATATACATGGACCATGCCGGCACCACGCCCCTTGATCGCCGTGTGCTGGAGTTCATGCTGCCCTACATGACTCAGCTATTCGGCAATCCCTCCAGTATTCACACCGTCGGCCAGGAGGCCAAGAAGGCTCTCGCCGACGCCCGCGATACCGTGGCCCGCATTCTCGGTTGCCGCACCAGCGAGGTGATCTTCACCAGCGGCGGAACCGAGTCTGACAACGCTGCCCTCCGCGGCGTGGTCGACGCCCTAAAGCCCACGGGACGCCACGTCATCACCACCGCCGTCGAGCACCACGCCGTGCTCCACACCTGTCAGTACCTGGAGGACTCCGGCTTCGACGTTACCTACCTGCCGGTTGACGAGCACGGCCTCGTCACCCCTGAGCAGGTGGCGGCAGCGGTCACCGACGAGACAATCCTGGTGTCGGTGATGCTGGCCAACAACGAGGTCGGCAGCATCCAGCCCATCCCCGAAATCGCCCGGGCGGTGAAGGATCGGGCGCGGGAGCTGGATCGGACAGTCGTGGTCCACACCGACGCCGTGCAGGCCGCGGGGTTCCTCGATCTGAACGTGCGAAAGCTGGGAGTGGACATGCTGAGCCTGTCTGCCCACAAATTCTACGGGCCAAAGGGGGTCGGACTGCTCTTCATCCGCAGGGGCGCCCCGTGGCTGCCCCAGCAGCTAGGCGGCAGCCAGGAGAGGGAGCGTCGCTCCGGCACGGAGAACGTGGCAGGCATCTGCGGCATGGCCATGGCCCTGGAACTCGCCCACGCCGAAAGGGAGAGGGTGAGCGCCCGCTGCGCCGCCCTGCGGGATAGAATCATTGACGGTATCCGCGAGGCTATTCCCAACGCGAAGCTCAACGGACACCCGACCAACAGGCTTCCCAACAACGTCAACTTCTCCTTCGAAGGGGTGGAGGGCGAGCCCATCCTGCTCGGACTGGACATGGCCGGCATCTGCGCCTCCAGCGGCAGCGCCTGTTCCTCCGGTTCGCTGGAGCCTTCCCACGTGCTTCTTGCCCTTGGACAGTCGGCAGATCTGGCCCGTGGAAGCCTGCGTATAACCCTCGGCAAACACAACACCATAGAGGAGGTAGACTACCTGCTGAGTACCCTGGCAAATCTGGTCAATATACTGCGCCAGATGCCCTCCCTCAGCGCTACAGGTATGTGATACCCTACTACGCTATGAAATATCTGAAGAATACCCCCGTCAAGATAACCGCTATCTTCCTGTGTCTCATGCTGGCGTCCTTGCTCACGGCTTCCTGTTTCGGAGGCACCTATGCCTTTCTGGGCCGCACCTACCAGGGCGCCATCCTGCAGGTCACCCTGGAGCAGATAGTGATTCTAGATGAGGTGGCCTTCACCGAGGAGCCGGAGGCCATCAGGGAGATAGTCTTCCAGCGAGGCGAGACCGGCGGCAATGACGACTCCCTTGCCGGCACGTCATGGACGCTGGAGTCCCTGGGCGAACTGGGTTCCCAGGATCCGGCCATATCCGGCGTCAACGTGACGTTGGAACTGCTGGAAGGCGGCGAATTGCGGGGCAACGCAGGATGCAACAACTACTTCTCCAACAACTACAGCGCCGCTGGCGGCGTCTTTTCCGCCGGAGCCGTCGGTTCAACCAGACAGGCGTGTGCCGAACCCGCGGGCATCATGGAGCAGGAATCCCGGGTGCTGGATATGCTGGGCGAGGCCGAGTTCTTTACCGTCACCGGCAACACCCTCACCATGACCGTCCCCGGACAGGTTGGGGACTACGTAATCAGACCCTCCAGCGAAGGGAACAAGCTCATGGTGGTTCGCGCGCGGATAGGCAACCACGCAGCCACGCGCGCCCAGCTGGATATCGAAGCACTTCCGCCGGAAATGCGGCTGGACACCGGCAGGTTCAAGTCCATCAACACCTATGAGGCAGGTGTGCCCACCGAAGGCTTCCACGCCAACAAGAACGTCTACGTTCCCTTTATTCGGGGGTCTCAGGCAGTGGAGAGAGGCTTCGAGCTGGACGGCTGGCTGATATTCGACGTACCCGAGGGTTCCCAGGTTGAGTCCTTCAAGTGGGAAGCTGGCGGGGACATCATCATCATAGACAACTAGCCGCAGGGTGCCGCCGCCTCAATAAGGCGGTCTGCGATTCCTGCCGCGCGGTCAGTGGTTTGGGGTGTTGGAGAGGGGTTGAGTTCGGGTTTAGAGACCTACCAGCCGGGACGCCGCTTTCCGCACTTCTTGCAAAACACGTCTCGCAAGGGTCCGTTTACCGTGCCACAAGCTTCGCAAGTCCACATGATTGATCCGCTCCTTTACTCTGGGATAGGGCGGGGACCAGACGGCTCGCAACGCACCTGTCCCCCGCAGGTTTGACTTGATTCTACCAACGGCCCTCAAAACCTAGCAACGGGCGTCTTCATATCAACCCTGCCAAGGGATTCCTGGGCGAAATAGGGAAAGAAAGAGTCTTTTGAAGTGAGGCTTAGACCTGGTCCTTCAGCCAGGGCATCATCGACCGGAGCTCCGAGCCCACCTTCTCCAGCGGGTGGTCCGCGTCCGTCTTTCTCAGCCTGTTGAACCGGGGACGCCCTTCGTCGTTCTCCGTAATCCACTCCCTGGCGAAGGCGCCGCTCTGGATGTCCGCCAACACCCGCTTCATGTTCTCCTTAACGTGCTCGTCCACCACCTGCGGTCCGCGGGAATAATCGCCATACTCCGCCGTGTCGCTTACCGAATAGCGCATGTAGTCCATGCCGCCCTGGTACATCAGGTCAACGATCAGCTTCAGCTCGTGGAGCACCTCGAAGTAGGCTGACTCCGGCTGGTATCCCGCCTCAACGAGGGTCTCGAAACCCGCCTTCACCAGGGAGGTTACTCCACCGCACAGCACCGCTTGCTCGCCGAACAGATCAGTCTCCGTCTCCTCTTTGAAGGTGGTGTCCAACACGCCTGCACGGGTGCAGCCGATGCCCTTGGCGTAGGCCAGGCCGATGTCGCGGGCGTTGCCGGATACGTCCTGGTGGATGGCCAGCAGTCCGGGCACGCCGGAGCCGCGGGTGAACACCTCGCGCATCCGGTGGCCGGGGGCCTTGGGCGCAACCATGGAAACGTCCACGTTCTCCGGCGGCGTCACCGTCTCGAAGTGGATGTTGAACCCGTGGGCAAACATGAGGGTCTTCCCTTCGTGAAGGTGGGGGAGCACGGAGTCCCGGTAGACCGAAGGCTGCGTGGTGTCCGGTATCAGCAGGGTGATGATGTCAGAGGCTTGGGCGACCTCGGCGACGGTGGCCACCTCCAGCCCTTCCGCTTCCGCCTTGGCCTTGCTGGAACTTCCCTGGTAAAGGCCCACCATCACCTTGACGCCGCTGTCGTGCAGATTGAGGGCGTGGGCGTGGCCCTGGCTGCCGTAGCCAATGATACCGACGACTTTTCCGTCTAAGAGGGAAAGATCAGCGTCGTTGTCGTAATACATCGTTGCCATTGGATGAGTGTCTCCTTATTTGCGGATTGGCTTTGCCAGGGAGCTACATGGGCCCCGGCCATTGGGGCTGTTGGTGGTTGCGGGCCATTCCGCGCACCATGGCCACCCGGCCGGTGCGGATCATCTCGGTGATGCCAAAAGTGGAGAGGAGGTCTTTCAGGGACTGCACCGTATCCTCGTCCCCCGTCACCTCTACGATGAGGGAGTCCGGGGCCACGTCCACGATGTTGGCACGGTAGATGTCCACTATCTGTTGGATCTCCCCGCGGTTCGTGGCATTGCTGTTGACCCGGATGAGCGCAAGCTCCCGGGAAATCATCGCCCTCTCCGTGATGGGATGAACGTCCGCCACGTCGATGAGCTTGCGTAGCTGCTTGATTACCTGCTCTACGGTGGCGTCGTCCCCGTTGACCACGAAGGCCATGCGGGACATACCCAAGGTCTCCGACTGTCCCACCGCCAGGCTGACGATGTTGAAGTTCCGACGGCGGAACATGCTGGATATCCGGTTCAGGACACCCGGCCTGTCCCGCACCAGCGCAACGATGGTCGATTCGTTTCTGGCCATCAGACGGGCTCTTCCATAAGTTGGTCGATGGTGCCGCCGGCGGGAATCATCGGGTAGACGTTCTCCTCCTGGGCAATCCTGAAGTCCACGATGGCCGGGCCGGGATAGGCCATGGCCTCCTTGATGGCGGGCAGCACCTCGGCCTGGTTTTCCACCCTGGCGCCGTGGATACCGTAGGCGTGGGCCAGCTTCACGAAGTCTGGGTTGCCCGTGTAGTTGGTGGAAACATAGCTCTTGTCGTAGAAGATGTCCTGCCACTGTCGGACCATGCCAAGGAAACCGTTATTGAACAGGGCGAACTTCACCGGAATACGGTTTTCCACCAGGGTGGCCAGCTCCGACATTGTCATCTGGAAGCCGCCGTCCCCGGCCACGGACCACACCGTCGCGTCGGGACGGCCCACCTGTGCGCCGAGGGCCGCTGGGACCTCGAAGCCCATGGCTCCCAGGCCGCCGGAAGTTATCCAGCTATTCTGCTTGGTGAAGGTGTAGTGCTGGGCCGCCCACATCTGGTGCTGACCCACGCCGGTGACAATCAGCGCCTCTCCCTGGGTGGCGTCGGAAAGGGCCTGCAGGATGTACTGGGGCCGCAGTTCCCCGGTGACCTTGGGCCGCATGAGGGGATGTTCAATCTTCAGTTCTGCGATGCGCTGCACCCATTCCTCGTGGGATTTGGGGTGCACCATGGGAAGAAGCTGCTCCAGCACGTGCTTCAGGTCGCCGACCAGGGGTGCCGTGGCCCGCACGTTCTTGTGGATCTCGGAGGGGTCCACCTCCACGTGAATGACCTTGGCCTTGGGCGCGAAGTAGCGGGTGTCCCCCGTAATCCGGTCGTCGAAGCGCATCCCCAGGCCGATGAGCAGGTCAGCTTCTTCGATTGCCAGGCTGGCGTGAGCCATGCCGTGCATTCCCGGCATACCGACGCTGAGGGGGTGGGTCTCCGGGAAGGAGCTTATGCCCAGCAGGGTGGTTATGACGGGAATCTGCGCCTTCTCCGCCAGTTCCATCAGCTCGGCGTAGGCCCGGGAGATGATGATGCCGTGGCCCGCCAGAATCAGGGGCTTCTTCGCCTCCTGAACCAGCCGGGCGGCCTTGCGGACCATCTCCGGATCTGCTCCGGTGGGCGGGTGATAGTTGGGCAGGTCCACCTCATCCGGGTACTCGAACTCGCACCGCTCGACGAACACGTCCTTGGGGATGTCCACCAGCACCGGCCCCGGCCTGCCCGTGTTGGCCACGTAGAAAGCTTCCTTGATGGTCTCGGCTATCTCTGAGGCGTTCATGACCAGGTAGTTGTGCTTGGTGATGGGCAGGGTAATGCCCGTAACGTCCGTCTCCTGGAAGGCGTCCTTGCCGATGGCGTCGCGGGCGACCTGGCCGGTGATGAACACCGTGGGCACCGAGTCCATCTGCGCCGTTGCGATGCCGGTGACCAGGTTGGTTGCGCCGGGGCCGGAGGTGCCGAAGGCCACGCCAACCCGCCCCGTGACGCGGGCGTAACCGTCGGCGGCGTGGGCCGCGCCCTGCTCGTGGCGCATGAGAATGTGCCGTAGCTGGGGATAGTCGGGCAGGTCCTGGTAGAGGGGTAGAATAGCGCCGCCGGGAATGCCAAAGATAACCTCTACGCCCTCTCGGATGAGAGATTCGCAAACTATCTGACCGCCGGTGAGCATCATTTCATGGTCCTCCTGGTTCTGCCGAACCACAGTAGTACCTTGCCAAAAAAATAGTCCGCCCCCTGTGGAAGGGGCGGACGGGATCCGCGGTACCACCCTTCTTGCCCAAGGACAACCTTGGACCGCTCATGTGCTATAACGGGCATCCCGTCCGGCCTTACTACTACTTCAGGCCGGCCGCTCCAGGGTGATGTAGCGGCTCTCCGTGCATGGGGCTTCCACCTTGCCCCCACTCTCTATGGCGGTGGAAACCGCATTGTCCCCTTCACAGCGTTATTTTGTATTTTCGGCGGTAATTTTAGAGGATTTCGTAGCATCCGGTCAACAGCAAAGAAAGCCTGCTTCAACCGAAAGTAGACATAACGCAACGGAGTTGCTCCCGCGGAGCGACGTCAAATCCATTGACAATCAATCATATTTCGTGAATACTTACATATGAGCTATGTTCAATCCATTAGCTGCATCGGAGATTAGTCGCGGTCGATGAGCTGGATAAACAGTTCAGGTTCTACCTAAAAAATCAGGATGCGTTCGTAGAGGAGTACGACGGGAAAGTGATTGTGTTAAAGATCGAGAAAGTTCTTGGCGCCTACGAAAGTGAATTAGATGCTGTAAACGAGACTCGCAGGCGGCACGAACTCGGAACATTCCTCGTTCAGCGTGTCAGTCCGGGCGATGAGGCGTACACCGTCACATTTCATTCGAGGGTAATCTCGCCATAGCTTCATTGCACCACAATGGAGACTATATTGGAGTCGAGA
Organism: Dehalococcoidia bacterium; assembly: GCA_034420855.1. Lineage (GTDB taxonomy): Bacteria > Chloroflexota > Dehalococcoidia > Lucifugimonadales > JAPULR01. The sequence goes on from DAOUKX010000016.1 coordinate 43,331, forward strand.
ATATGACGGCAGAGAGGGGTCTAAATGACTTTGGGCGATTACGCCAAGTTACTGCGAAGGATGCACCAAAGAGCACCAGATGGAGAAAAGACTATTGCGGTAAAGCTCTTTGGCATCAAATATGGCCCTGCAATTAGGCAGCTAGGTAGATACATCCCAGAGGTAGTTCGGCGTGCCGGAATAGGGTGGGTTGAGCCGGAAATTAGCGGAGGCGCAAATCTTGCACCGTTCGTAGAACTAAAGGAATCAGCATCCAAGTATTTCGCAGACGAATAGTCTTACGAAGGCAACAAGGCTACCGTATCCGCAGGCATTCTAAGGATAGCCCAAGGTCGGCATAACTCAAGGCCTCGAATTCCCTTACCCTACCCACCACGGGCTGACCCTGCTAACCTTGCCACGCCGTGATGGAATTCCCCCTCACCCAGCTTGGTCTGCCGGAGATGATGCTGCTTCACCTGATTGTGGCCGCCGTCAGCGCCGCAGTGGGTATCGTCGCCTTCGGCTTCGCCATGGCAGTTACCCCCTTCTTCCTGATCTTCCTGGACGCCGATCTCGTTATCGAGATGAACATCGTGCTCACCTCCGTTCTCTTCGCGACCGTGATACCCCAGGTGCGGCGGCATCTGATACCGGGCACGTTTTTCGCTATGCTGCTGGGCGGCGCCTTGGGCATCTACCCCGGACTGCTCGTTCTCCAGTCCCTCCCCAAGGAGGCGCTGAGCGTGATACTGACCTCTGTGGTTATCGTCACTGCCCTGCTCGCCGCCTTCAATAGATTCCCCCACTTCCGCCGTGAAAAAACAGCCGGCGGCGTGGTGGGCTTCGCCTTCACATTCATCAACGCAAGCCTTGCCCTGGGAGGGCCCATTCTGGCCCTCTTTGCCCTGAACCAACGATGGCTCCGCGACCAGACGCGGGCCATGCTCTCCGCCTTCTTCCTGGCGACGGGCTTGGCCATCATCGCCGCCCACGTAGCCAGCGGCAGGCTTGGTCAGGAGGAGTTCGTCAGCGCCGCGATCTTCGTTCCCGCCCTTCTCCTGGGCAGCTTCATCGCCTCCAGGCTGGCCGGGCACGTAAACGAGGCGCTATTCCGAAAGCTGGTGGTCGTCGTACTGCTGGCGACCAGCTTCGGCATCCTCGGACGGGAGATTGCTGCCGCCCTCTAAAGCACCTTGCGGGCGATATCCTCGAGCTGCGCCATCATCTCCGACTCGCTCTTCGTCGGATGGGTGCGAATTATTACTCGGTACGCCCCTGCGTCGAAATATGCCTTCAGAAGCTCCCGGTCGTCGGGCTGGCCGTGAACGGAGATTGTCAACGACGCCGGGTCGCGTCCGGCGGCCTCGGCCCGGCGGTCCAGTTCCGCACGCTTCTCACGCAGGTCCTCCGGCGAAATCCGGTTGGGCAGCCAGCCGTCGGCGTACCGCACGATGCGCTTCAGTACGTTGGGCGCCATGCCTCCCAGCAGTACCGGCGGGTGGGGCTTCTGCAGCGGCTTTGGGTAGGACTTTACCGCGGGGAAGTTGTAGTAGCGCCCCTCGTGGGACGCTGCTTCCTGCGTCCACAGCTTCTTCATCACCGCCACGGCCTCCGCTGCTTGCGTCCAGCGGTGGTCGAAGTCGCCGCCCATTATCTCCGTCTCCTCCCGCAGCCAGCCCGTACCGATGCCGAACAGGAAGCGGCCGCCGCTGAACAGGTCCAGGGTGGAGACCTCCTTGGCGAGCAGCAACGGATTGCGTTCTGGCACCAGCGTTATTCCCGTACCCAGCATGATCCGCTCCGTTACGCCCGACGCGCGCGCCAGCGCCACAAAGGGGTCGACGAAGTGCGAATAACTTTCCGGTATCACCCCGTCGTCAGATCCGGGGAAGCGGCTGTCGCTGTGCACCGGCACAATGGGGTGCTCGGCGCACCACAAGGACTCGAATCCCAACTCTTCAGCCCTAGCCGCTATGGGAGCCACGTCCACGTAGTAGGCGGGCAGGGGCACCGTTATGCCGATTTTCATTTCCTTTTCACCTTATCAAGAGTATGTCTTGGGAACGCCGTCGACGCCCGGAAACGTACGTCGTCAGCAGCTTAATTCAGTCAGGCGCACCTACATCGGAGTCCGCAGGACCTGGCACGACTCCGCCGATTCCGCAATCTGCGCCCAACCGTACAGCATCGGAACGTATCCCACCTCCGACCATAGCAGTGCCTGGTCCGAGTAGTGGGCGCTCCCGGGGTGCCCGGACGAGCCCAGAGGGACAATCCAGCGAGAGTTAGTCCAGTCGGAAAGGTCGTAGATGTACCTGAGCACCGATGTGGACGAAATTGTATAGGGCTGGGCCGGTGAGTAGCTGGCCGCCTGGGGAGTGTCGCCGTCGCCGCCGGACGCCACGCCCGGCGGGTCGAGAAGGTATGCCGCATCGGGAAAGACCTCCGACAGCGGGTGCTTTGGCGCGGTGTGATGCACCCGGCCCCACTGCCACTTGGCCGGTTCAGGCCCCAGACGCTCCGAAAGCTCCTCCACGGCGGCGGTCAGAGACTCCTCCAGCAGCCCCTCCCATCCTCGGGGGCCCGGTGGCAGCATCGACAGGTCTTCCAGGTCCATGAGGTGAACGAAGTGCGCCCTCAGCCGGGCGGCGTGGGACGGCCCACCCCGGCTCGTCTCGGTCAGCGCCTCCTCTGCCAGAGGTCCGAGGAGATGCCGCAGAATCTTCTCGTCCATGTGCAATCGCAGGGAGCTGAATATCGTCGCAGCGGCGCTGTCCGGGTCCATCGCTCCGTCCCATTCTCGCAGCAGTGCCAACGCCTGCTGGGTGAGAGCGTCGCCGGACTTCAACGTCGCGAGCTTAGGTAGATAGTGACGGGCGGGAATCGACGTCCTTTCGGCGTGCACCCCTTCCATGTCGTCCACCGTCGCTCCGTCCAATTCTCCCAGACGGATGGAAATCCGCTTGGCGCGAAACTCCGGCGAGTGATCCAGGGCTATGTAGTAGGGATAGTCTCTTCCGACCACTCGCTGGTTGGCGGTGACGATGTAGTTGGTCTCCGGGTTATGACTCCGGGGCATCTCCTCGAAGGGAATGTACCCCTCCCACTCGTGCTGCCCCGTCCAGCCCGGCACGGGCAGCCAGCCGTTGGCTCGGGCGCGAATGGGCACGCGGCCTCGCGTCAGGTAGCCGATGTTCCCTTCCACATCGGCGAAGAGGAAGTTGTTGACCGGGTCCACCCAGTCCTTCATTGATGCGTCTATCTCTGCGGCGGAACGGGCGCGCATCATCTCCAGCAGCGCCTCCGCCGTCCGGTTGGGTCCCGCCGTCTGTGTATAGCGGAAGGCGATTCCCACCCCCTGCTCCGGCCCGCCGGATATCACCGGTCCGTGATGAGTCACCGTAATCGAAATGTCTTCGGAAGCGCCTCCCCTCACCTTGATAGTCTCCCAGAAGCTCTCGGCCCGACGCTTTTGGCCCTTGAACTCGTAGTAGGCGGGATTGTCACTGTCGAACCGTTCCACAAACAGGTCCTGATAGTCGGCGCCTGTGTGGGTCACCCCCCAGGACACCCACTGGTTGTGGCCGAAGTGGGGGAACCCGGGCAGTCCCGGAAAGGATACGCCCACCACGTCGAAGTCCGGGCAGGCTATGTGGTTCTGATAGTAGACGTTGGGAGTGTCCAGTCCCCGGTGGGGGTCTCCCGCCAGCAGCGGCTTGCCCGACTCCGTAAGCTGGCCGGAAAGGGACCAGTTGTTGCTTCCAGACTCCAGCTCCTTCAGCCTGTCCGCCAGCGCCGCGCCCCGCTCCAACTCCTCCAGTGCCCCCGTCGCCTCGCCAAGGAATTCAGCGCCGGGAGGCAGAATCAGCAGATGTCCAGGCTGATACCCGGGATGCAGTCGAGCCGTCCGGCGGGCGCCGATGCGGCCCAGCAGCTTGTGCCGCCAGGCCTTGCCTTCGAAGGTGCCCATGAGCACGTGCCGCACCTTGAACACCGCCAGGCCGTCCCACGGCTGCCACGCTTCGGGGGCGGTCTCCAGCAGTTGGTACTCCACCGGCAGGCGGTCCGACGTCTGCATGAAGGCGTTGACACCGTCGGCGTAGGCGTCCAGCATGGCGCGGGCTTCCGCGTTTACGAAAGCGTAGTCGGCCCGTGCGCTTGCTTCCAGCCGCAGACGGCGCATGAGCCGGTCCTGCTCCAACCCGCTCTGACCGGCAAACTCCGCCCACCGCCCGTAGGCCCGGTGGCGGTCGTAGTCCATGTGCCACAGCCTGTCCTGGGCTGTGAAGAATCCCTGGGCGAAGAAGGTGTCCTGCATCGTCGTGGCCTGGGCGTGGGGGATGCCGTAGGCGTCCCGGTAAATTCGCACCGGGGCATTCAGCCCCGCCACCTTCACGGGATTGATGGTTTCCGGCACCGCCTTCTCAAGGTCGGATCTGTTTATCATCCTCTAACTCCCATCATCTTTATCCCGACTACTCTACCTTGACCACGCAGAAGCGGCAACCTGAACGGATGCCCAAACCCCCATTGGTGGACATCTGCTCACACTGATATGATTGTTCCATGATTGGAAACATCAAGGCCGTAACCTTCGACCTGTGGCAAACCCTCATTGTCGAGGACCACGAAATCAACAAGCGTCGGGCGCAGCTTCGCATCGACCGCGTCGCCGACGCCCTCCGTGCGGCGGGCCGTCCTTTCCCCGAGGAAGAGCTGTGGCGGGCCTTCCGCGAGTGTATCGCCGAGTGCGCTCACTATCGTACCCAGGGACTAGAGGCGAGCTTCGACGGGCAAATTCGCATTTTCCTTGACAGGCTCAAGCCCAGACTGACAGACTGGCTGTCCTGTGACCATAGGAGGGCTGTCCGGGACGCTTACGACCTAGCCTTCCTCGACGCCGCCCTTCCCGCCGACCCCGCCGCCGCGCCGGTGCTGGAAGCGTTGAAGGAGCGGGGCTGCTCCCTGGGCCTCATCTCCAATACCGCCATGACCAGCGGCGCAACCTTCCGGGTCCACCTCACGCGGCTGGGCCTGCTGCATTTCTTCGACACGTTGGTCTTCTCCGACGAAATAGGCTATGCCAAGCCTTCCGGCAAAGCCTTCCGGCAGGCCCTAGACGCCTTGGGCACATCGGCGGAAGAAACAGTCCACGTGGGCGACGATCGGGCCGCCGACGTGGGTGGCGCTCTGAAGGCAGGACTGCGCGCTATCTGGGTTGCCCGTCCCCCGGACTCCTACGATGAGCCCTATGCCTACCAGACCCCCACCGACGACGAGCCCCACGCCACTGTCACCAGCCTGAACGAAGTAATCCCCGCCCTGAAACAACTGGGCAAAGAATAATCTCTCCCGTTCTGGGAGAGGAGTGAGGTGAGGGTCAGTCCCCCTCCCCCTTCTTCTATGCCGGTGTACGACGCCGACGCCTACGCTGGGGCTTGCTGCCGCCTTTCTCCTCCCGGCTGTTCGACCACAGGTCGTCGAAGAAGTCCCGGTCGAGAACGTGCAACACGTCCGCCGTCTGCGTCAGCTCGTAGGAGAGGTTGCTGGGGAAGGCCACCACCTCCACGTGCTTGCCCAGGTTCTTCACCGCCTGCATGGCGTAGGCAAAGTCCGCGTCCCCGCTCACCAGCACCGCCACGTCGTACAGGTCGCGGTAGGCAAACTGGAGCACGTCCGTGGCCATCATAATGTCCACCCCCTTCTCAATCAGCACGTCGCCCCGGTACTTGGAAATACCCAGGCAGACCTCCATATAGGGGGTGTTGTAGAGGGTGGCGAGGAACTTCTGCTGCTCCTGGTAGGCCGCGCCTTGCCGGTCCGGGTCCTGCAGGATGTTGTAGTAGTACGCCCTGAAGAGTTGCCTCTCGCCGCACATCTTCTTCACGAAGGAGCCGAAGTCCAGGTCAATGCGACCGCAGTTCTCCTCCAGGGCGTGATATAGATTGCTTCCATCAATGAAAGCGGCTAACCGCTCACTCAATAATCAAATACCCTTCTTTTCTGAATTGTTGGGTTGACCCCTAGTCAAGCCGGGCAATAAGCCCGCGGCCTATCCCGATACTTCCCTCAAATGTGCAGTATGTGTTCTTGGATTCGATCCTTAGCATCAAGGCGGACTCTATCGGCCCGGCTGAGGTAGTCGTTTACTTCGTCATCCTTTTGACGCATTTCCTTAATGAAGTCCTTCTGCTGTTTGATGCTAGGAACAGGCACTAGTATTTTAGGCAGCGACCTTTTGTTTAATGTCATTCCTTTTGCTGCGGGTTGCGCATATTTCGTGAAGTCGAGCGCAGGTAGGATATAGTAAAGATACTCCGCAAGGACACGATTGTCCTTTGGGACAAGTGCCGCGATTGCCTCGTTTGTATAGATCTCCTGTTGTGATATAGCCGTCTTTCCAATCGAGAGCTTGAAACTAAACAAGAGTGTATCCTGTGGTATCGGCTTAGCATTCATCAATTGCACAGCTGCTGGAGTGATTGTGCGCTCGGTCGTTCGAATGTACTTCGATGTAAAATCTGTAATTGTGGCCCAACTATAAGGGCCATTCCAATAGGAAGAAATTCGCGAGGGCGGCGTCTTGCCGATGATTATGTCACAAAGGCCGTTAGGACCGCCCAATGGTACCCAATTCTCAGAGCGTGCTGGTAACCTGCGATATATGTTGGGTATTAGCTTAAGTCCATTCTTGTCGATTGTCTCCCTACATACGTTGAAGGAACGAGGGGTTTCCTCCATTCGATCCCATTCCTCACGCAGACTTATCAGATCGTTGTCTGGGATAGGGGGTCTGCCAAATTTGCTTCCTGTCTTCTTGTACCCATCTTCTTGAACATCAAAGAACCACACCTTTGTAGTAGGCTGTCCCTTCTCGAAGATCACGATACTTGTAGGTTGTCCCGCGTACGGTTTGAAGACAAAATTGTGTAGCTTGATAACTGCTTTGACCTTGCATTTTTGGAGTAATACCCGCCGCACCCGTACATATTGTGAGCGCTCTCCAAATAAGACTCCATCAGGAACCACAACTCCAGCGCGTCCGCCTGGCTTCAATGCGTCTATGACATGCTTCAAAAATACAGGGTTGGCATCTCTGTATTTCAATCCGTAATAGTGCGAATACTCCGTTTTTTGCGAAAATGGGTAATTGGTCAGTACAACATCATACTTGTCCGTAACAGGATCACTTAGGCTGTCGACTTGAACGATATTGGTATGCCCATCTCCGGTTAAGATCATGTTCATTTTGGCAATTTTTGCCGAACCAGTAAGTTCCCTTCCGAACACTGTGTGGTTCTTCAATAATTCGAGTGCGTCATCAGTTAGTAATACCTTCCTCTTAATGTGTTCGAAAGCGTATATCAGAAATCCTCCGGTTCCACAACAGGGGTCATAGACAGTCTCACCATATCGTGGGTCAATTAACTCCACCATTAGCCGTACAATGTGTCTAGGCGTGAAGTATTCACCAAGGTCATTTCCAACGGTTACGGAGTTCTTTAGGAAATACTCAAAGGCGTCCCCCTTGATATCTGAGTCAGCGTTGAGCAGTGTAAGCTCCGAAAGCTTGTCAACAATGCGTTTGATAGTAGAGGGAGTATTGATTAGGAGCTTTGATTGAAAAACGTCACCGCTATGGTTGTAACGATTGACTAATCGCGGAAGTATAGTGTCGTTGATGTAGTCGAGCATGTCCTCTGCACTTCTATGGCAGAATTGGTCCCAGCAATATCGGCGTTCTAGAATCCTAGCTTCCCCTCTTTGCTCGCGTTCATCTTCAATCTCGCTAATGAGCTTCAAGAACAGGAGGTTTGAGAACTCTGTGAATCGTTCAATTCCCTCTCGAAGCCCCTCGTTCCGAAGAAGATCGTTCGCGTCTTTGAATACTTGAATGAGTCTTTGCTTAGAAAGGCTAACCTCACTCGGAGTCTCAATGCTGGACCCTTCTGCGATAAAACGAAGAAGCGTTTGCTCAGCGACAAGATCAGTAACCACATCCCCATCAATGCGGAGTGTAGTGGCCGACCTAATGTCATGGGTTTCTGTTATGCTTCCGTCGCTTGCGAAAACAATAGGAATTCCGAGAGGCTTGGCATATTTCTCAATAGCTTGGCAGAGTGCTTTTCTAAGTGTTTCCCCCGGCTTCTTCGCCTCAATTATGCCAATGGGCTTATCAGAGCCAGTCTGATATAGTGTATAATCAGGCGGTTTCCCTTTAAGACGTTGAGCTTGTACTTGCGTCTTGGCACGTTCTGTAAATACATTGCATGAAGGTGACGCTTCGTCCGTAGACCAACCAAGATTGTTGAGCGTCGCATCGATTCGCTTACGCGCAGCCGATTCTTTCGGGCTTGTTAATTCAGCCACTGCATTGATCCTTGGGAAATCGTACTGCAATGGCACCTGCTAGCTGGTGATTGCTGTCTTGTAGAATTCGTTCTACTTCATCCACTTTCGTCTTTTTCTCCTCTAGAATTCCCTCCCATCCCCCCTAGTCAAACTGGGTTATCAGGCCGCGGCCTATCGCTCCGCTGTTCAGGTCCTCGTAGGCCTCGTTTATCTCCTCCAGGCGGTAGCTGCGGGTTATTAAAGCGTCAAGGTCCAGCTGTCCGTTCATGTACAGGTCCACCATCCGCGGCATGTCCGAATGCAGCTGAGCGGAGCCGTAGTACGTTCCCTTCAACGTCTTCTCATGCCGTACCAGCGATACCGCGTCGATGGTGGGCATGTCTCCGTCGGGCGTGAGTCCCACCACGGTGATGGTGCCGCCCTTTCGGGCCATCTCGTAGGCGATCTCCACCGTTTCGGAAGAACCGAACACCTCAAAGGTGTAGTCGGCGCCCAGACCGCCGGTAATCTCCTTCACCCGTCCCGGTCCGTCCTGCTGACGGGGGTTTACGGCATGGGTCGCTCCGAATTGCATGGCGAACTCCAACGCCCCCTCGCTGATGTCCACGGCGATAATCATGCGGGCGCCGGCCAGCCGCGCCCCCATGATGACGTTGAGTCCCACGCCGCCGCAGCCCACGACGGCAACCGTCGCGCCTGGCTCCACCCTGGCAGCGTTGACCACCGCACCAACCCCGGTGGTCACACAGCATCCGATTACCGCCGCCTTGTCCAGCCCAAGCTCCTTCGGGCAGGGTATGCATGACACCTCCGGCACCACCGAATACTGGGAAAAGCAGGCCAGCTTGGCCATGGGCGTAACGTTCGTTTCGCCCTTGTGCAGCCTGTAAGTGCCGTCCATCATCGTTGTGGACGTGGCCATGTGTACGTCGCACAAGTTGGGTCGGCCAATGGTGCAGAAGTGACATTTTCCGCACCTGGAGACGAAGGACAGGATAACCGGATCCCCCGGCTTGAGAGACGTGACGCCAGGCCCCACCTCCTGCACGACGCCGGAGCCTTCGTGGCCCAGCACCGCCGGCAGGGGCATGGACGCCGCTCCGTGCATGAAGTGCCAGTCGCTACGGCAGATGCCAGCCGCGCCTATCTTCACCAGCACCTCCCCCTCCTTTGGCGGGTCCAGGTCTAACTCTTCAATTACCAACGGAGTTTTCGCTTCGTACAGGACCGCCGCTTTTGTCTTCATGATTCGTTCCCTTCTATATTGGACTGACCCACCGGCGGGGCCTCTCTTACAACCGGATTTCTGAGGGTTCCAATGCCGCTTATCTCCACCTCCACCACGTCGCCGTCCTTGATATTCTGGGTAGCTCCGTCCGTGCCCATCCAGATAACGTCCCCGGGATAGAGGGTGATGTTCCGGCTCATGGTGCTGATGTATTCGGCAATGCCGAAGACCATGTTGTTGGTCGGAAACTCTGAGACCACTTCGTTGTTGATGCGCACGGTGGTCATCATCCGACGAAGATTGACCTTCGTCTCTATCCAGGGGCCCATGGGCTTGAAGGTATCCGAGTTCTTGGAGCGCCACATGGTGCGGTCGCTGCGTTGCCACGAACGCTCGCTCACGTCGTTGCCGATGGTGTAACCGAAGACGCAATCCAGCGCCTCGTCCTCCGACACGTTCTTGACCTGCTTGCCGATGACTGCTACCAACTCCCCCTCGTACTGCACCTCCTCGGTGGCGTCCCACGGAATGACGATGGTATCGCCGTGGGCGATGAGGGCGTTCACGGCCCGGTAGCCAATGTCCGGCTTGTCGGGCAGTTCCGGCTCCTCACCGCGGGATTCTGCCGTCTCCGTCACGTGGGCTGCGTAGTTCAGCCCGGCGGCATAGAAGGTCGGCGGCTGGCAGGGTACCAGTATCTCCACCCGGTCGATGTGCCGTCTCACCGACGTCATGTCGTAGCGACCGAAGGGGTCGCCCATAATCTCCGTGACCGTAGAGCCGTCCACCACGCCGTAGGCTATCTTGTCGAGGGACTTGAACCTGCAGAATTTCATAGCGCTTCATCCCTCCTGACCGGAATCAGTCGCCCCGCGACGCTCCAGCCACTTGTCGATGGCCGCCTTAGCGCGAGGGCTGATGCCGCACTGAATCTCCACGTTGACCAGGCTGGGCCGTCCCGATTCGAAGGCCCGCTGGAGCGCAGGGGCCAACTCCTCCGGCCTCGTCACGTGCTCGCCGTAGCCTCCCAACCCCTCCACCACCTTGTCGTACCGGGTATAAAGGAGCTTGGTTGCGGTGTCGCGACCGAATAGCCCCACCTGAATATGATAGTCGATGCCCCACGTCGCGTCGTTGCCCAGCACCGCGACTATGGGCAGGTTATGACGCACCGCGGTGTCGAACTCCATGGCGGTGAAGCCGAAGCCGCCGTCCCCCGCCATCAGCACCACCCGCTCGTCCGGGTGGGCCACCTGGGCCGCAATGGCCGTGGGTAGCCCGTTGCCGAGGGTCCCGAACTGGGAAAAGTAAAACCACCGAAGGGGCATCCGCGCCGGATGCAGCATCCGTCCGAAGTGGCCGAAGTCTCCGCCGTCCCAGACGAGAATGTCCTCCGGCTTCAGAAACTCGGACAACACATTGTGCACATAGGAGGCGTGCATGGGGGCTTCCGCCTTCGCGATGCCATCGAACCACTTTGCCTGGGCTTTCTGTTGCTCCCGCATCTCCTCTATCCACGACTGCCGCTCCGACCAGGACTTACCCTGTGCCGCCGCGGTCATCTGCTCAACTATGGCCGAAAGGTCTCCCGCCATGCCCACGTCCACGGCCCGATTGCGCCCGATCTCCGTGGGCGATGGGTCCACCTGCACGATGTGGGCGGAATCGTCGAAGATTCCTCCGAATCGGATGGTGTTGTCCATCTTCTTGCCCAGCAGCAGCACCGCGTCGGCGCGTCCCACCAGCTTGGCGGCCCAGTTCAACGCCGTGTCGAAGAAACCCAGGCAGTAGGGATGGTCGTCCGACACCAGCCCTCGGGCCTGGTCAGCCGTCATCAAAGGTATCCGCGTCGTCTCGATTAACCCCTGCAGCCAAGCGCCGTCGCTTCCGTAGCCCGCCGATGCGGCGGCGATAATCAATGGCCTACGGGCGGCGCGAAGAATTTCCACCGCCTTCTGCACCTGTTCGTCGCTGGCCCGCGCCTGGCCCTGAAGGTTGTGTGATGCGGCGGCGTAGTACCGGAAGTCTGCCTCCGAAACCCGCTGTTCCTGTACGTCCAGGGGAATGGTCAGATGCACAGGTCCCCGCCTGCCCGCGTAGGCCGTCCGTACCGCCATGGCGATCATGTCCGGTATCCGTCGCGCATCCGAAATCAGCCATGAGCCTTTCGTTACGGCCCCCGCCAGCGCCACCTGGTCAATCTCCTGGTTCGCGCCCATGCCCAGCTCGGCCACCTCTGCCGAGCCGCCGATGGATAGCATGGGACTTTCGCTGTGCAGCGCGTTTGCCATGCCTGGAATAGCGTTGGCCATGCCAGGCGTTGTTGCCATCACCACGCCCAGCCCGCCTGTGATCCTACCCCATGCGTCGGCCATGAACGACGCCGCATGTTCGTGGCGGGTGTCGATGAAGCGGAAGTCTCCGTCGGCCATCACGTCCATTAGGGGCAGGGTGTGGTCTCCGGCTATGGTGAAGATGTTTGAGACGCCTTCACTCTTGAGCGCGTGGACTATCAGGTGGCTGCCGGTGAGGGCGGGAGGACTCATGAGATTGCTTGTCCGATGCTGGGCGTAGGATATGGCCTGATTATGAAATGGCCGCCATTGAGCGTCAAGTCAACCACTCCGATACTCCTGCGGGTTGAGAGCCTGAGAAACACTCCGTTAGAATGGGACTACGCCACCCGGGAGGTTCAGCCATGTCGAAAAAACCCGTAGTCCGAGTCATCGGAACCGGCGGCACCATCGCCACCGTCACCGACGACCGTATGGACTTCACCAACTACCCCGAGACGGGACGCCGCATCTCCGTCGTCCAATCCCTGAAGCGGGTGCCGGAGGCTAGTTTCATCGCGGAAGTTCGCTCCGAAGACCTGATGAGCGAAGCCAGCAGCAACATCGGCCCAGAGAACTGGCCTCTCATCGCCCGCCGAATCAACCGGGTCTTTCGAGAGGAGCCGGACGTTGACGGGGTGGTGCTCACCCACGGCACCGGCACCATGGAGGAGACCGCCTATTTCCTGCAGCTGACCGTCAAGTCCTCCAAGCCCGTCGTCATGACCGGCGCCATGCGGCCCGCCTCTGCCGTAGGAACCGACGCAGACCTGAACCTGTTCAATGCCATCCAGGTAGCAGCCAGCCCAAACGCCGCCGGTCGAGGCGTTCTGGTGGTGATGAATAACCAGATCCACAATGGGAGGGACGTTACCAAGACGGACCCCCTCCACGTGGAGACCTTCAAGGACTCGGACACCGGTCTTCTTGGCTACTGCGACCCCGACGGGCAGGTGGCCTTCTACCGCTCCGTTGAGCGAAAGCACACGGTTGACACCGTATTTGATCCGGAGAAGATGGACGCCCTGCCCCGTGTAGACATTGTCCCAACCTACGCTGGCGCCGACGGGATGTTGGTGAATGCCGTCCGCAGCCACGGCTCCCCAGGTCTGATTCTGGCCGGGGTGGGCGGCGGCAGCTCCGCCTCTCCGGCTCCCCGCGCCGCAATGGAGGCGATGGAGGACGGCATGACCGTTGTGCTGGCCTCCCGCACCGCCAACGGGAGGGTGGTGATGACTCAGGGCAAGGAGCGGGACGGATTCATCGTGGCGGACAATCTGCTTCCCCACAAGGCGCGAATCCTGCTGATGGTGGCCCTCTCCGTCACCAAGGACAGCCAGGCCATCCAGCAGATGTTTTACGAGTATTAAAGGGCCTCGCCCCCTCACTTTTCCCCTTATGTCGCTTCTGGATTTATGTTATCCCGCGGCGCCTCTAGCATATCATTTAAGCACCCTCACACGTCTATGGAGAAGGTGGCGATCTGCGTTATGCTTCGAACATGCTTCATCGTCCTCGCTCTCTTGGTTGTCTGCCTGCTGGCGTCCTGCGGCCCCAAGGACAAACGCGTGGCGTTCGTTTCCGAACGGGGCGGCGACACGATGGCCTACACCATGGCCTCCGATGGCTCTGAGGTTACCAGCGTTCCCTCCGGTGGCGACGAGAGCATGATTCCCAGCTGGTCGCCCACCAGAGACCACGTCGCCCTGATCTCCAAAGATGGCGACTCCTCCCGTCTCCACGTCTTGTCCCAGCAGGGAGAAGAGTGGGCAGCCTGCTCTGTCGATGAAGATCAGGTGCTGGACTACAGCTGGGGCCCAAAGGGCGAACGCATCGCTTTCCTGGCGGGCACCTCCGAGAATGCGGATATCTTCATTGCCGACTTGAAATGCTTAAACGTCGAACCTATAACCTATGATGGTGGCGCAATGGTCTTGGGCAACTGGTCGGAAGACGGCCACTGGGTGGTCTACTCTATCCACGATGAAGACGGTCGAGGCATCTTTCTCCGCAATCCCAGCGGCGTGGACAGAAGGAGAATCAACGACAAGGCGGCGATGCAGCTGGCCTTCGCTCCAAGGGGCGGCGGCTTCGCCTTCATGACACAGGATGAGGAAGAAACCCGCATCTGGGCTTCGGAAAGCCCCGACCTGCCTCCCGTCAGCATAACCAATCAAGCGGCTACGGACTCCACCTTCGCCTGGTCCCCGGACGGCAAACGCATCGTCTTCGTCTCCGACAGGGACGGCGATCCGGAGATCTATACCATGAAGGCCAACGGCTCCGACCAGAAACAGCTCACCCGCAACGAAATCACCGACTCCCTGCCCTCCTGGTCCTCCAATGGCAAGCGCATCATCTTCGTTTCTGACCTTCATGAGAATACGGAAATCTTCACCATGAAGGACGACGGGACCGACCAGCAGCGCCTCACCAACAACGACTACAACGACACTCAGCCCAGCTGGTAGTCACGCCCCCCAGAAGCTCCTTCCTGCACGTTTGCCCACCCTGTGGCATAATCTAACCTCTGGGCTCTTGCCCAACCTTTTGACGATGCCCGGTGGTGCAGCGGTAGCACAGCGGACTTTGGATCCGCTGACCCTGGTTCGAATCCAGGCCGGGCAGCTTTTTCCCTCCCATATTAGCCGTAAGAGTCCCTATTTTGCCTATTTTTGTAGCTAAAGCAGCGACTTGCTGTTTCTTGACAATTCGGTAGAATCTCACTTTGCCCATCATTCCCCACATCCTATGTGGGGAGGATGTGGGGGGAAATATCGCGGAGTCTGCCTAAATGTGGGGAAAAACAAGGGGGAAAGAAGCCAAATGCCAAATGAACTTACAGTAAAGAGGATCAATGCACTTGCAAAGCCAGGAAGATTCGGTGACGGAGGCGGTCTT
>DAOUKX010000017.1:0-6081 GCA_034420855.1 Dehalococcoidia bacterium
GTCTCCCAGACCCTCGTACCCGCCCTCCTTGTACCGGTTGATCCGCTTGTAGCCCGTCTTTCGGCTGATGCCGAACCGGCGGCATAACTCAGAGAAGGTCTCCTCCCCCGCCCTCCATCTGTCTATGAACAATTTCTGCTCACCCAAGGCGCTCGATTCCTTCCACGGCATCACATCTCTCCTCATTAGAGATGCTCCTATTGTGGATTAACGTGTTACCCATGTCCCCGGTCTTACCTGTTACCAGTGTACCCGGTCTGTACCGAGGCCAAACCTTTCCCCATCAAGGGGGAAGGGCAAGGATAGATTCTCGCCTTCGCGGGAATGGAGGGAGACGGGAGAGGGAGAGCGGTTCGCGAAACGCATCTACAAGAACTTGGGACGCTTGAGCCTTCGACAGGCTCAGGGTGAGCGGGGGCACGGGAAGAGTGATTCCCGACAACGAGATTCTTCGCTTTGCTACGCTACGTTCAGAATGACATTTGGGGCGGGGGAGGTGGATTCCCGCCTAGGCGGGAATAGGGGAAGGGGAAGAGATGGGTGTGGTGTTTCGGGGTTAGATGGCGAGGCCGCCATCGACGCGGATAACCTGTCCGGTGATGTAGCTTGCTTCGTCGGTGCAGAGAAAGGCGGCAACTCCGGCAATGTCTTCGGGGACGCCGAGGCGGTCCATGGGGACGCGGGAGAGGACCTGAGCTTTGAGGTCTTCCGATAGTTCCTCGACCATGCTAGTGAGAATATAGCCCGGGGCGAGGGCGTTGGCGGTGATGTTTCTTCGGGCGACTTCCTTGGCGACGGACTTGGTGAGGCCTATGAGGGCGGCCTTGGAGGCGGCGTAGTTGGCCTGGCCTGGGTTGCCCGCGACTCCCACTACGGAGGACATGTTGATGATGCGTCCGCGCCGCTGTCGAGCCATGAGGGGCAGGACGGCCCTGGTGCAGAAGAAAGCGCCTCGGAGATTCACGTTCAGTGTGTCGTCCCATTCGCGGGTGTTCATTCGCATAAGGAGACGGTCGTTACGAATTCCAGCGTTATTGACCAGGATGTCTAGGCGATTCCACTGTTTGCGGACCTGAGCGACCATTGACTTTACCTGGGCTTCGTCGGATACGTCGGCCTGGATAGCGACGGCTTCGCCACCGTTGGCGGAGATTTCTTCCACGAGATCCTGGGCGGGGGCTTCGCCGGAATTGTAGTTGACGGCGATTCTTGCGCCTTCGGCGGCGAGGCGGAGGGCGACGGCGCGTCCAATGCCGCGGGAGGCGCCGGTGACGAGGGCTACGTGGCATTCAAGTCTGGGGGCCATTGTGACGCGCTCCTATGAATTCTTCGAATTGGGCGAGTTCCTGCCTGATGCCGTTGGCTAGGTCCAGCTGGATGCAGCGTTTGGCAGTCTCGATGGCGCCTGCGACCTCGCGGCTCCTGGCGGCGCCGTGGCCAACGATGACGTTGCCCTTGACACCGAAGAGGGGGCCGCTGGTCTTGCGGGAGCGGTTGGTGAGGTCGTAGAGGCTTGCGGAGAGGCGGTGGAGCTCCGCATCGGGGAGCTTGCCGCGAAGCTTGTCCTGGAGGAAGGCTGAGGCGTAGCCACCGAGGGACTCAGCGAACTTGAGCAGGACGTTGCCTACGAAGCCGTCGCAGACTACGACGTTGGTCTTGTCGTCTAGGATGTCGGAGCCCTCCACGTTGCCTACGAAGTTGAGTCCGCTTTCCTTGAATATGGGGTAGGCTTCCTGAACCTGGCGGTTGCCCTTTCCTTCCTCCTGACCGACGCTGAGGAGGCCGACGGTGGGGTTTGGGATGCCGAGGAACTTGCGGACGAAGACGCAACCCATGACGGCGAAGCTCAGAAGCTGCTGGGGGCGGCAGTCGATGTTGCTGCCGACATCAAGTATGGCGGTGTGTGGGGCAAGGGAGATGAAGGGACCGCCGACGCAGGGGCGTTCGACGCCGGGAAGGAGGCCGAGGCCCAGGGCGGCGCTGGCCATGGCGCCGCCGGTGGAGCCGAGGGAGACCATAGCGTCGGCCTTGCCGGTCTTGACGAGGCCGGTGGCGACGGCGACGGAGGCGCGGGGGTTCTTGCGGAGGGCGCGGACGGGGTGTTCACCCTCGGTGATGCTGCCTTGGGAGGGGGCGATGGGGACGGAGTCGGGGGCGATTCCGAGGCGTCCGAGTTCGGACTGTAGGGCGGGGAGGTCTCCGACGAGGACTACGTGCACGTTGTGAAGTTGCGCGCCGAGGAGGGCGCCTTCGACGATTTCCGCGGGGGCGTGGTCGCCGCCCATGGCGTCGACGACGACGCGGTAGGGTCGGTCGGTCGGGGTGGTCATGGGATTAGCTCATCTTTTGGGAGGCGCAGGGTTGCGGTGCCGGTTATGAGGTCTTCGTCGTTGTTAGCGTTGCGGAGGGCCACGTCGCATTTTACCAGAGTATGTTCTGAAGCTTCCTTCTTGTCGGTGACCTGGCCCCAGGTGCGGAGGGTGTCGCCGGGGTAGGCGGGGCGCTTGAATCGGACCTTGAGGCTGCCGGTGGATAGCCAGTTTATGCCGAATTGGGCTGTCATCATTTCGGAGAGGAATGCGAGGGTCATCATGCCGTGGGCGACGATGCGACCGAAGGAGCTTTGGGCCGCGAATTCCTCGTCTAGATGGACGGGGTTTAAGTCGCCGGAGACGCGACTGTAGCGTCGGATCTGGTCGTGGGTGATGGTCTTTTCGATGGCGGGAAAGCCGTCGTTAGAGTTAAGGGAAGACATCTGAATCAGGCCTCCACTGGGGACATGACGGTAGTTTTGCCCTTCAATACCGCCTCGCCCAACTCCCCATTCCGGTGCTCATAGAGGGTGAATGCAGCGGAGAGGAACTCCCACTTTCCGCGGCGTAGGGGACGGGAGGGTTTCGTCTCGGCGGATATTTGTCGGCCGATGGGAACGGGCTTGAGGGAGGTCACTTCCTGGGAGGTGTGGACGGTGCCGGAGGCGAGGCCGAGCTTTTCGATGAGGAGACCAAGGGTGCGGGCGGCTAGGGCCATGGGGGGCACGAGTTGCTGTTCAGAGTAGAGGGTGATGTCGGACTCAAGGGCGTCGAGGTATTCGGCCACGAATTCGGGCGTGGCGGTCCATTGTCCGAGGGAGAGGGTTTTGGGTCTGGCGGTAGAGGTCAATGAGAATTCATGAATTGGGATGGATGAATTATAGGAAGGGGTGGGGTGTCAATTCAACAGGTTTGGGCATGGTAGAAGTTTGGCGATTTCCAGCAACGAGATTCCTCTACTCCGCTTCGCTGCGCTCGGAATGACATGTGGGAGAGGGGGAAGAGGGCAGGGGAGTGGGGTGAGCAGTGGCATTATGGAGAGGTGACATGGGTTATTGGGCTACCCAACCGCCGTCGATGACGAGCTCGGACCCGGTGACGTAGGAGGCTTCGTCGGAGGCGAGGTAGAGGACACCGTAGGCGACCTCTTCGGGCTGGCCGACGCGGCCCATGGGGATCTTGGAGAGCATGCGCTGTCCGAACTCCTTGTTGTCGTGCATGTTCTGGGTCATGGGGGTCTCGATGGGGCCGGGGTGTACGGAGTTGCAGCGGATGTTGTCCTGGGCGTGGTGGATGGCGATGGACTTGGTGAAGATGCGGACGGAGCCCTTGGAGGCCTGGTAGGCGGGGTGGCCTGTGTCTGCGCCGACGATGCCGAGCTGGGAGGAGATATTGATGATAGAGCCACCGCCGGCGTTTCGCATGGCTGGGATGGCGGCCACGGTGCCGAGATAGACGCCGGTGGAGTTGACGTCCATGATGGCGTCCCAGGCCTTCTTTGACATGTCGCCGAGGTAGTGGGTGCCACCGATGCCGGCGTTGTTGACGAGAACGTTTAGTTTGCCGAAGGTAGAGACGGCGAGATCGACGGCGGCCTGCCAGTCGGCTTCGCTGGTGACGTCGAGCCTGATGAAGCGGGCGTTGCCGCCTGAGGCGTTGATTTCGGCTTCGACCTGGCGTCCTTCCTCCTCTAGGATGTCGCCTATGACGACGCTAGCGCCCTCGTCGGCGAAGAGTTTGGCTTCGACGGCGCCCATGCCGCGGGCTCCGCCTGAGATGAGGGCCACCTTGTCCTTGAGTCGCATATTTGCTGCTCCTATGGGTTGGGATTAGGGGTCATTATAGGGGGAATGGGTTTGGGTGGGTAGGGGGATTGATTTTGGAAATAATTGGGGACTGTGCGTAATTGTTTGGAAATTGTTTCCAGTGGTCCGTGCCTGAGAGGGGAATAGATTTGGAAAACAATTGGGGCTGTTCTTGGGTACATTCATGCCTGAGAAGGGGCGAAATGGGGGTTTGAATTGGTTCAGAAAAATTCTGGATGGAGAATCTTGGCCCAAGGGAGGGGTTTTTGGGCATTTGTTGGCGCAGGTGTTCTGTTGGTTGCATGTAGGTAGAGTAGCAGGATAGGGGGGTGTGTGGCAATGGGCGAAATGGCATTTTTCCGGGATTGAATCCCGCCTGCTCGGGAATGGTGAATGGGATTGGGAATTTGGTGTGGGCGCTCGAACCTTCGACAGGCACAGGATGAGCGGGATTGATTCCCGCCTGCGCGGGAATGGGAGATAGGAGGGGAACCTTCACATCAATCCTCTCCCAGGAAGAGAGAAGAGGAAGATGGGAGGGGGAGAAGGAGGGCGTGTGGTTCGCAAGCCGCCACTACGGGGGAAGATTGGGCGTGATGAGAAGTTGTCGAAAGGTGAATTTTTTGTGGTTGTGGTACGGGTAAAAACGTGTATAATGTTGTGGCTGCGTCGAAGGGACGCACTGATACTGGCTTTGCGGCCAAAAAATTGAGGAATTGCCCTGTGGAACTAGCGGACAAAACCATCACCTGTGTGGACTGTGGAACACCCTTTGTCTTCACTGTGGGAGAGCAAGAGTTTTTTGCGTCGAAAGGGTTCACGAACGAGCCCAAGCGGTGCGCGAGCTGCCGTTCGGCGCGGAGAGCCCAGCGCGGAGACGGCGGGTACCAGCGAGAGCGGTACGAAGCCATTTGCGCTGAGTGCGGAATAGAGACGACGGTCCCCTTCCAGCCACGGGGCATTCGTCCGGTCTATTGTCAGGAATGCTTTAGCCGACAGCGTTCTGTCGGTTATTAGAGCACCCTTAACCTAGCTATTGCATTTTTGGATACACCTGCCCTGGTATAGGTGCGTCTTTGGGGGGTGGGGTTCACCCCCATCCAAACCTTCCCCCATTGAAGGGGAAGGCTATGAAAGGCGATGAGATTCCTCGACTCCGCTTCGCTCGGAATGGCATGTTGTCATAGGGAAGAGTGAGGGAGGAGTGGGCCCCAGCCTTCGCGGGGGCATGGGAAGGGTTCGGGAGACGAGGGGTGGGTTTGCGGTATAATTGAGGGTGTTTGGGCGGTATTTGAGCCGACGGCAGGCCCTAGTTTCACGTAGGACGGCGCATTGAAGTACAAGAATTTGAGGGACTTTATTTCCTTTCTGGAGAGAAGGGGGGAGCTGCATCGGATTACTGCGCCGGTGACGTGGGACTTGGAGATTACGGAGATCTGCGACCGGGTGACGAAGAGCGGGGGACCTGCGCTTCTCTTCGAAAATGTAGAAGGGTATGACGTTCCGGTTCTGATTAACATGTACGGGTCGGAGCGTCGGATGGCGTGGGCGCTGGGGTCGGAGAGTCTGGAAGAGTTGGGGGACAGGGTCCGGGGTCTGCTGGGGCTGGTTGAAGGGCCACCCAAGGGGGTGATGGACAAGGTGCGGGCATTGGGTCAGCTTATGAAGGTGGCGTCGGTTCGTCCTAAAGTCGTGAGGAGCGCCCCGTGCCAGGAGGTGGTGCTAGCGGGAGACGAGGTGGACGTGACGCGTTTTCCGATTTTGAAGTGCTGGCCGGAGGACGCGGGGAGGTATATCACGCTGCCACTGGTCATTACGCAGGACCCGGAGACGGGGAGTCGGAACGTGGGGACCTACCGGATGCAGGTGTTTGATGGGCGGACTTGCGGGATGCACTGGCAGACGCAAAAGGTGGGGACAGCGCATTATCGAGCGTCGAGGGAGCAAGGTCGGGACCGGATGGA
>DAOUKX010000018.1:0-16953 GCA_034420855.1 Dehalococcoidia bacterium
CTCGTAGCGGGGGAGGAACTCGTGGAGGGGGGCGTCTAGGAGTCGAATGATGACGGGGCGGTCGCCCATGACGCCGAGTATCTTGCGGAAGTCATCCTCCTGCAATTGCTCCAATTGGTTGAGGGCGCGGTAGTAGGTGTGGAGGGCGGGGGGCAGGTCCTCGGAGAGGGCTTCGCCCATTGAGGCCACATCAACGTCGGGGTTCTCACGCTCCCAACGCTCGACCTCGGCGGCGTTGAGGAGGACCTGCTGGACGATGGCGACGCGCTCGGGGCCGAGGAACATGTGCTCAGTGCGGCAGAGGCCGATGCCTTCTGCGCCTAGTGATAGGGCACGCTGAGCGTCGGACTCGGTGTCGGCGTTGGCCATGATTCCTAGCTTGCGCTGGTCGTCGGCCCAGGATAGAAGCTGGCGGGCTTCGTCCAGCTCGTTGAGGTCGGGGCTGACGGTGGCGATTTCGCCGAGGAAGACCTCGCCGGTGGCGCCGTCAATGCTAATCTGATCGCCCTGACGGACGGTGCGTCCGCGGGCCTCAAAGGAGGAACCGCCGCGGCTGAAGCTTATTTCCTCGGTGCCGACGATGCAGGCCTTGCCCAGGCCGCGGGTGACGACGGCGGCGTGGCTGGTGGTGCCGCCGCGGCTGGTGAGGATGCCCATGGACTGGAGGATGCCGTTGATGTCGTCGGGGTTGGTCTCCGGGCGAACGAGGATGACATTTTCGCCTGCGCGACCGGCGTCGGCGGCCTCGTTGGCGTTGAAATAGACGGTGCCGGCGGCGGCGCCGGGGGAGGCGGGGGTGCCGCGGGCGATGAGGGAACCGGCTGAAACGGCGTCGGCTCGGGCTTGCTGGTCGAAGCGGGGCACGAGGAGGCGGTTTATCTCGTCGGGCTGGACGCGCTGAATGGCTTCGGTGCGGTTGATGAGGCCCTCACCGGCCATGTCCACGGCGGACTTGACGGAGGCGGCGGGGGTGCGGGCTGCGTTGCGGGTCTGGAGGATGAAGAGGCGGCCCTGCTCGATGGTGAACTCGACGTCCTGGATGTCGCGGTAGTGGGTCTCCAGAAGCTGGGCAAAGCCCATCAACTGCTCGTAAACCTCGGGGTGGGTCTCGTTCATCCGGGCGACGGGCTGGGGGGTGCGAACGCCAGCGACGACGTCTTCGCCCTGGGCGTTGGCGAGGTATTCGCCGTAGATGCGGCGGACGCCGGTGGAGGGGTCGCGGGTGAAAAGGACGCCGGTGCCGCTGTCCGGGCCGGTGTTGCCGAAGACCATGGTCATGATGTTGACGGCGGTGCCGTAGTCGTGGGGGATACCGTGGTAGTTTCGGTATTCGAAGGCGCGGGGGTTGTTCCAGCTTTCGAAAACGGCGAGGACGGCCTGTCGGAGCTGTTCCCACGGGTCGGAAGGGATTTCGCGTCCTGCGTGCTGGACCACGGCGGCCTTGAATTCGCTGATGAGGGGGAGGAGATGTTCCACCTGAAGCTCGTGGTCGAGGGTGACGCCGGCGCGTTCTTTGTGCTCTTCGAGGATCTCTTCGAAGATGTGGCCGGGAACGCCCATGGCGACGTCGGCGAAGATCTGGATGAATCGGCGGTAGGCGTCGAAGGCGGGACGACGGTCGTTCATCTGCTTCGCGAGGCCATCGACAACCTGGTCATTGATGCCGAGGTTTAGGATGGTGTCCATCATGCCGGGCATGGAGATGCGGGCGCCGGAGCGGACGGAGAGGAGGAGGGGGGTGTCGACGTCGCCGAGCTTGCGTCCGACATCAGCTTCGAGGGCACGCATATTGTCCTGGATGTCCTCCCAGAGACCGTCGGGCATACGCTTCCCGAGATCGTAGTAGATGAGGGAAACGTCGGTGGTTATGACGAAGCCCGGGGGTATGGGGAGGCCGAGGCCGACCATTTCGGAGAGGTTGGCGCCCTTGCCGCCGAGGAGGTTGCGCATCTGGGCGTTGCCTTCGCTGAAGCGGTAGATATACTTGGTGTCGTCGCTCATAGGTGGTGAAACTCCTAGGGATGCAGATTAGGTGGGGAAATTGTAACCGAAACGGGGGGAATAGGGTAGGCGGGGGTGGGGGAGCCCCTTACTTGACCATCCCCATCATCTTCTCTTCCCTTTCACACCCATCCTAACCTTCCCCCGCCAAGGGGGAAGGGATAAGGGGGGATGGAGGGGTGTGATAGAATAGCGCGGTGACTAATTCTGACCCGATTTATACCGAACAGCACCGCAGCACTTTTCTCTCCAATTTCCTGTGGTATTTGGGGCTGATTTTGATTGTGGTGGCTGTTCTTTCCTTTGTTCCACCGCTGGGCTCCGGGTCGTTTGCAAGCAGGTCTTTCGACGTGGCGGTGCTGCTGGTGCTTGGGGTGGCATTGGCGGGGGGGCACTGGCTGCTTGCGCCTCGTCGGTATGAGGTGTATGAGGAGGGATTGGTGGTGGTGTTTGGTAGGCCGCGGTTCAGGCTTGTGAGGTATCCAGAGGTCTCGGACATAGAGGTGAGGCAACACGCTCTGGGGACGGAATTGAGGCTCATTCTGGCTCAGGGGGGCGTGGTGAGGATCTACCCGCTGCATCCGAGGGAGTTCCACGAAAATCTGGAGAAGGCGTGGCGGCGGAATCACGGGGGTTGGCCGGGGGGTTAGGAGAGGGCGTGGGTTAGGGCGTTTTGCCAGGCTGAGGCGGCGTCTTTCAGGGGGAGGTTGACGGGGCCGGACATGGTTATTGCGTCGCCGCCTGTTTTTCCGAGATTCACAATTGGTACTTCTGCGTCCTCTGCGAGGGACTGGAGGCGGGGGAGGTTTTGGGGCGGGAGGGAAACGACGATGCGGGACTGGGTTTCGCCGAAGAGGGCGGCGTCCCATCTGCCTTCAATGTCGAATGGGCCTTTGAAGCCGAGGCCGCCGAGGATGCAGGACTCGGCGATGGCGACGGCCAGGCCTCCGTCGGAGCAGTCGTGGGCAGAGGCGATGAGGCATTCGGCGATGGCGCGGCGGCAGAGGGCCTGGACTTTTGCTTCCAGGTCCAGGCCGATGGAGGGACGGCCCGCTACTAGGTCGTGGCACAGCTCCAGATATTCGCTTCCTGCGAGGTCTTCGGGGTTTCCATCAATGGTGGAGGTGCCCAAGAGAACTACGAAGTGGCCCGATTCCTGGAAGGCAGCGCCAGCACGGCGTTCGACGTTCTGGGTGAGGCCCAGAGCTCCGACGATAGGAGTGGGGAAGATTGCGTCGCCTCGGGTCTCGTTATAGAGGCTGACGTTGCCGCTGACTATGGGGAGGTTAAGGGTGCGGCAGGCTTCGGCCATGCCACGGATACACTGCTCAAGCTGGTAGTAGATTTCGGGACGTTCGGGGTTGCCGAAGTTGAGGCAGTCGGTGAGGGCAACGGGTTCCGCTCCGACGCAGGAGACGTTGCGGGAGGCTTCGGCAACGGCGATGGCGCCTCCTACGAAGGGGTCGAGCCAGCAGTAGCGTCCATTTCCGTCGGTGGCGAGGGCGAGGCCCTTGTCGGTGCCTTTGATGCGGAGGAGGGCGGCGTCGGAGGCGCCGGGGGTGAGGACGGTGTTGGTCTGGACCTGGGTGTCGTACTGGCGATAGACGGACTCCTTTGAAGCGATGTTGGGAGATTTCAGCAGATTGAGGAGGGCCTGGGTGGGGGAGGTGCCTGGGAGGGGAAGGCGGTCGAGGGGATAGGCGGCGGCTTCTTCGGCCTCTGGGGAGGGGACGCCTTGGAGCCGGTAGAGCGCAGGCTCGGTGAGGGCTTTGACGGGGAGGTCGGCGACGGGAAGCCCGCCTTCGAAGATGCGGGCGCGGTCTCCGTCTTCGACGTGGCCCAGGACTATCCAGGGTAGGTCCCACTTTTCCAGGATGGCGGTGATCGTGTCCTTAGACTCCGGTTTGACGATGAGGAGCATGCGTTCCTGGGACTCGGATAGCATTACTTCGTAGGGGGTCATGGCGTCTTCGCGCCGGTGTACATTCGAGACGTCGATGCGGATGCCTTGTCCGCCGCGGTCGGCGGCCTCGATGGTGGAGCCGCTCAGGCCGGCGGCGCCGAGGTCCTGAAGTCCGACCAGGGCGCCGGAAGCGACGGCTTCCAGACAGGCTTCAATCAGGACTTTTTCGAGGAAAGGGTTGCCGACCTGGACGTTGGGGCGCATCTCTTCGTCGGACTCGAAGGTGCGGGAGGCCAGGGTGGAAGCGCCGTGGATGCCGTCGCGCCCGGTGGCGGAGCCGGTGAGGATGAGGAGGTTATTCTCAGAGCCGACGGTGGCGCTGACGAGTTTGTTTTTTTCGACGATGCCGACGCAGAGGGCGTTGACGAGGGGGTTGCCGGAGAAGGAGCCGGAGAAGGCGATTTCGCCGCCGACGTCGGGAACGCCGATGCAGTTGCCGTACCAGGAGATGCCGCCGACGACGCCGTTGAAGAGGTGTCGGTTGTGGGGGTCGTCTAGGTTGCCAAACCGGAGGGAGTTGAGGAGGGCGATGGGGCGTGCGCCCATTGCGAGGATGTCGCGGACTATGCCGCCCACGCCGGTGGCCGCGCCCTGGAGGGGTTCGACGGCTGAGGGGTGGTTGTGGGACTCGATTTTGAAGACGACGGCTTGGCCGTCCCCGATATCGACGGCTCCTGCGTTTTCCTGGCCAAGCTCCGACAGGACGCGGGGGCCGGTGGAGGGGAGGAGCCGGAGGAGGGGCTTCGAGTGTTTGTAGCCGCAGTGTTCACTCCAGAGGGCGCTGAAAATGCCGAGTTCTAAATCGTTGGGTTCGCGGTCGAGGAGGTCGACGATGCGGCGGTATTCATCCCGGGTAAGGGCGAGCTCCGCGAGTTCTTCTTTAGAGCGGGATGTCATAGCTGGACGCTTCCGAGGATTACAAGGATGACGCCGGAGACGGCAAAGACGGTGCCGAGGACGACGCGGGGAGTGACGCGTTCCAGCTGCTGCAGGAAGAGGTGGGTGAGGACCAGAGCGACGAGGGGGTGAAGGAATACTATGGGAGTCACGACTGCGATGGGAGCGAGATCTACGGCGAAGACGAGAAGGGAGACGGCGCATCCTGAGGTCAGTCCGGCGGCCATGATGAAGACGAAATACTTGAGGGGTATGCCCGATCTGAAGTTGAAGGAGCGGTGAAAAAGCAGGGAGATGATGACAACGCCCATGAGGAAACAGAAAGAGGTGAAGACCAGCGGCGGGACGCCTTCGTTGGTCATGCCTGCTTTGGCGATGACGCTGCTTCCACCGTAGAAGGCGGCCGCAACCAGTCCGAATGCCAGCCCGACGAGGACTCGGCGTTGGCCGGTGAGACTATGCTGCATCGGACCGTTTTTCGCTGAGTATGAGGACCATGCCCATGACGGAAACGAGTATACCAAGGACAATCATGAGGTTGGGACGTTCGCCAAGGGTTATGAGGGCCAGGACGGTGGAGAGGATGGGGCTGATTGCCAGAAGCGGGGCGGTGCGGGAGGCGCCGGCCAGGCTGATGGCTATGAAGTTGGAGAGGCGAGCGAGGGGGAAGGTGATGATGGCGTAGAAGGTGAACCAGAGGAAGGCGCGAGGGGTCAGTTCGAAAACGTCCCGGAAATGGAAGGCAAGGACCACGAGGAAGGTGAGAAGGAACCCGGAGCAGAGGGAGACGAAGACCGCGAAGGTGGGGGGAACTCGTTGAAGGCCCAAGCGGGCCAGGACTATGGTGGTGCCAAAGCCAATGGCGGAGAGGACGCTGAGAAGGACGGCCAGGGTCATTTTCGCCCTTGCAGGGCAGGCTCCCGCCCGGCTTTTGTGGTCTTGGCACGGGGGTACACGGCTACCGAGTTGCTGTGAGGCTCTGGATGATGGAGCCGAAGATGGAGAGTCCGTCGACGCCGCCCATAATCTCCTCGCAGCAGCGTTCGGGGTGGGGCATCATGCCTAGGACGTTGCCGGCCTTGTTTGTGATGCCGGCGATGTTGTTGAGGGAGCCGTTGGGGTTGGATTCGTGGGTGATTTCGCCTGCGGGGGTGCTGTAGCGGAAGAGGACGCGGCCTTCGTCTTCGAGGGTTTTAAGGGTTGGGGGATCGGCGTAGTAGCTGCCTTCCCCGTGGGAGATGGGGATGTGTAGGACCTGGTCCGGGGTGCAGGTGCGGGTGAAGGGGGTGTCATTTCGTTCGACGCGGAGGCGGGTCCACTGGCAGCGGAATTCCAAGTGGTTGTTCCGCATGAGGACGCCGGGGAGAAGCCCTGCTTCGCAGAGCATCTGGAAGCCGTTGCAGATACCGAGGACGAGGCCGCCCTGGTCGGCGAAACGGGTGATGGCGTCCATGATGGGGGAGAGGCGGGCGATGGCCCCGGGGCGTAGGTAGTCGCCGTAGGAGAAGCCGCCGGGGAGGATGATGCAGTCGACGTCGGAGAAGGAGTCTTCCTTGTGCCAGAGGTAGCGGGCGTGCTGGCCGAGTATGTTGCCGAGGGCGTGGTGGCAGTCGCCATCGCTCCAGGAGCCGGGAAAGACGACGATGCCGAAGTTTTTTTGCAGTTCGGGAGAGGCGGCAACCAAAGGGCTGCTATGGGGGAGAGTGTTTTGGGGCACGGGAATCACCCCCATCTTAGTCTTCCCCCATCAAGGGGGAAGGGAGCGTGGGGTTAGGCATTGGAGTCGGAGAGGAGGGTGGTTACGACGCGGTTAACGTCGCCTCCTTGGGCTTTGCCGCGGACCTTGGGCATGAGTCGACCCATGACGCGGCCCTTGTCGCGGGGGCCGGTGGCGCCGACCTCTTGGATTACGTCCTGGGCGAGGGCGGTCAGTTCCTCTTCGGTGAGCTGGGCGGGCATGTATTCCTGGAGTATTCCAAGTTCCTGAGTCTCTTTATCGACAAGTTCCTGCCGGTTGGCGTCCTTGTACATCTGAATGCTTTCGCGTCGCTGGCGGACCTGGCGGGAGATGATGTCCAGGACGGCCGAGTCGTCCATTTCACGTTTCTTGTCGATCTCCTCGTAGCCTATGGCGCTTCGGAGCATACGGAGGACGGAGACACGCACCCGGTCCCTGGAGCGCATGGCAGTGTGGAGGTCCGACTGGAGTTTTTCCTTGAGGGACATGGGTGGGACTCCTTCAGGGGCTTTCTATGAGGCGCAGAAGATTGGCCATCTCGATGGCGGCGAGGGCTGCGCCGTGGCCCTTGTTGCCAAAGTTGCCACCGGCGCGGTCAAAGGCCTGATCTTCGTTGTCCGTGGTGATGACGCCCATGCCGATGGGTACGCCGGTCTTGAGGGCGATTCTGGCGAGGGCTCCGGTGCTCTGGGTGACGACGACGTCGTAGTGGCCGGTCTCTCCTTTAACCACGCAGCCGATGGCCGCGAGGGCGTTGTATCGTCCTGATTCGGCTAAGGACCTTGCAGCGACGCCGAGCTCCAAGGCTCCGGGAACCCAGGCGACGGTTACGTTTTCGTCGTCGACGCCACATTCCTTGAGGGCCTCCAAAGCGCCCTGGAGGAGCCTGGAGGTAATTTCTTCGTTGAATCTGGAGACGACGACGGCTATCTTCAGCCCCCGTCCGTCAAGTCCGCCGGTCAATTCACGAGGCAAGGCGTCATCAGACTCCATTCTGAGATGCTTCCGGGTCTTCGAAACCAACCTGCATGACTTTCTCCAGGAACTGATCTTCGGGGATAGCGCCCGTGAATTCTATCATCTGGTTGATGACGGTCTGGGGGACGGAGGAAACATTGTACTGGCGGGCGAGGTTCGGGAACTCCCGTACCTCGACGACGTCGGCGGTGATGAGCTTGTTTTCAAGGGCCATTCCGTGGGCCAACCTGGCCACCTCCGGGCAATACTGTCAATCAGGCGTGACGAAAACCTGAATGTTTACGGGCTTGTTTACGGTACGCAATGCGCGGCGGGTGGGAACCCTGAGTGGGCTGACTTTGCGGGAGAGGGTGATGATGTCTTGGACGAGGAGGGCGAATTCGTAGCCGGCGGGGACGCCGTAATACTTGAGGAAGCCGCCTCGTTCTGATTCGAGGACGATTGCAGGGATACGTTCGACGCCGCACCTGTCGCGCTCTTCTATGTCGGAGAAGTAGTCGTAGGTCTCCAGGTGGAGCTTGGGCGAGAGACCGGTGGAAATTTCCAGAAGCTCCTGAGCCTGGGGGCAGGTGGGGCATTCCCTACCGGGAAGGACAAGGGATGAGGAGGTGGTAGTGGTGAAGAACTTGAGGGTAACGTCCCGCTTGAGTTCCTTGCGGAACCTGCGCTTGAGGTCGGCCCTGTTCTGCTGCGATATGAGGTTCATCCACCCTCCCGTGGATTGAGTGGGGTTAGTTTACATCAAGCTTTGGGGGTTGGCTAGGTTAAAGGCGCCGCCAGATGTGGATGAGGCGGGTGAGCATGGTCCAGGTGGAGAAGAAGGCGATGAAGCCCATGGCGAGAAGGGTGGTAGCCTCGCCGAGAAAGAGGGCGACGGAGAGGATGATGACGCGTTCGGGTCGAGTCATGAGGCCAGCGCGGGTGTCGATGCCGAGGGACTCGCCGCGGGCCCGGAGGTAGCTGACTGCCTGGGAGGTGGCCAGGGCAAGGATGAGCAGCGACATGAAGATGGTGAGGTTGCGGGAGTCGGGGTCGACGGTGAGGGCGTAGACGGCGAGGCCGAGGTATAGGGCGGCTTCGCCGAGGCGGTCCATGAGGGAATCGAGCATGGCGCCGAAGGCGGTGGTCTTGTTGGAAAGGCGGGCGAGGGCGCCGTCGAAGAGGTCCAGGGCGCCGCCGAGGAGGAAGACTACGGCGCCGACGCGCAGGTCTCCGACGGCGACTATGATGGCGGCTAGGCAGGAGACGAGGAAGCCCAGGATGGTGACGCCGTTGGGGGTGAGGCCCAATTTCTGCAAGCCCCGGGCGCCGGGTTCTTCGACGTAGCGGAGGGTCAGGTCCCTAAGGCGTTCACGCAGCTGCTGCACTTTTCTGCCTTTCCATGGTGGTCTGGTAGTAGTCTACAACTTTCCGGGCGACGGATTGCCATGAGTATTGATCAACGTCGGCGCGGCCGTTGGCCCCGAGCTTGCGGCGGAGGTACGGGTTCTGGATGAGATGAGACAGGGCGGCGGCGAGGCCTTCCCCGTCCTGGGGCGGGGCCAGGAGACCCTGATGGCCGTGGGTGACGACATCCGAGTAGCCCTGGATGCGGGTGGCGACGATGGGTTTGGCGGCAGCCATTGCTTCTAGTAGGACGATGCCGAAGCTTTCTTTTCCGATGGCAGGGGAGCAGAAGATGTCGGCGGTCCGGTAGTAACGTGGGAGCATGTCGTGGTCGACGGCGCCAACGAAGACCACGTCTTCCAGGCTTCGCTCTGCGAGGATGCGGTAGCAGTACTTGTCGGGGTTGCCGGGACCAACGACTATGAGTCGAGTGTTGGGGTGTTCCCACTTGAGGCGGCTATAGGCGTCGAGGAGGTAGCGTAGGCCTTTTCGCTTTTCGAGTCGGCCAACGAAGAGGATGTTGATTTTACCGTCCCGAAATTCAGGCACGGGAGGAACATCTGCGGCGAAGAAGTCCAGGTCAATGCCGTTGGGTATGATGGTGTAGTCGTGGGGGAAGAAGCGCTGGACGTGGCTCTGGGCGGCGGGAGAGACGGCGATCCGTCCATCGAGGCGGCGGAAGTAGGGTTTGAGAAGGGGGCTGCTCCAACGGTATATGCGGTTGCTGCCATGGAAGGCGTGGAAGGTGCCAATGTTGACCGAGTGGGAGCAGTGGAGGACGGCGAGGGGAAGGTAGGGGGCGAGGGGTTCGTGGAGGTGGATTACGTCGAACTTCTCCTGCTGGAGGATGTTGCGGACGCGGCGGTAGAGCCAGGCGGAGAGGGAGATGCGGGCTATGGAGCCGCCGCTAGGGATGGGCACGCTGCGGCCCAGAGGGATGAAGTTCTGTTCCTGCCCGTCGATCCTGTTGGGTGAAAAGGGGGCGAGTATTCTCACGGTGTGGCCCATGTCCGTCAGCCGGTGACTGAGTTGGGAGATATGGGCGGTTACACCACCGGGCCAGGTGAAGTCGTAGGGGGACACCAGGGCGATCTTCATCCGGTGACCTCACGCAGAAACGACATCGAACCCTCCGGACTTATTTATCGGAGATGAAGTCCTCCACCATCTGCCGCGCAACATCGTCAGTATACTGGATGGGCGGAGACTTCATAAAGTAGGCGCTGGGGCCGTGGACGGCTCCGGACTCGCCTCTATCCAGGGCCAGTTAACAGCATCGGATGGCGTCAACGACAACGCCGGCGGAGTTAGGGCTGTCCCAAACTTCCAGCTTTAGCTCCAGGTTGATGGGTGCGCCGCCGAAGGTGTGGCCCTCCATGCGGATGTAGCACCACTTTCTGTCGTGGAGCCAGGGCACGTGGTCGCTGGGGCCGATGTGGATGTTGTTGTCGGCTATTTCGTCGTCGAACTGGGAGGTGACGGCGTTGGTCTTGGATATCTTCTTGGAGGTGAGGCGCTCACGTTCCAGCATGTTGAGAAAGTCGGTGTTGCCGCCGAAGTTAAGCTGGTAGGTCCGGTCCACGGTGACGCCGCGGTCGTGGAAGAGACGGGTGAGGACCCGGTGGGTGATAGTGGCGCCCAGCTGGGACTTGATGTCGTCGCCGATGACGGGGAGGCCGCGGTCCTTGAAGCGCTGCTGCCAGTAGTCCTCGCGGGCGATGAAAACGGGGATGCAGTTGATGAAGCCACAGCCGGCGTTGAGGACCTGCTCCACGTACCACTTGGTGGCGGTCTCGCTGCCCACGGGGAGGTAGCTGATGACGACGTCGCATTCGCGCTCTTGGGGGATACGCGTTACGTCGGAGGTGGGGCCGGGGGCCTTTTCGACGACGCCGGAGACGTATTTTCCGAGGCTGTCGTGGGTCATGCCGCGATCGACCTTTACGCCGGTCTGAGGGACATCGGCGATGCGGATGGTGTTGTTGGGCTTGGCGAAGACGGCATTGGAGAGGTCTTTGCCTACCTTGTTCTTGTCTATGTCGAAGGCGGCGACGATGTTGATGTCGCCGATCTCATACCCACCGATGGTGGGGTGCATGAGGCCGGGGACTACTTCGTCTTCGGGGATCTCGCGGTATTTGTGGATGCCCTGGACGAGGGAGGAGGCGCAGTTTCCCACGCCGATGATTGCCACATTAATTTTGCCCACTCAGATGCTCCTTCTCGTGGACGGCTGGAACAGGTGATGAATTTTAGCAAGTAAAGGCGGGAGGGTAAAGCGATGGGTTAATCGGCGGGGTTGGCGAAGCCGAGGTCTATGGGTAGGTGGTAGCTGACGAGCTGGGTGCCTATTATATGGTCGCGGTGCACGGCGAAGTGGTGTTCCCAATGGCGGGAGTCGTTGCTGTGGGGACGGTTGTCGCCCATGACGAAGTATTCGTTGGGGCCAAGGGTTGCGAATTCCAGGGTCTCTCGCTGGAGCCTGGAGGTGAGGTAGGGTTCGTTGAGTCGTTCGCCGTTGACATGGGTGACGCCGCGGATGATGGAGACCTGTTCGCCCGGCAGTCCGATGACTCGCTTGATGAAGGTCCTGTCGGGGTCCAGAGGGAAGTTGAAGACGACGATGTCGCCGCGCTGGGGCCCGTTATGCTGGAAGGGGTACACTTCGCCCAGGTGGGAGGCGTCCCAGAAGGGGATGAGGGCGGAGAACCGGGCCATGTCCACCTTGAACTTGTGGAGTTTGTTGACGGCAACGTACTGGCCGGGTTCGATGGTAGCGGCCATGCTGGAGCCTTCCACCTTGAAGTTCTGGACGCTGAACTGGAGGAGTAGGAAGATGACGAGGGCCAGAATGAGGGCCTCGTTGAATTCTTTGAGCTGCCTTAACAATAGCATTGGTTAGAGATGTTCTCGGAGAGGAGCCCGGCTGGCTGAAAGAGCGGCGGGTTTCAGTTTAAATTATCGCCGGGACGTGGGGTGGGGTTCAAGGTGGGGTCATTGCATGACGGCAAGTTTCAGGCGTTGGGAGTGGGTTGGGGAGAGGGGGCGGTTGCTATGCGTGCATATGGTGACGGCTGTGGTGCTAGCCTTCATCCCTTCGACAAGCTCAGGGCAGTCTCTAACCTTCCCCTTGCAAGGCAAAAGGGAGAAGAGGTGTAGGTGATGCGATGGGGCTGAGGAAGTTGAGAATGGAGTTGATTACGATGTTGGAGTGGTCTTCGTGGGGAAGTCTGGGGCCATTAAGGGTGTGGGAGCGGACGAAGGGTAGTTGCTGCTGCAGGAATTGGGAATCCTCCTCGGAGAAGAGTTGGGGGCCTTGGGAGCGTATGAGGAGGGTTGGGGTGCGAAGACGGGTGAGGCTGTTTCGGATGGCCTTCATGCGGAGGGCGTTGTAGCCGAGGTTGGCCCGGGCGGTCATGCGGAGAAAGCCGAGACGGGTAGCAGGGGAATCGGCGTCGGATGGCGGGGTCAGGGTCCGGACGTGGTGAGGTTTGTGTCCCTGAGTCTGCCCTATGCGGACGTTCAAGTGGCGGACCAGGAGGTCTCCCAAGAGGGAACGGTGGAGTAGTCCGTGGAGGCCTGGGCGACGTTTGGGAAGGAATACGCCTGAATCGGAGAGGACCAGAGCGAGGGTGTTGTCGGGACGATTGATGGCGTAGTCGAGGGCTGTGAGGCCGCCCCACTCGTGGCCGACGAGGATCAGGTTTCGGAGGCCAAGCTCCCGGATGAAGATATGGAGGTTGTCGCTATGGAAGTCGAAGGTGTGGATGGAAGGGTCATCGGGCATGTGGGACTGACCGAAGCCTATGGCATCTGGGGCGAAGCAGCGGAATCCGGCGGCGATGAGATGGGGGAAGAAGTGGCGGTAGGCGTAGGCGGTGGTGCGGCTGCCGTGGAGCATGAGGACGTTGATGGGGTCACCTGTGCCGGAGTGGTAGTAGTGCATCCGGTATCGGTTGACGATGACGAAGGTGTCCGGGTATGGGAAGTTGTGGTGAGGCATGGGGGTTGGTTGGATCGAAGGGCGCAAATGGGGGGGTGGGGAGTCACTCCCCATTCCAGCCTTCCCCCGTCGAGGGGGAAGGGGTTTCAAGGAAGTGAGATTCTTCGCTCCGCTCGGAATGACATGTAGTTAGAGAGGGGTTAGAAGATGGCGATGGGATTGACGGGGGCGCCGGTGCCGTTGGCCATGCGGAGGGGGTTGACTACGGCCATGAACTCGTAGCGGTTCTCCTCCTTGCAGATGCGGGCTACTTCAGTGAAGTTGCAGTTGTCTAGGATCCAGCAGCCCATGGAGGTGAGGATGACCTGGTGGACGGGGAGGGTGAATTCGTCGTAGCCGCTGGGAATAACGTCTTGGGCGAGGTCGCCGCCCAGCATGGCGATGTCGCGTTCCTTGAGCCAGGGGAGGCAGGCAGCGTGGAGGCCGGAGGCGCCGTGGACGGTGGGGTTGCGGGGGCCGATGGCGTTTCGGCGCTCCCAGTTGCCGGTGCGGATGAGCAGGAGGTCTCCGGCTTCCACTTTGACGTTGAAGGCTTCTTCGGCGGCGTCGAGGTCTTCGGGGAAGATTGCTTCGCGTTCGTTCATGTAGTCAACGCCCTTGAGCGTGGGGAAGTCGAAGAGGACGGCGCGGGTTACGACGCCGTCCTTGAGGAGGTCGATGCTTTCCATGGTGGCACCGCCCCGGGTGCGGACGGCTTCGGCGGGGTGGCCGTTGTACATCTTGTCGCCGTCGAACCAGTGGGAGAGGGCGTCGACGTGCGTCATGACGTATCCGTGGAAGATGAAGCCGATGTATTCGCTGGCGCTGTGGGAGGGCTGCTCGGCCTTGCCGGGGGTGGTGTTCCAGCCTTCACCGCTCTCGAGCATGTGGAGGGTGGGTCCGATGGGACCGTCGTCGGTGGTCTCTGCGATGATGGGGCGGCCCATGGTGACGCTGATGCCCTTCTCAACGAGTCCGACGGCCTGGAGGCGCTTTTCCGCGGTGATGAGGTTGATGGCGCCCAGCTGGTCGTCGGCGCCCCAGCGGCCCCAGTTGCTGAGGGACTTATGGTATTCGCGAACTTCTACAGAGGTAGGAATTGTCCTGGCCATGGCTCCTCCTTCGATGATGAAGATGGGGTGTTCGTGAATTTTAGGATTGGGTGGGGACGGTGTCAATTGGAAGGGGGAGATACACCCCCATCTCTTCGAAAAGCTCAGGGCAGGCTCCAACCTTTCCCCTTCGATGGGGGAAGGGGTTTGAGGGGAGGGCGGGCGACCACAAGGTTCGCGCCAACAATGATGAGAACGTTAGGTGGAGATGGGGACTTTGGCGACGCCCTGGCAGATTTCGAGACGGGCGTAGCGGATGAAGACGCCGCCCATTGGCTGGGCGATGGGGCCGTTGATGGCGAGGCAGGCGATGACGTGACGGCGGCCCGGTTCTGCGCTGGGAGTGATGAGGATGTTGTTGCGGGCGTTGTAGCCGACTACGGGGGAGAGCTTGCTGTCCCGGACGGCGTCGGCGGGCCGGTAGGCGAGGCTGAAGGAGGGGCAGTCGACCCAGACTTCGCCATAGTCGTCGGCGCAGGTCTCGAACCAGATCTGGGCGTCGGTGACATCCACTCCCTTGACGGTTTCGGGCAGGGTGATGGTGAAGCGGTACCAGGCGAAGGTGAAGCCGGTGCCGACAACGTCGCGGATGTTGTCGGGGGTCACCCAGGAGGAGTCGTCGAAGTCGGCGAGGCGTGGGGGCGCCTCGATGAACTTGCCGGCGACGAGGCCCTCGTTGGGCTCTCCCGGAATAAGGCCGGGGGCCCACTTGAGGGTGCCGTTGACGAGGGCGAGGTCTTCCGGGTCGTCCAAGTTGAGGACGACGGCGGGACGGAGCTTGTCGGGAGTGAAGGTCTTTTTTAGTTCGGCGTATTCCTCAGCGGAGGTTTTCGTCATTGTTTTTTCCCTGTGGCTAGCGTTTGTTTGAACTAACGTATGTCGACAAAGGCCATGAACTCCAACTCCCTTACGGGCACGCTATTCGACGGAGCCTGCTTGGGCGGGGATGCGGCGCTTGTGGGTAACGGGGTCCAGATTCCAGAAGCGAATTGGGTTGTCGGAGAGGAATTTCTTCTTTGTTTCGGCGCTTAGCTCCGGGTGGTCGAGGACGCGCTGAACGGAGAAGGGGGAGAGGCAGTCGAAGTGGGAGTAGTCGGAGCCGATGATGATACCA
Source organism: Dehalococcoidia bacterium (assembly GCA_034420855.1). Taxonomy (GTDB): domain Bacteria; phylum Chloroflexota; class Dehalococcoidia; order Lucifugimonadales; genus JAPULR01. Next base: position 15,172 of record DAOUKX010000018.1, read on the forward strand.
TCGGGGCCGACTTTCTTTTCCAGGAAGGGGAGGTAGTCGGTCTCCTCGGGCTCAAAGCATATGAAGAGCTGGTCGCCGAAGTAGCCGCGGGGGTCTTCGTAGCGGGGCGTGGGGACGGAGTCGGGCATGATTTCGTAGTGCTCTTCGAGCCTGTCCATGTAGTAGGGAAGCCAGCCGCAGCCCTGCTCAATCCAGGCAATTTTGAGTTCGGGGAATCGGTCGAGGACGCCGCTGGCGATGAAGCCGACGACGGAGAAGGGAGCGTCGATGCCCATGAAGAGGTGCTTCAGAAACTCGTTGTCGAGGCGTCTCATGCCTACGGACTCGTGGAGTTGCTGGTGGATGGAGATGGGCATGCCGAGGCGCTGGCACTCTTCCAGGACGGGCCAGTATTTTTCCTTGTAGGTCCACTCGCCTTTGAACTGGCAGGGGATGTAGGCGCCGCCGAGGCCGAGGTCTGCGGCGCGTCGGAGCTCTTCGACGGCCATATTGACGTCGTGTAGGGGAAGGATGGCGGTGCCGCGGACGCGGTCCTGGTAGCCATCGGTCCACTCGGTAATCCAGTCGTTCCATCCCTTGGCGAAATGGTAGGCGACCTCCGGGTTGTCGATGGTGTTTAGGAGGTTCTGGTGGAGGACGCAGAAGACGAAGGTAACGTCGAAGCCCTCTTCGTCCAGGTCCTTAACGCGGAACTTGGGGTTGCGCTCGCCCTCGCGATTGTACCACTGGTCTTCGCTGTGGGGGGCGAAGTTGGCGAGCTTGCCGTAGGGGCCGGTGCGGAAGTCGGAGTTGGGGAATACCTTGGAGTGTTCGAGGACCCAGATGCTGTCGTACTGGCGGGTGGAGCTGTCGCCGCTGCCGCGGACGAGGGCGCCGCGGTCCTGCCAGTTGGCGTCGGTGAATTTACGGGGGGCGAAGGGCTGAAGTTCCGGTGGGAACCGGCGCCAGAGTTCGCACTTGGTTTCGTCGATGTGGGAGTCGGAGTCGACAATGTAGTAGTCGGGGAGTTCGCCGCCGAAGTATTGTCTGGGCATGGGATTCTCCTTGGTTGGGATTGGGTTTGCGCCGCCTACGTTAGGGCTGGCGGCGACGGTGGATATTGAATAACACTGTGGGGGGAAAGTCAATTGGGGGAGGGGGTGGCATGATGGCCTGGAATGGAAGAATGGAGGAGTTGTTGGAGGAGATAGTGGGGAGATGGAAGTGTAATTATTTTGCAGAGCTAGTTGGAGAGAATTATGGAATGGGCTGACAATCTGGAAAACGTGAGCGAATGGCAGCCTGACTCTGGCCGGGCGGAGACTTTGAGAACTGGCCTTTTGTTGACCTGCTAAGCCGCTCAAAGCCGGATCATTTCTGAGGCGAACATTGAGCGTAAGTTCAACATCAATAATTTTGACTCGGGACCTGGGTTGAGGATATTGTGCGGCAAGAACTCTCAAACCTTCTCCCTGGCAGGTACGCGGTAGACCCGGATTAGTGAATGATCGGGACCGTAGGACTGCCGGAGACTTAGATGTATTGATCAGAGATGCAATTTGGTCTCCAGCAACAAAGCTGGGCGCGACTGCTGCATCACGACGCTACCATTTCGCCGTCGAGAGTATTTACTCATCGGTGGAGGTCAAGCAGACGATCGGGTTTTGTGAGATGGACGATGCAATGGGGAAGCTAGAAGTCTGGCCGAAAAGTGGTAGACAGGGACTATACTGTAGGAAATGGATGAAGTGGGAGAGAAGTGATGCTGGGAGAGCGATCTGATCAGAGAGGCTTGTGGGAGGC
>DAOUKX010000019.1:0-46342 GCA_034420855.1 Dehalococcoidia bacterium
ATGGGCGTCCACGTGCTCCAACGCTTCGTCGAGGGAATCGACAATCTTCACGCCGGCCACCAGGGAGAGGAACTCGGTTCCGTAGTCTTCCGGCTCAGCGAGCTTCAGCTTCAGCCCTTCCAGGGGAGCGAGAAGGCTCATGGCCCGTTCGTCGCACCGCATCTCCACCCCCACCTCCGACCACTTGCGGGCCACGGCGGGCAGGTGGGTTCCAGCAACCGCGGCGTGGACGAGGAGGGTGTCCAGGGCGTTGCAGACGGTGGGACGCTGGGTCTTGGCGTTGTTGGCAATGGCAACGGCCTTTTCCAGGGTTGCGCTGCGGTCCAGGTAGGTGTGGCAGACGCCGACCCCTCCGGCCACGACGGGCATGGCTGCGTTCTCGGACACGAAGCGGATGAAACTCGCGCCGCCGCGAGGAATCATCAGGTCGATGTACTCGTCCATTTTGAGCATGGCCGTAACCAGGCGGCGGTCAGTATCGCCGATAAGCTGGACGGCGTCGCGGGGGATGCCGGCGGCTTCGATGGCGTCCTGCACCAGCCGGGCGAGCAACCTGTTGGAATTGACAGCTTCTCTGCCACCACGGAGGATGCAGGTGTTGCCGGACTTAAGACAGAGGGCGGAGATGTCGATTGTCACGTTGGGGCGGTTTTCGTAGATAGAGCCGACCACCCCGAGGGGCACACGCTTCTTGCCCACCTGAAGGCCGTTGGGGCGGGTGTGCATGTCGAAGACCTGTCCCACGGGGTCGGGGAGCATGGCGATGGAGCGCACGTCGGCGGCCATGGAATCCAGCCGGTTGCCGGTGATGAGAATGCGGTCCAAGAGGGAATCGGAGAGGCCCATCTCGCGGCTTGACTCGATGTCGAGCTCGTTGGCGCCAAGGATGGCGGGCTGGTTGTCAAGAAGGGCGTCGGCGATGTTATGAAGGGCGCGGTCCTTCTGCGCCGTGGAGCGGTGGGCCAGTTCTTTGGCGGCCTGCCGCGCCCGCTTACCCTGGGTGATGATGCTATCGGTTGCTGTAATCATGCTCTTTACTCTGCCTCAGAATCTGGTGAATACCAGCATGCAAATTTGCTTTTCCTGCCTAAATCAGCGTCAGGTTGTTGCGGTGGATGACTTCTTCGCCGTAGCTGCACCCTATTAGGTCCGGGATTCCGTCGGAGCGTTTCCCCTTGATGGCATCCACCTGGTCGGAGCTGTAGTTGACGAGACCGCAGGCGAAACGCTCTCTTTGCAAGTTACTTATGAAAACTATATCCCCCCGCTGGAAGGGGCCGCTCACTTCCCTGATACCCACGGGCAGCAGGCTGCCGTGACGCCGACGCAGGGAAGCTTCCGCACCCTCGTCTACGATGATGTCGCCGTGAAGGGAGAGACCGCTCAGCATCCACCGCTTACGGCTCTCCATTTTGCTTACCGAAGTGGCGAAGTAGGTGCCAACGTCCTCGCCACCCACGACACGACTCACAATGTCAGGCTCTCTGCCGTTGCAGATGACGGCAGGGACGCCGGAGCGGGTGGCCACCTTGCAGGCCTGGAGCTTGGAGGACATGCCGCCCCTGGACCAGCTGCTGACGTGCTTCCCGGCCAGTGACTCAACGTAGGAATCAATCCGCTCCACCCTGGGGATCAGGGTTGCGTTGGGATTGTGACGGGGGTCAGCGGTGAAGAGACCATCCATGTCCGTCAACACCAGCAACAGGTCGGCGTCGACCAGGTTGGCAACAAGGGCTGAGAGGGTGTCGTTGTCACCAAAGACGGGGCCAATTTCGTCCACCGCCACCACATCGTTCTCGTTGATGATGGGCACCACCCGCTGCTGGAGCAGGGAGAGAATCGTGTTTCGCACGTTCAGATAGCCCTGCCTGTCATCCAGGTCCCTGCGGGTGAGAAGTACCTGGGCCACGGGGATTTTCAACGGCTCGAACAGGGAACTGTAGGCGAACATAAGGTGGTTCTGACCGACGGCGGCCAAGACCTGACGGAAGGAGACCTGGCGGGCCTGTTCCTTCACACCCAGCGATTTCATGCCCGCCGCGATGGCCCCGGAGGTGACCAGCAGGATTTCTTTCCCCTGGCCGTAGAGGCGGTTTATCTGGGATACGAGCGACTCCATGGTGGGCGCGTGGAGGGTGTCGGTGCCGCCGGTCAGCACACCGGTGCCTGCCTTTACGACGATGCGCTGGTACCGTCGAGGCGCATCGGAACGCATCTGCTTGAGGGCTTGAGGGGCTGTATTTCTAGTCATATTGCGTGGGGTGTGTGTGGCGCGTTGGGAGAATTCATTATATCAGGGGGCATAGAGGCCAACAAGAACGGGCGGGCATTTTTTATGCGGGGGCGTCCACGCGCGGGAAGGGCGGTTTGCGAACCACCCCTAGAGGGGAGGGAGAAGATGGATTCCCGCCTGCGCGGGAATGGGCAAGAGTCGGATCACTTTACCCCAACCCCCTCCCCTAGGACAGGAGAGGGGGTTGGGGAGTATGCAGGCGTTGAACGGGACGCCGACAGCGAATAGAATAGGCGCAAGGTCTGGCTGGCCCACAGCCAGGCCAAATGTCTGTTGTGCGAGAGGAAACGGCTTGTCTCTTCAAGCGTTGCTGCCCCTTCTGGCGGGCCATCCGGCCTTCGACGGTTTGGCCCATAAGCTGTCAGGCGGCGGAAACGCCACCGCGTCCGTGTCCACAGGCGGTACGGCCCTGCTGCTTGCCGCCCTTCGAAACGAGTTGAACCGACCGATTCTGGTTATAGCGCCGCGGCAGGACGACGCCCGACGGATTCTCGACCAGCTTTCTCTTTATCTTGGCAACGAAAGCTCCACGCTTGCCCTTGCCGAGCCCGACGTTCTCCCCTTCGAGCGGATGACGGTGGACGCATCCACCAACAACCGTCGGCTGATGGTCCTCAATGCCCTGGCGTATCCCGCAGCCGGCGACCCGCCCGTGGTTGTGGCGTCACTTGCGGCGGCGCTGAGGAAGACGCTGCGGCCATCCACGTTCAAGGAGAGTGTCGTCACAGTGGAAGCGGGTCAGAGGGTCCGACTGGGCGAGCTTGCCGAAGCCTGGACAAACATGGGTTACCGCCGGGAGCACTCCGTGGAGATTCCCGGCTCCTTCAGCATCCGCGGCGGCATCGTGGACGTGTTCTCGCCGAACTCGGAACTCCCGCTGCGCCTCGACCTGTTCGGCGACGAAATCGAAAGCCTGCACCTGTTCGACCCATTGACGCAGCGTTCGGTCAGGCAGGTGGAGAGTACACGAATAATTCCTGCCCAGGAATCGCTGCCTCTCCACTTGGACCGGGACGATGTGGACCTGCTGGTGTCGGAGTTGGACTTCGGGCGGTGCCCCGAGGGAGTGCAGGACAGGTTCCAGGAAGACCTTGCCAACATCTTCGCTGGGGCGAACTGGGACGAGATGGACTACTACCACGGTCTAATTAACGAGTCGTCTATCCTTGAGCACCTCGGCGACGATGCCGTCGTTGTCTTTCTACAGCGAAGCCAGATTGAACAGGAAGCGGAGTCACTCTCCGAACACGTACAGCGGATGCGACAGGGCCGGGTGTCCCGCGGGGAGCTTCCGGCTAACTTCCCCACTTCGACGCTTGATTGGGCAGAGTTCTCCGTAGGACTGGCCGAGCGGCCTGTTCTGGACGTGAGTCCGTGGAACACGGAGGGGGTGGGTTTCGAGTTCCGCAGCGCTCCTTCCTACTTTGGGCAGATTGGGCGGTTTACTTCCGAACTAAGGGAAGAACTGCGCGGCGGCAAAATCGTGGTTCTGGCCAGCCGTCACGCCCGCAGGCTTGCCGAAATCCTGTCTGAGGCCGACATCGGCTCCGTCGTTGCCGGTGACGGAAGCCCCAGCCTCCAGAGCGGCCGGGTGGTCATCGTGCCAGGATCCCTTGAACAGGGCTGGCGTCTCGCGCTACCGCAGGGCGAAGTCATATTGCTGACGGACCTGGAGATATTCGGCACCGCCAAGGAACGTCGCAGCCGACCGAGAAGGCCTGTCAAGAAACAGCTATTTCTCTCCCAGCTGGAAACGGGGACTTTTGTAGTCCACGAAGACCACGGCGTCGCCCGTTTCGCCGGAACCACCAGCATGGAGTCCCACGGTGAAAACCGCGAGTATCTCGTGCTGGAATACGCCGAGTCGGACAAGCTGTACCTGCCAACGGACCATCTCGACCGTATCTATCCCTACGTAGGCACGAGCGAGCGACCACCAACGCTGACCCGCCTCAGCAGCACGGAGTGGGCGCGGGCCAAGGAGCGGGTCAGGGAGTCCACCCGGAAGCTTGCCAGGGAACTTCTCGACCTCTACGCCAACCGGCGGGTGGCGCGCGGCCACGCATTCTCCGCCGACGTGGTGTGGCAGCAGGAGATGGAGGACGCCTTCCCCTACGAGGAAACCCCGGACCAAGCGCGAGTTATCGACGAGGTGAAGGCAGACATGGAGGACGCCCAGCCCATGGACCGGCTGGTTTGCGGCGACGTGGGCTACGGCAAGACGGAGGTTGCGCTGAGGGCCTCCTTCAAGGCTGTCAACGACGGTCTGCAGGTGGCAATGCTGGTGCCCACGACAATCCTGGCCCAGCAGCATTACGCCACGTTTGTGGACAGGCTAAGTCCCTATCCCATACGCGTGGACGTGCTGAGCCGCTTTCGCACCCAGAAAGAGCAGCGCCGGATTGTAGAAGACCTGTGCAAGGGGGCCATAGACATTGTCATCGGCACCCACAGGCTCATCCAGAAGGACGTCAAGTTCCGCAAACTGGGCCTTGTAGTGGTGGATGAAGAGCAGCGCTTCGGGGTTGCCCACAAGGAACACATCAAGAAGCTGCGCAGCGAGGTCGACTTCCTCACCCTGAGCGCGACCCCCATACCCCGCACACTTTATATGGCGCTTTCGGGGGTTCGGGACATGAGCGCGATGGACACGCCGCCGGAGGAGCGGTATCCCGTCAAGACCTACGTGGGCGAGTACAGCGACCGGATCATCCAGGAAGCGGTGAAGCGGGAGTTGGACCGGGGTGGGCAGGTATTCTTCCTGCACAACCGCATCCGCTCCATCCACCGGGTGGCCGCCCACCTGGGCAAGCTGGCACCCCAGGCTCGCGTCGCCGTTGCCCACGGTCGCATGGAGGAGTCACGGCTGGAAGACGTGATGCTTGCCTTCGGCGAGGGAGAGTCCAACGTACTGGTATGCACGACAATCATAGAGTCCGGGCTGGACATCCCCAATGCAAACACGTTGATTGTGGACAGGGCGGACCGGTTCGGGCTCTCCCAGCTATACCAGCTTCGTGGCCGTATCGGGCGGAGCAGCAGCCGCGCCTACTCCTACCTGCTGGTGCCCAAGGGGAGACGCATTACCCCGGGGGCGGAGAAGCGTCTGCAGGCGATTTTGGAGGCCTCCGAGCTTGGCTCCGGCTTCCGAATAGCCATGAGAGACTTGGAGATCCGGGGTGCGGGGAACATCCTAGGAGCGGAACAGAGTGGCCACATCCACTCCATCGGATTCGAGCTTTACACCAAACTGCTGAACCAGGCCGTGCAGGAGCTTCGCGCCGACGGGGCCGGGGAGGCCGATTCCCAATGGGAAACGAAGGAGGACACGCGGGTTGACCTGCCCCTATCCGCCCACATCCCCAACAGCTACATCAGCCATCTGCCCGTACGACTGAACGTATACCAGCGGCTGATGGACCTGCGAAGCCAGCCTCAGATTGACGACATGCGGGAGGAGCTGCGAGATCGTTTCGGCCGTCTGCCCACGGCCGTGGACAACCTGCTCTACCTGGTATCCCTGAAGATCATGGCCCGGGAGATGGGCGTTCAATCCATAGCGTCGTCGGAGACTGAGATAGGCATCACCCTGAAGGAGAGCGTCGGCGGCGCACGACTGGCTCTGGAGCGAACCCTGGGCGGGTGGGCGTCCGTGGGCAACCGCCAAATACGGCTGAACCGTGGAGTGATGGGGTCGAAGTGGCGGGCCGTCCTAGACGTTACGCTACAACGGCTGAAGTCGTTCCAAGAGAGGCTGCAGCAGTTGCCCGTGGGGAGCGTTTAGCGGAAGGCGTCGTTTTTCAGCAGGTCCACCACTTCAGTCAGGCTCGCAACCCGTGGGCAGTCGGTAATTTCGGGGTGCCAGTTGCCCCTGTCCAACAAAACGGCGTGCATGCCGACGGCTTGGGCTCCGTTAACGTCGGAGTGATACTGGTCTCCCACATGCACCGCTTCATTCGGGAGTACCCCGACTTTATTCAGGGCTGCCCGGAACATTCGCGGGTCCGGTTTTTCGGCTCCAACCTCAAGCGAAGTTACCAGCACGTCCAGATTGGGGGCGACACCGAGACTCTTCACGAGGGGGTCTAGTTCCTCCACGAGGTTCGAAAGGACGCCGGTAGCGAGTCTCATTTCTTTCAGTTCGGTCAGCGTCGGGGCAACATCGCCGAATAGAGCAAAACTCTTCGGTACCGTGGCCCCCACCTTCCACACGCTTTCCGCAAGAGCCAGGCTCACATCCAGCCCCGCTCCCTTCAGTATCAGCTGCTCATAGCGGGAGAAGAACCGGTTGCGTTCCTTCTCCGACCGCAGATACAGCGGTCTTTCGTGGTTCTCGCGGCTGAAGAGTTCGTCGGCCTGCGCGTAACCTTCCAGGATTCTGTCTTTATCCACGAACAGCCCCACCTCCTTACAGGCCGCCGCCTGTATCACCTCGACGGGCGGCCAGAAGTAGGCCAGGGTGTTGTAGAAGTCGAAGAATACGGCCTTAATCATGGGCTTTTGCTGTTCACGCTAATGTAGGCTTTGGGCAGCGGAGGATAGATTCCCGCCTGCGCGGGAATGGCGGATGGTGCCTTTGCTGGCATTCTGGGCAATGCCTCCCGGGCCAGGGACAGTCCCCACACCGGATCCGCCGATGCTGCCCACAGAGCCGTGGCGCAGGCGGCCATAGTGCTGTCCGTGGTAACCACGTCGTCAATAACCAGAACGGACTGGCCCTCAACACTTTTTGTTGCTGAGAACGTGCCCTCGGCAATTCGCATCCGGTCGGCTCTCGTAGAACGCTGCACCTGCGGCGGCGAGTCTACAACCCGTTCCATCACGTCATCATCTACGGGAATGCCGGTCAACCTGCCTAACTCATCAGCCAGGAGCGCGGCCTGATTGTAGCCGCGGCTCCTCTCCCTGCGAGGGTGCATGGGCACGGGGACGAGCAGGGTGGCCGGAATTCGCGCGGACTGCAGGCGAGAGGCCATGAGGCCCGCCAATTCCGGGGCCGGGGCACGGTAGTTTCGGTACTTGAGGGCGTGGGCGGCGGACCGGATGACGCCCTCTAGGGGACCGACAGCGCGGATGCCGTCGATGGGCAGCGGAGATCCTGAGCACCGGCGACACCGGCGGGCTTCTCCGGGCTGGGCGCATACCTGGCAATATGCCCGCAGTTCAGTCATGCCGGCCAGGCATTTGCGGCAAATGCCGAGTCCTTCTCTGCGGCAGCCACCGCAGTACAGGGGAAGAAAAAAGTCCAGCGCGGCCTTGCCCGCCTGCTTCAACAACCCGACTTCCATGAGATCTAGGTGCGGAACCGGACCACGCGATAGCCCTCGGCGTATTTGAATCCCGCCTTCTTCCCCATCTCAGCGCACCAGTTTCGGAGCCAGCCGATGCCCTCGTCCTCCGACAGTCCGTCAAGCTGGCTGCGGTGGCATTTCAGGGCCTCCGCCTTCAGGTCAATGCTTTCGGAAATGTCCACGTAGGTCTCTATCTCCTCCGGCCCCCAGAACATCAACGTCCCGGTCTTATGGGGAACTAGCCCCTCCGCCTCATGCTCCTGAAAATGCAGCCGGTCACGGGCGTAGGGAAAGACCGCGTCCTGGGTCACCTGTCCCACAATCCGGTGGTCGCGGTGGAAGTAGAAGGAGACGCGATAAGGGTCGGGGCAGATAACTACTTCGGGTCGAAAGCGACGGAGCGCGCGCACCAGCTGCCCGCGAAACTCCCGGGTATCCTCCAACTCGCCGTCGGGGTAGCCCAGGGCCACTACCTCCTTGACCCCCAGGGTCTTCGCTGCCTCAAGCTGCTCGCTGTGTCGTATCTTCGCCAGTCGCTCAGGCGTCATGTCCGGGTCGTCGGTGCCCTTGCTGCCGTCACTGCAAAGCACGTAGTAGACGCTGGCTCCCTGCCGTATCCAGTTTGCTACTGTGCCTCCGCAGGAAATTTCAGCGTCGTCGGGATGGGGAGTAACCACCATCGCAGTCCGGGGAACCTCTACCACAGGCCTCCTCCACGGGTCGGGTTGTTAGCAACAAGCTACTCTGCTACAATCTCAATTCGCTGTCAAGACGCCATTTTCGTCTCCAGGCCGGGACAGCAATGCACCTTTTATGGCCACCAATTCAGGGGGGCAATCTGCCCCACATTTCCGGCAAACCCGGGGATGAATATCCCCGCCAGCCTTACGAGAAAACAAACCCTTGACAATACGCAATTTCCGGTGGGAAGACGTACCCGCCCTGGCAGAGTTGGACAACCGGCTACTGCAAACGCCACACACAACGCCTGCCCACAAGCAGCGATTCATCACCGAGTTTCTTGGACAGCCGAACCTGAACCCGGAGGAAGACCTATTCCTCTACGAACGGCGGGGAAGCCTGCAGGGATACGGACTAATATTCCCGGAACCGGCCATAGGCCGGAGTGTGTTGATGCTGAAAACCGCCCCGAGTGCGGACGTTTCCGACGTGGAGGAAGCGCTGCTGGATACGGCCATCCGGCGGGCGCGTGGACTAGGAGCGGGCGTCTTCCAGATGCAGACAAAGCCCGACTCCCCGCAGAGCCGTATGCTTATGCGTCGCGGCTTCCGGCACGTCCGTACCTACTGGATCATGGAATGGAAAATCCAGGACCTGCCTGCCGCCGAACCTCAGGAAGGCTGCGTCTTTCGCAGCTACGGCCAGGATGGGGACGCGGAGGCGCTCACATCCATCCAGAACGCAGCTTTCGGAGGCAGCTGGGGGTTCGCGCCAAACACCCCCGAGGAGATCACCTACCGAGCCGGGATGAGCGTCACCAGCCACGACGGGATTCTTTTTCTCTGTCAAGGGGAGACGGTCTACGGGTATTGCTGGACCTACGTTATGGGGGATGCCGCGAAGGAGGTGGGCATTATATTCATGATTGGGATTCACCCCGACTATAGACGGCGAAGGCTGGGCAAGCCGCTGCTTACGGCAGGACTGAAGTACCTTGCGTCACTGGGCGTAGACCACGTGGAGCTGGAGGTGGATGGAGCGAACACTCCAGCCACGAGACTTTATTTCTCTCTGGGCTTTACGAAGGACTCCGAGAGTTATTGGTACGAGGCAGAGCTGGGCCCAGCTTAGTCCCGGCCTTTTTCGGCCTCCAACTCCGTTGTTTCGACGTCTGATGCCTCCTCCATTCCTTCAATGGCCTCGGGCGTCAGCACACCGCCAGAAATCACAATCTTCATTGCCTCATCCACCGTCAGAGTGGTGGAGATTACCTCTTCCTCGCGCACGAGGGCCAAATAGCCGGAGGTGGGGATGGGGGTAGTCGGGATGTACACCGCCACCAAGGCATCTCCGTCCGGGGCTGTGAAGGTGGAGGTGGCGAACCCGATGGACTTGATTCCCTTTCTTGGGAAATCCAGCAGCACCACCCTGCTGTAGTGCTTCTCTATGCTGCTGGGGCCAAGAGCGTCCACAGTCTGCTTGGCGGTCCGATAGATGGGCCTCACAATGGGAATGAAGTTTGCCATGGAGTGTCCAAAGGCTATGAGGCGTCGTCCGATAACGTAGCTCCCCACAAGGCCTACGAGGTACAGGACGATGACGAAGCTGACAATGCCTACCCCGGGTATGTGCCTGCCCGTAATGCCGTCGATGAGCTGCACCAGGGGTGGGTCTATAAGGTCGAAGACGAACTTGATTATCAGGTACGTTGCCGCCAGGGGCAGCAGGATGAGGAGGCCGGATATTATCCGTCCACGGAAGTGTCCACCGATAGATTTCAAAATGCCCATAGCGCGGGGTATGGCCTCCTCCAGACCCTTGATACGATACCGAGTATTATATTGCTTCCGTTAATTTATGTTAACTACGGGTTAAACCGTAGAGCTCCAGAAACTTCCCCGCGGCCCTGTCCCAGCTCAAGGCGTCAGCCGTCTCAAGGGCAGCGCGACTCAGGGAATCTCGCAGTCGCCTGTTGAAGAAAATCATGGAGAGGGTGTCGGCGAACCGCTCCGGACACCGCCAGGGAAGCAGGTAGCCGTTGCGTCCGTGCTTAACCACCCAGGGCAGCCCACCAACGCGGGTTGCGACCACGGGCGAACCGCAGGCCATAGCCTCCAGGGCGACCAGGCCGAAGCTCTCGTAGTAGGAGGGCACCACGCAAACGTCGGCGGCGGAGAAGTAGTCGGCGAGAGTGTAACGCGGCACCCTGCCAACGAATTCCACAACGTCATCAAGGCCCAACCGCACCGCCATTTCGGCCAGGCGACGCGGTTCCGGCTCCGTCGCCGGGTCTCCCCCGACAATCATCAACCTGAAGGGGACGTCGCCGTCCACACAGGCGGCTATGCGGATCAGGAACTCCACGCCCTTCAAAGGTTCGATGCGTCCCACGTACAAAGCGACCTTCTCCCCGTTGAGCCCCAGCCGACGCCTTGACTCAGCCGCATCCACAGGTCGGAACAGCGACGTGTCCACGCCACAGTGGACAACCTTCAAGCGATCCCTGGATACGCCGTAAAGCTCTACCATTGCGGCCACTTCGTGAGGCGTGGAGGCGGTAATCCAGTCGGCGGAACGCATGATGTCGCCTTCGGCACGGCTCCTGTAGTCCGGTTCGTCCTCGCCGGCACGTGCTCGACGCTTCACTTCCGCCAGGGTGTGAAAGGTGGCCACGTGGCGGGTACCGCCGTTTTCCGCCAGTCGGTGTCCCGCCAAAGCCGAAAGCCAATAGTGGGAATGCACAACGTCGTAGCGCACCCCGCTTCGATTCTGAAATTCCAGGACGTTGCGGGTAAAAGGCTCCACGTGCATAAGCAGGTCTTTCAGACCCGCATCGGTTGGGCCGCCATCCAGGTGAATCACGCGCACGTTTTCGCTGTCGGGACGCCCGTCCTCGTCTTCGCCGGTGTGATTCCGTGTGAAGACATCTACGGCGACTCCAAGGTCTCCCAGCCGGTTGGCCAACTCGCGGACGTAGACGTTCATGCCGCCAACCTTGCCTGCTCCGGGAGCCATGAACGGGCAGCTATGGAAGCTGATGAGGGCCACTCGGGGCTGCGACTGAATGCAATGCGAATTAGAAAGCACCTTTTTCACACTGTCCAAAGTTGCTCTCTTCGATGTCAAGGACGGGTTACCACCATGTTGTAGATGGGCTTGTCGATGCCCCCCAGGTGGTACTTGTATCGCTCGTTGCCCCTGAGGAAGTCGTAGTAGCTCTTGCCGTCTTCTATGGCGCTCTTGACGCTGAGGGCCTTCAGCAGAAGTCCCACGCTGTAGTAGCCGAATTCCGGGTTGAAGCCGCTGTTGTAGAGCAGACGCGAGCCGCCATAGTCGAAGGTCATGGCCGACGCCACGCGGGACCCCTGAATCTCCATGAAGAAGAGGCTCAGCAGTCCCTCCCGGCTGAGAGACGACGCCAGCGAGCGGAAGAATTTCTCCCTCTGCAGAGTCAGAAATTCGGCTTTATCCTCGCGGCTCAAGGCCAGGAGATGAAGGAAGTCATCCATTGCCGTCACAACTTCTTGCGGGTCCGTCAGCGAATACCAACGCACCCCCTCCGCAGTGTCCAGCCTACGCAGCTTGCGGCGGAGCTCGTGACGGTGCTTCTTGGACAGGCCGGCCACGTATTCCTCCCACTCCTTTGGGAGATGTCGGCCCGGACATACCTCCTGCTGGACGATGTCCACATCGCAGCCCCTGGAGCGCGCTGCCTCCGGCAGGAGCGTGAGCGTGGGTGAGTCTTCGGAGAGGGAGAAGAGAAGCAACTCCGACCATCCCGCCTGTTCCAGATAATCCAAGAGTGCATCGAAGAATGGCCGCTCTCGACCGGTCAGAACCAGGAAGTCATTGTAGTCGCAGAGGTCCTCGTCGCCCACGAAGGTCATCGTGTCGCCGTCCCTGCGGAGGGAGGCCATGCCCAGCGTGTGCCGTCCATCAAAAAACTTGAGAATATGCGGGGAAGCTCCGTCGCCAACCTCATTCATCCATACCCGCTGCCATTCCAGGGTCTGAAAGGGGGAACTCGCAACGCTTTGTGAAAGAAGGCGCCCCCACTCGTCAGCGGCGGCGTCGAAGGAACTTATTCGTTGTACCTCAGTCACCCTAGCCTCTCTGCATTAACGACAGTAATTCCCTGGGGTCCGGGCCACCTTCCACGAAGGGTCCGCGCAGGGCCGTGGTAACGACCCTGCTACCCGGCCTTCTGACTCCTCGCATTCCCATGCAGAGATGCTCCGCCTCTATGAGTACGGCCGCGGAAGCGGGCTGCAATGCATGGCAGATGGCGTCCGCCAATTGGGAAGTCAGGCGTTCCTGCATTTGAAGCCGCTTAGAGGCAACGTCGAGGGCTCGGACCAGCTTGCTGGCGCCCGCCACCTTGCCCCTGGGCACATACCCCATATGCGCCCTGCCGAAGAAGGGGAGCAGGTGGTGCTCACAGATAGAGAAGAACGCTACGTCTCTCAGAATGACCGCTCCATCATGCTCTTCCTCAAAAACAGTGTCGATGGCACTGGCGGGATCGACTCCTACTCCGCTGAAGATATCTTTGTAGAGGGCGGCAACCCGCTTGGGTGTGTCTCGGAGCCCCTCCCGTTCCGGGTCATCCCCTACCGCCCGCAGAATGTTAGCGACGCTGGTTCGTATCAACGGGTCCGAGTCCATGGCCCGCCTTCAGGAGGCAAACTCCAGGAGCGCGGCCTCTACCTCCTCAAGGTCCGAGGAGACCTCCTTCACCGACGTGCTGATGTAACGCACGGCCAGCTCGGGGTCCTTCAGCCCGGACCCGGTGATGACGCACACCACCCGCTGGTCTCGCAAGTCCATCCCCTGTCTGTGCAGCTTGATGATTCCGGCCACACCGGCCGCCGAGGCCGGTTCGCAGAAGATGCCCTCGCCGGTGGAAAGGAGCCGGTAGGCGTCCAGAATCTCATCGTCCGTCACCGCTTCTATGGCTCCACCGGACTCGTCCCGGGCGTCTATGGCTCCCTGCCACGATGCCGGGCTGCCGATGCGTATGGCCGACGCTACGGTGGACGGGCTGGCGACGGGCCGTCCCTCCACCAGCGGGGCGGCTCCAGCGGCCTGGAATCCCATCATCCTAGGCAGCGATTCGGCCTTGCCGTGGGCCTGGTATTCCTTAAAACCCTTCCAGTAGGCGGTGATGTTGCCCGCGTTTCCGACGGGGATGCATAGCAGGTCAGGAGCGTCTTCCAGACGGTCGACTATCTCAAAAGCAGCGGTCTTCTGTCCTTCCAGACGAACCCGGTTGACGGAGTTAACGAGGGTAAGGGGGTGCCGCTCGGTTATCATTCTCACGAGGGTGAGGGCCCTGTCGAAATTACCGTCTATGGCGAGAATGCGCGCCCCGTGGGCCTGGGCCTGGGCGAGCTTGCCATAGGCTATGTCGCCTTGAGGGACCAGCACAGTCGCAGGCAGCCCCACGCGTGCGCCATAGGCTGCTGCTGCGGCGCTGGTGTTTCCCGTGGAGGCGCAGATGATTCCCTGGCTCTCCGCTTCCATAGCCTTGGCCACCGCCACGACCATGCCACGGTCCTTGAATGACCCGGTGGGGTTGCATCCTTCCAGCTTAAAGTAGAGTTCCGGGCAGCCGATTTCCTCGGCCAGCCGGTAGGAGCGCACCAGTGGCGTGTTCCCTTCTCCCAGGGTAATCTTGGGCGTATCTTCGCCCACGGGCAGAAACTCTCTGTAACTCTCCAAAACTCCCCAAGCCATAACGCCCGGCCCTCAGACCGGAAGCTCCTCCAAACGGATCATGTTGTTTACAACTTTTACCACATCCAGCCCGTCAAGCAAAGCCAGAGAGCGTTGCACCGCCGCTTCCCTGGCCGGATGAGTGGTAATGACGATTTCCGCCGTCCCCGCCGCCGCGTCGGCATCCTTTTGTATGATGGACGCGATACTGATGTCCAGGTCGCCGAGAACACGCGTAATCTGGCTCAGCACCCCGGCTCTGTCGGGGACGTTCAACCGGAAATAGTAGCGTGTCTCCACGTCCGCCATCGCCTTCACGGCGAGGTCAGCGTCGGCGGGGACTCTTTTCAGGGGACGTCCGCCCGTAACTTGCATCCGCCCTACGTGAACCAGATCGCCCAGAACGGCGCTGGTAGTAGGGTCAGCCCCGGCGCCAAGGCCGTGGAAGAAGGCCCGGCCCACCGGCTCGCCCGCCACTTCGACGGCGTTGAACACACCCCCAACCTTCGCCAGGATATGCCCTTCCGGTATCAACGCAGGATGCACCCGAACTTCCACGCCGCTCCGCTGGGACTTGGCGATGGCCAGAAGCTTGATGGCGTAGCCCAACTCTCGAGCGTATCGAAAGTCCCTGGCGGAGAGATCGTCGATGCCCTGCCGAAATACCTGCCCGGGGTCGACGTTTGTATGAAAGGCCAAGGAAGCGAGGATGGACAGCTTGTAGGCGGCATCCAGTCCCGAGACGTCCTTGGAAGGGTCCGCCTCGGCGTAGCCAAGCTGCTGGGCACGACTGAGGGCTTCCTTCGCATCCATTCCCTCGTCGGCCATGCTCGAAAGGATGAAGTTGGTGGTGCCGTTGATGATGGCGTGGATGGAGCTGATGTGGTTGCCCAGAAGGTCTTCCATCAGCGATCCAATGATGGGAATTCCACCACCGACGGCCCCTTCAAACCGGAGGCTCAGCCGCTTCTCATCTGCCAGGTCCAGCAACTCCGAGCCCTGCTGCGAAATAAGGTCCTTGTTGGCCGTGACAACGTGCTTTCCCTGGCCCAGCGCCTGTCGGACATACTTCCCCGCCGGCTGTTCGCCGCCAATGAGCTCCACTACGATATCTATGCCGGGGGCTTCCACAACCTGGGTCGGGTCCGTGGTTAGTACGCTGGGAAACAGGTTCAGGAAGCGGGGTTTAAGGGGGTCTCTTACAAGCGCCCTGACAAGCTGAACGGGCGCGCCGACGGCCTTGGCCAGGGCGTCCCTTCGTTGCTGAAGGGCGAGGGCTACACCGGTCCCGACGACTCCCAGCCCCAGTAGGCCAACGCCAATGGGCTTGCTAGGGACCAATTTGGTTTGGCTGCTGGGGCACCGGGGTCTGTCCTCTCTTCTGCTCGGCCGTCTGACGCAGCTGTTCCGCCGCCCATGCGTAGATGCGGCTGTCGTACTTAACCCTCACCCACTCTTCGCTGGTACCTTCTTCGAACTTCTGCTCCAGCCAGGTCTGCAGGGCGATGTCCTTGAGCCTTTCGGTCCACTTGGGTTTCACCTCCCGCACTTCCGGCCCGTCCACCACCTTCATAAAGTACATGAATCCGCTGCTATCCCAAGGCTCGCTGATTTCGCCTATTTCCAGAGCTTCAATCGTTTGATTCGCTACTTCACCGCCGTATAGGCGCGTTTCCAGGCTGGGGTAGGTGCCCCTGGGAAGCCAGCCAACGTAGCCATTGGGTTCCGTGTATCTCTGGTCGAACACGGCGCTGTATTCGTAGGCCACCGCCTCGAAATCCTCCTCTTCGAGGCGTTCGGCAATGAGCTGCAGGTCCTGATACTTGGCCGGGTCGCCAAGGGCAGGGTCGGGCCGGATGGGCGTCCGGAGCCAGTAGAGCTCCAGGTGCTCCGTTTCCGTGGGCACGCCTGCCCCGATGGCTTCGCGCATTTCGTAAAAGTAGAGCCGCTCTTCAACGAGCCGTCGGAAGTCGGTTTCGGAGATTCTATTGAAATTCAGGTAGGACGCGTACCGCTCCTTGTACTCCCGCTCCTGCTGGTCTTCGGTGACAATCTCGCCCGGTGTTGGATCAGGGGTGAAAATGGCGCGAATGGTGTCGTCTAAGTCATTCTCCGTAATCACGACGCCATATTCCGGCCCAAACTGCTTTAGGAGTTCCATCTGAACCCAGCCGAGGCCGAAGGGGCCGGAGGTAATCTCGATGTCCGGGTTGTACAGAACTCGCAGGATGGACGTGAGGTCCACGAAGGCGCCGGTGTAACCCTGGCTGGCCTGGATCATTCGCACACGCTTGACAAGGTCGCCCTGGTTGAACTGCACGTCGTTCACCACGGCGGCTTCCACTCGCGGGGGTCTATAGAGCTGGGTGTACCAGTAGGCGATCGCCACGCCGGCAATGACAAGGAGGCCAATGCTCAGGAAGGCGAGGGCGAGCCGGTTCTTTGTAAGTCTGCTCTGTTCCCGGACGCGCCTTATGCGCCTGTCGTCGGCCTCAGAGGGGCCGCCCCGTCTGCCGCGACGCTGTGGTGATGCCATCTACGCAACTCCCAAAGGCCGCCCGCGGGAGACGAACGGCCCGGTGATGCTTGAATTACGCTGCTGCGGCAAGAAAGGTTTTCTAGGCCATTAGACGGCCATGGTCGGGACTGAGGGGCAAAAGGGCAACAATGCGCGCACGCTTGATGGCCCGGGAGAGGGCGCGCTGGTGCCGGGCGCAGTTGCCCGTCTTACGGCGAGGGTCGATTTTGAACCTGTCGGAAAGGTATCTCCTCAACCGGCCCACGTCCTTATAGTCTATGAACTGAACCTTGTCCACGCAGAAGGCGCACACCTTCCGCCTGGGAATATAGCGGCGTCTTGGCCTGCCGCCGGGCCTGAATGGGGGTCTGCTGGTCATCTGTTAATCGTCTCCTAAATATAAGCCGGCTTCACTGCTAGAAGGGCAGGTCGTCCGGATCCACGTCCCCGCCGCCACCGAAGTTGTCCCGCATTCCGCCGCCGCCAAAACCGCCATCGTTCTCGGGGCGCCCGAGGAAGACCACCTCATTGGCGTTGATTTCGTTTGAGGTGCCTTCCCGGCCATCCTGGGTGGTATAGTTCCTCACCCAGAATCGGCCTTCGACGCATACGGGGCTACCCTTGCCTACGTACTGATTCACCGTCTCGCCCAGGCGACCCCAAGCCGAAACGCGGTACCAGTTTGTCTCATCCTGCCACTCGCCGTCGCGGCTGCGGGACCGGCGGTTGACGGCAACGGAGAACTCCGTAACTGCGTTGCCGTTGGGGGTATAACGCATTTCCGGGTCCTGACCCACGTTGCCAATTACTGTTATTGTGCTCAGTCCGCGTACCATGCTCTCCTGCTCCTCCTCTTTAGCTCCTCACAACTACCCCGGCAGGGGGCTGCCCGGCGCGGGACTCGTCTCTTCCTTTGACTCCGGGGCTTTCTTCTCTTCGACCTTCATCGACGGCTCGGCTCGCACGACCATGTGTCGTAACACCTGCTCGGAAAGCAATAGGGGACGCTCGATGGCGTTGACCTGATCCGGATCAAGGTCGAACCGGTACAGGTAGTAGACGCCCTCCATATAGTCCTGTCCCGCTTTCTTGATGGTGTAGGCCAGGCGACGGGTTCCCCACGCATCTTCCTTGGATATGGTTCCCCCATTAGTGGTAATCAAGTCCCGCACCCGCTCTCTCGCGGAGGCGTCCTCCTCCCGGCTAAGGGCGGGATTCAACACCAGCATCAACTCATAGTCCTGTTTCAATGCACCCTCCTAGAAGTCGGCGGCGATTATAGCATTTTTGACCCCATGCCCTCAACATGGCTAGTCCAACAAAAAAGGTTGCCGTGACAACCTATTCAATCAAAAGCGAGGCTCAATTAAGTGCGCCTAAAGGGTATGCACGTCACCGTTCGCCTTGGCCTTTTGGGCTTCGGTCGCAAGATAGTCCAGCCTGCCGGCTTTCACGTCTTCTTCTAATTCTCTGTCCCACCTTTACGATGTCTTCGTAAATTAGCCAGTTTCGCAGCTCCGCGTGCTCGGACTCGGACAAAGCCAATATGGCCTTTTCCAGATCCGCTACGGTAGTCATAGCTTCCTTCTTTTGGAGAAAGTCAGTTTGCGAACCGCCCCTACCTGGAATGATGTAGCTGGCACCTGGGATCACCCCCCCATCCCTTCGACAAGCTCTGGACAGGCTCAATCTTCCCCCTTCAAGGAGAAAGAGGTACAGAAGGGGATTTAAAGTCTTCCAGTCCATCGCAGTTAGTCGTCTAGGCCGGGGACAGGGAAGCTGGAGGCCAGTGTCTCCGCTTCCCCGCGGATGGCGGCGAGGACGTCTCTGTCGCTCCGGTCGGCAAGGGCACGGACTATCATTCTGGCCGTCTGCTTGATCTCCTCCGTGCCGAATCCTCTACTGGTGACGGCGGCGGTGCCGATGCGCAGGCCGCTGGTGACTCTTGGTGGTTCGGGGTCGTAGGGAATCGCATTCTTGTTGGTGATGATTGACGCTCGCTCCAGCGTCGACTCAGCCTCGTTGCCCTTCACCCCCAATGGGCGCAGGTCCACCAGGCACAGGTGATTGTCCGTGCCGTCGGACACGATTCGCAACCCTTCTTCCGCCAGCGTTGCAGCCATGGTGCGGGAATTCCTGACCACCGCCCGGGCGTATTGCTGAAACTCCGGCTTCTGGGCCTCGCCGAAGCAGACGGCCTTGGCTGCGATTACCTGCATGAAGGGGCCACCCTGGGCATTCGGGAACACTGCTCTGTCAATCTTGCGAGCAAGTTTGGACTCGCAGAGAATGATGCCTCCCCGAGGGCCGCGCAGGGTTTTCTGTGTGGTGGAGGTGACTACGTGAGCATGGGGGAAGGGGGAGGGATAAGCACCGCCGGCGACAAGCCCGGCAACGTGGGCCATATCCACCATGAGCGTCGCGCCCACCATGTTTGCGATGTAACGAAAACGGGGGAAGTTGATGGTGCGCGGGTAGGCTGTGTAACCGGCGACTATCAGCTTGGGCCGGTGCTCCTTGGCCAGCCTCTCCACCTCTTCGTAGTCGATGGTCTCCGTCTCTCGTTCCAGGTCGTAGGCTACAAAATTGTACAGCTTGCCGGAGAAGTTTACCGGGCTTCCGTGGGTAAGGTGCCCGCCCTGGTCGAGACGCAGCCCCATGACCGTGTCGCCGGGCTTCAGCAGGGCAAAGTAGACGGCCATGTTGGCTTGAGCGCCGCTGTGGGGCTGCACGTTGGCGTGTTCCGCGCCGAATAGCGCCTTTGCCCGATCCCGGGCGAGCTCCTCCACCTCGTCCACGTGGCGGCATCCGGCGTAGTAGCGGCGGCCGGGATAGCCCTCCGCGTACTTGTTGTTCATCACGTTCGCCTGGGCTTCCAGGACCGCGCGGCTGGCGTAGTTTTCCGACGCTATCAGGACAATGTTCGTCCTCTGACGTCGATTCTCCTGGTCGATAATGTCGGCTACCGCCGCATCAACTTCTCGAACTGCCGTCATTTTGCCTCTTCTCCGGCGCCCGTAAATGTGCCCGTTAGTCTAAGTGGGGCTGCATTGGCTGTCAACGAAGGGGGAATGATATGTGGGGACGCTGGGAAGTGTTAAAAGGTCCTTGTCGAGGAGTAAGTTGACACAATCTTCCTCTCCCAGCATCATTGATTCAAAGGACAAGAAAAACTTCGTCCGACATTCATCGCTGAAGACTTGGGAGGGTGCAAAATGCCGAAGACCCGCCCTTGGAAACTCGCAAGAGTCCTGCTTCTCATGGTCTTCGTCACCTCATTCCTTCTAGGCCTGGCCGGACTTGCCCTTGCCCAGCAGCGCGAAGGCCGCACTGCCCTCGTGGCCGACGTGGACGGCATCATCAACCCCATCTCCCAGCGGTACATTACGCGCACGGTGGAGAAGGGCGAGGATGAAGCCGCGGAAGTGGTAATCATACTGCTCAACACCCCGGGCGGCCTTCTCTCGTCCACCCGAGAGATCTACGAGTCCCTACTCAACGCCACGGTGCCCACGGTGGTCTACGTTTCGCCCAATGGAGCGCAGGCGGCCTCTGCGGGCACCTTCATCACCGCGGCGGCCAACGTAGCCGTTATGGCGCCGAGCACCAGCATAGGCGCAGCCACGCCAGTTGGTAGGGGCGGCGAAGAACTGCCGGAAACCCTGTCGGACAAGGCCACCAGCGCCGCCGCCGCCGACATCCGGGCCATCGCCGCCCAGCGGGGACGAAACGTTCAACAACTGGAAAACACCGTCATTCTCGCCATGTCTTTCTCTGCCGAAGAAGCCGTTGAACTCAACGTGGTGGACTTTATTGCCCGCGACCTGAACGATCTGCTCATTCAGTTGGACGGCATGACCGTAACAGTAGGCGAGGGGACCCGCACCCTGGCAACCGCAAACGCCAAGGTCGAGCGCCTAAACATGGGGCTAATCAACCGGGTGCTCTTTATTCTTGCGGACCCGAATATCTCCTTCCTCCTCCTGAGCCTGGGAGGGCTGGGCCTTGTAGTAGAGCTCTGGAGTCCCGGACTGGTCATTCCGGGGCTGACCGGCGCGGTGTTCCTGGTCCTGGCGTTCATCAGCCTGGGAAATCTCCCCGTCAATTGGGGAGGTGTGGCCCTAATTCTCGTCGGCCTAGCCCTGATTGCCCTGGAGCTATTCGTGTCCGGTTTCGGCGTGTTGGGCATCGGAGGCATAATCAGCTTCATCCTGGGAGGTCTGCTCTTGTTTGCCCACTTCGGCACGCCTTCCCCCGTGGCGCCTTCTCTCGGCGTAAGCCCTTGGGTGCTGTGGCCCACCGTGGCCGTAATCGCCATCATCAGCACCTGGGTTATTTTGACCATAGTCCGGCAGCACAAGATGGAAAAGGTGCTGGAGCTTTCGCCTCTTGTGGGATCGGAAGCCGTGGTCACGTCGACGCTGGACCCAAGGGGGACAGTGCGCATCAATACGGAAATATGGACAGCCTACTGCGACTATGGGACAATGATTCAAGAGGGTGGAAGGGTCCGGGTAGTCGCCGTGGAGGGGGCCGTCCTGAAAGTGGCACCGGTGGAAGAAACGGACGAACCTTCATCACCTGAACAGGAAGAATAGGGAGGACGACATGGCCTTTGGACTAACGGTTGTAAGACAGTTCGAGAAGATGGTAGTGCTCCGATGGGGCCGCCTGGAGCGGGTGTCCCAGCCCGGCCTGCGATTCGTGGTGCCCTTCATGGAGGACGGACGGAAGGTTGACTTGCGGGAACGGGTGCAGCGGGTTCCGACCCAGAAGTACATCACCAGCGACAACGTGGTGGTGGACATGGACTTCGTCATCTACTACCGGGTGATGGAGGAGCAGGCGGAATCGGCCGTGCTCAACGTGCAGAACTTCGAGGCCGCCGTTGTGAACCTGGCCCTGGCTACGCTGAGGGCCGTTATCGGCGCAACCACTCTCGCCTCCGCTCTCGCCGAGCGGGAAAAGGTGCGGGACGCCTTGCAGATTCGGCTCGACGAGGTGACAGGACGCTGGGGAGTCAAGGTGAGCCAGGTGGAGATCAACGAGATAGACCCGCCCCCAGGAGTCAAGGCCGCGATGGAGCGGGAGAAGTCCGCCGCCGCTATCAAGACGGCGGAGATTACCGAGTCCGAAGGTCAGCGCCAGGCGGCGATTAACAGAGCCGAGGGCGAAAAGCAGTCGGCAATTCTTGAGGCAGAGGGCCGGCGCCAATCAGAGATTCTGGAGGCGGAGGGTGACCAGCAGGCCGCCATCCTGCGGGCCGAGGGCTTCAGCACCGCCCTGGACCGCATCTACAGGGTGGCGTCCAACGTGGACAACAAGACCATGAGCCTTCAGTACTTTGAGGTGCTGAAGGAGATGGGGTCCAGCGCTTCCACCAAGTTCATTTTCCCGATGGAGTTCACCTCCATGCTGCAGCCCTTCCTGAACCTGGGAGGTGGAGGCGGTTCGGATAACGGCAAGGACGGAAGCTCCTAACCAACCGTCAGCCATTTAGTATGATATGGAAGGAACGCGGGGGCGGCCGAAATTCCGTCCCAGTTCCTTTTGCGGCGTTTGCGTAGCAGGGGCATCTGCCCTTCGCACCAGTCGAATCACCCCCATCTCAATCTTCCCCCGTAAAGGAAGAGGAGGTAAGAGAGTAAGATCGGTTCATGAACCGATCTTCACTTAAGTTTGGTGGAATTCGTCGAGCAGTTCCAACGAAGCGGAGTACGGCTCCAATTCACCCGCCTCAACCCGCTTCACCAGCGCCCGCAGGGCCGGGCTTCCGGCAATCTGAGCCTCCACCCGTCGCGTAAGCCTGTCCCGCAGGGTCTCCGTCAACTCCAAAGACCGACGCTTGCGACGCCGCTGCTCCAGCAGGCCGAAATCCGTCATATACTGCCGGTGCTGCTCGATTGCACCGACCAACTTGTCAATGCCGACGTCATTGACGGCCTGAGTCTCCACCACCGGCGACCTCCACTTTTCTTCCGCGGGCGCCAACGTCAGCAATGACCGGACGTTGGCGGTCATCTGCTGCGCGCCGGCCCGGTCAGCCTTGTTGACGACGAATACGTCGGCAATTTCCATGAGCCCGGCCTTGAGGGTCTGAACGGCGTCTCCAGCCTCGGGCACCAGCGCCACAACCACCGTGTCCGCCACCTCCATAACGTCCAGCTCCGTCTGGCCCACACCTACCGTCTCAACCAGCGTCACGTCCTTTCCAGAGGCTTCCAGAAGACGCACCACGCCCTTGACGATTCTGGGGACGCCCCCGTGGGAGCCGCGGGTGGACATGCTACGGATGAACACACCCGCGTCCAGGTAGTGGCCTTCCATGCGGATGCGATCCCCCAGAAGCGCCCCCCCTGAGTAGGGACTGGACGGGTCCACGGCCAGGATTCCCAGGGAACGGCCCTGGCTACGATAATCCCGGGTTAGCCGGGCAATGAGGGTGCTCTTGCCCGCTCCCGGCGGTCCGGTTATACCCACGGTATAACCATGGCCGGTGTGAGGGTGCACCTGGGCCATTATCCGTGCAGCAAGGGGATCATCCCGCTCCAAAAGGGAAATAGCCCTTGAAAGGGCGCGCTTGTTTCCCGTGAGTAACTGTTCTGCAAGCGGGTGCATAGGAACGCCGTCGTACAGTAGGGTGGTGGCTTGAAGCCAAGAAAGAATCTAGCACCGCCCCAAAACAGCGTCAAGGAAGGTCCTGCCGCAACAGAGAGCGCCACCCGACTGAACGCTCTCGCTGAAACCCCTCAGGAGATCTTTGTGCAACTCCCCCAACCCTGCAAATGCGTTACCCATGTACCCGGTCTACCTGTTGCCAATGTCCCCGGTTGCGCAGACGGATTCCGGCCTTCGCGGGAATGGGTAGGCCGGATTGGGAAGTGACATGATTGCCGCGAGATTCTTCGCTTCGCTCAGAATTGACAGTTATACAAAGGTCCCTCTTGGCGACACGGTAGACGAACTAAATTCCACGAAAGGGGGTATTGACAGACTGCAAAATTTAACGTATATAACAATGCAAATTAGTCTACACTAACTTGTAGAGGCGTCTACACTATTACGAAGGGTGCCGCAATCGAATCTCCACATCTAATCCAATCTCCCCCTAGGGGGAATACTAACCCACCTCGGGTGAGCCGTGGCAACGGCACGACATCAGTCAGCCGGGAGCCGTCGTCTTCCTCCCAGTACATTGTACAGACTGAGGCGGTGTTCAAGTCGCACAGCCATGCCAACGGTATCACCACAGACGCAAAGGCCAACGGCCACGCACTAGATAAGTCAGATTGGGCCTTCGATGAAGACATTTCAAATTGCGACATCAGCGGCTCCCCCCGCAGTTTCCTGGAATTCCTTACGTCACCCCTGGCCCAGCAACGATTTGACGGACAGGCCTTTGAGTATCCGCCGGCCGGAGACATTTCAATCGAGACTCTTCTCACGCTTGCCGTGCCCACAGAAGAATTGACGAACCCAGGGAAAAGGGACGTGTCGTTGCGAAACGCCATGCTGCTTGCCATGAAAGGTTGAGACAACACCGAAAGCCCCTGCGGGGGCTGCCTATCACCGCCCTCCCCCGCAGGGGCATCTCTCCCCCAATAGTACACCACGGAGAGCCGGCAAGCACCGCCAGAGAAGAGCTGCGTGATATAATCCGCCAAATCTACGCCATCAGAGGCCGCAACGTTGACCCTACGCCATGGCGTCCGCTAACCAACCCGGGTCTGGCCGCGAAAGAACCATGACTCGTGCCCGATCACCTCGGCGGGCAGGCCCTCATCCCGTACTGCTTGGAGCCGCCGTAGTGGTGGCCGTCGCCATCGCCCTTCCGCTGGTGTACCTGTTCATCCGCGGGGTAGGTTCCGGCACGGAGTTCTGGGACCTTCTATTCCGTCTTCGGACCCTCCAAATAGTCCTTCGGTCCGCCCTTCTGGTCGCCACGGTCACGGCGGCCTGCATTCTTATAGCCGTCCCGCTGGCATGGCTCGTCATCCGCACAGACCTGCCCTTTCGCCGGGTCTGGGCAATCCTTTCCGCCCTTCCGCTTGTCATCCCCACGTACATCGGGGCCTTTCTTGTGATAGTGGCCCTTGGTCCCAGAGGAATGCTCCAGCAGGCGCTGGAAGTCCCCTTCGGCATTGAGCGGCTGCCGGAGATTTACGGCTTCCCCGGAGCGCTGCTAACGCTGACGCTGTTGAGCTTCCCCTACGTGTTTCTTCCGGCCCAGGCCGCATTGACGCGGATGGACCCGTCCCTGGAGGAAGCCTCCCGCAGCCTTGGGCACTCCGCCTGGAGCACCTTCCGGCGGATCACCCTTCCCCTGCTGCGGCCTGCCATCGCCTCCGGCGCCCTGCTCACTGCCCTCTATACGCTCAGCGACTTCGGCGCCGTGTCGCTCATGCGCTACGAGACATTCACCTGGGCCATCTACCTCCAGTACAACTCATCTTTGGACAGGATACTGGCGGCGGGTCTCTGCCTGGTGCTGGCCCTGTTCGCCGCCGGCATCCTCCTCGCGGAGTCGAGTACGCGGACCCAAGCCGCATATCATCGAAGCTCCTCCGGCGCGGCGCGACCGGCCAAGCCCCTTCCCCTCGGCCCGTGGCGCTGGCCCGCCCTGGCATTCTGCGGCGGCATCGTCCTCTTTGCCCTTGTGCTGCCCATGTCCGTGCTTGGCTGGTGGGTGGCGCGGGGCATCTCCGCCGGCGAGGCCGTGCCCGATCTATGGAGTGCGACTGCAAACTCCATAATCGTCTCCGCTGTTGCCGTCCTCGTGGTCCTGACGGCGTCCCTCCCCGTGGCGCTTCTCTCCATCCGTTTCCCCAGCAGGGCCAGCTCACTACTGGAGCGGGCCTCCCACGTGGGCTTCGCCCTTCCGGGCATTGCAGTGGCCCTCTCCCTCGTCTATTTTGGATCCCAGTTCGCACCCGCCCTCTACCAGACGACGGCACTGCTGGTTTTCGCCTACCTTGTCCTGTTCCTTCCGGCCGGGGTGGGCGCTCTCCGCACCTCGCTGCTCCAGATCAGTCCCCGATGGGAAGAAGCGGGGCGCAGCCTGGGCAGAGGGCCCCTGTCAGTCATTCGCACCATAGACCTTCCCCTGATGCGGCCCGGCCTAATCGCCGGAGGGAGCCTAACGTTCCTGCTGATAATGAAGGAACTTCCCGCAACGCTTATCCTCGGCCCCGCGGGATTCAAGACCCTGGCCACCTCGGTATGGTCCGCTTCTTCGGAAGCGTTCTTCGCGGAGGCGGCCTCCCACGCTCTTGCGCTTATACTGGTATCATCAGTGCCCATGGCCCTCATCATCATTAGACAGCGCTGGCAAAGCCTATGAGCGAGATAGTGCTTCGGTGCGCCGGCCTCTCCAAGTCATACGGCGGCGTTTCTGCCGTTCAGGAACTGAGTTTGGAGGTCTCACGGGGCGAATTGCTCGTGATTCTGGGCCCCAGCGGCTGCGGCAAGACCACCACCCTGCGTATGATGGCCGGCTTCGAGTGGCCCGACGCCGGGGCCATTGAACTAAGCGACCGCACCGTGGCGGACCCACAGACCTTCATCCCGCCGGAAAAGCGCAAGATCGGCATGGTGTTCCAGGAGTACGCACTTTTCCCCCATCTGACGCTGGAAAAGAATATCGCCTACGGGCTTCCATCCGTGCGCAAGACCGTAAACTCTAGGAACCCTAACCGAATGATGGAACATCTGAGGCTTTCCGTGCGGGTATCGGAGGTACTGGGGTTGGTTGGTATGACCCACCTGCTCAAGCGGATGCCCCACGAGCTGTCCGGCGGGGAGCAACAGCGCGCCGCCCTCGCCCGCGCCCTGGCTCCACGCCCGTTGGTGCTGCTGATGGACGAACCCTTCTCCAACCTGGACGCCAAACTCCGCGAGCAGGTGCGGGACGACGTGAAGCGTATTCTTTCCCTGACCGAAGTCACCACCATTCTGGTCACCCATAACCAGGAGGAGGCTCTGGCCATGGCCGACCGCGTGGCCGTGATGAACCGGGGCAAGCTGGAGCAGGTGGGCACACCCCAGATGGTGTACCGGCGACCCACTACAACCTTCGTCGCCAATTTCGTCGGCACCGCCGGTTTCCTGTCCGCCACCTACTCGGAAGGGCAACTGCACACCGCCGCCGGTTCGGTCAAGCGTCCCTCGCCGCCCAGATACTCGCATGAGCTGGAAGTGATGGCCCGCCCCGAAGACCTGACTTTCGAACCTAGCGAGGACGGCGAGGGACGGCTCATTTCCTCCGCCTATCACGGAGCATACACCCACTACACCATCATCATGGACAACGGGGAAATCGTTTACTGCATGAGGCCGACCCTGGAGTCTTACCCGGAGGGTACGAGTGTCCAGGTACGGTTCGCCACAGACCGGGAACTACCCTGCTATCACCGTGGCCAGCTGGTCTAGGGGCGAGGGAGATTCACCCCCATCCTTTCAAAAAGACTCAGGACAGGCCTAGCCTTCCCCCATCAAGGGGGAAGGGAGAAGAGAGGGAGAGGGGTCAGGGGGCGTGTTTGGACTCCAGTCGCTCCACGTCTTCCGGACTGAGGTTGAAGTACCTGGCCTGGGGATGGTGCACTACGAGGGCGCTGACGGAACCTTCCGGCTCCATCATGAACCCCTCCGTCAGCGAGACCCCAATGGCCTTCTCCGGCTCCAGTAGCCGCCATAGCTGCTCCTGGTCCTCCAGCCTTGGGCAGGCGGGATAGCCGAAAGAGTAGCGGCGGCCCCTGTAGTTGGCCTTGAACAGGTCCAGATTGGTCAGTCCCTCAGGGTCCGGGAAGCCCCAGGCCGTCCGCAGCCGCTTGTGGAGAAGCTCCGCGAAGGCCTCCGCACCCTCCAGGGCAAGCACCTGCAAGATGTGGGACGCGAGGTAGTCCCCCTTCTCCTGCCATTCCGCCGCCAGATCACGAACGCCGGGGCCGATGGTGGTGACGAATGCGGCCACGTAATCGGACGCACCGGCGTTTCCGGGCAACACGTAGTCGGAGAGGCAGAGACCGTCGCCTTCCGACTGCCGACCGAAGGGGAATTTTTCGAGGACATTCTTGCCATCGCCTGAGAGAAGCAGAAGGTCGTCCTTGTCCGAGGCGGCACGGTAGAATTGGTAAACGGCATTGGCGGCGATATCTTCTCGTTCAATCATCACGTCCTCAACCCGCCTGACCCGTTCTCGCAGCTCAACGGCCTTCTCGTCGCCTGCCTCCAGCGCCTCGGTGAACCGCCCACGGAAGCCCAGATGCCGCACGTAGAGCATCACGGGATTCACGTAACTGAATATCTCCGAAAGGTCGAAGTCCTTCAGGAGGTGTTGCCGCAGGTCCGGCGGCGTTGGCGCTTCCTCCACGGGCGCTATTGGCAAACCCGACGGACGGGGCCGCGTCGTCCGGGGTCTACGGCTCCGCGACGCGTCCTCCTTCTCCATCGCCTGGGTCTCCCTGACGAGCTCAGACGCCAGACGCTGTCGTTCGTCGGCGTCAGCCAGGCGATGGGCCAGATCAAGGCCGGACATGGCGTCGCGGGCGTATCCCACCACTCCTCTGTGCCCCGGGGCTATGCGCAGGCGGGTAAACCGGTTCGTCAGAGCCGCGCCGCCCACCAGCACCGGACAGTCCACGCCCGCCTCGGTCAGGTCTCGCACGGTCTCTACCATCATTTGCGCCGACTTGACCAGAAGCCCCGACAACCCGATCATGTCGGGCCGGTGCTCCCGGTACGCCTGAATCAGGTCTTGCGGCGGCACCTTGATGCCCAGGTTGATGACCCGGTAGCCGTTGTTAGACAGGATTATGTCAACCAAGTTCTTGCCGATGTCGTGAACGTCACCCTTCACCGTGGCCAGGACAATGGTGCCTCGTGTGGCGTCCTCACCGCTCTCCATAAGCGGCTCCAGGTAGGAGACGGCGGCTTTCATCACCTCCGCGGAGCTCAACACCTCGGCGACGATTAGCTGGTTCAGGCCGAAGAGCCTACCCACCTCGTTCATGCCGTCCATAAGCGGGCCGTTGATTATCTCCAAGGGCGAACGCCGCTGGAGCGCCTCCTTCAAGTCCTCCTCCAGCCCCTCTCTTATCCCCTCCACGATGGACGAGGACAACCGCTGGTCCAGGGGCATCTTCTTCCGCTCCGACTCCGGCCTCTGGATCCGGCGTTCCCGGAACCGTTCCGCGAATGCGGCGATTGGATCGTCGCCCCGCCACCAGATCAGGTCCTCCGCCAGCCGCCGCTCATCCTCTGGAATCGATGCGTACCGCACCAGTCCTTCTGTGTTTACGATGGCCATGTCCAGACCGGCCTGAACGCAGTGGTAGAGCATCACCGAGTTCAAGACCTCCCGTCCGGCGGGGGGCAGTCCGAAAGACACGTTGGAGATTCCCAACACCGTTCGAGCCCGGGGAAGATGCTCTTTGATAAGACGGACCCCCTCCACGGTCTCCACGCCTGCCCCCTGGTAATTGACATCCCCCGTGCCGATGGGGAAGACCAGCGGGTCGAAGATGATGTCCTCCGGTTCGACGCCGTACTTCTCCGTCAGCAGCTTGTAGGAACGCTGGGCGATGGCCAGCTTGCGCTCACGGGTGATGGCCTGGGCCTGCTCCTTGTCGTCGTCGATGCACCCCACCACAAGGCCTGCGCCGAAGCTACGCGCCACCGGCACCACGGACGCGAAACGGTCCTCCCCGTCCTCCAGGTTGATGGAATTGATGATGCTCTTGCCGGGGGTGTGCTTGAGCGCCTCCGAAAGGACTGCGGTGTACGTGGAGTCGAGCATAATCGGCGCCTTGACCTTGCCCACCAGCCTCTTGAGGAACGTGACTATGTCCGCCAGTTCGTCCCGGTCGGGGTCCTGGAGGCAGACGTCCACCACGTGGGCGCCGCGGCGGACCTGGCGACGGCCAATCTCCGATGCTTCGTCGAACTTCCCCTCACGGATGAGCCGCTTGAACCTTCGGCTGCCCAACACGTTGGTGCGTTCGCCTACCAGCACGGGCCGGATGTCATCATCGACGGTCAGGGTGTCCAACCCTGAGAAGACAACGGCCTGCCGTTCGGAGACCCTTCTCGGAGCGACATCCGCTACCGCCTCCACCAGTGACTTCAGGTGCTCCGGCGTAGTGCCGCAGCACCCGCCAAGGACGTTCACCCAACCTTCCCGCACAAAAGAAAGAATGGTCTGCGAGAATTGTTCCGGCGTCTCGTTGTAGTTGCCGTCCTCGTCGGGCAGTCCAGCATTGGGGACCACCGAGACGGGAAAGCGGGAGATGGACGCCAGCGTCCGAAGGTGGTCCCGCATGAACTCCGGCCCGGTGGAACAGTTCATCCCCACCCACAGCAGGTTGCGGTGGCTGACGGAGGCGTAGAAGGCCTCAACGTCCTGACCGCCCAGAGTAGTTCCCATAGTCTCGATAGTGCACTGAACCGCAACGGGAATCTCCACGCCCAGCTTGTCTGACAGGTCGTCGATGGCGGCAAGGGCAGCCTTGACGTTGAGCGTGTCTTGGGAAGTTTCCACCAATAGCAGGTGTGCGCCCCCTTCCCAGAGCCCCGAAGCCTGCACGTAGTAGTGCTCCCGCAGCTCGTCCCAGGTGATGCCGCCCGTTACCGATATGGAACGCGTCGTTGGGCCCATTGAGCCGGCGACAAGACGGGGACGCTCCGGCGTTGAATACTGGTCAACGACTAATCTGGCGTTTCGGGCCGCCGCGGCACTTATCTCCTGCGCACGACGGCCCAGACCGTACTCGTCCAGCACCAGAGGGGTGCTGCCAAAGGAGTTGGTGATGACGATGTCCACTCCCACCTCCATGTAGGTGTGGTGGATGTCTTGAACAAGCTCAGGGCGTAGAACGTTCAGGTACTCGTTGCATCCTTCGCACTCCGACCCGCCGAAATCGTCTGCAGAGAGGCCCAACGCCTGAATGCGGGTCCCGTTGGCGTTACCCGCCACCAGAATACGACGCTTAAGCAAGCCTGCGAGTCGTTCAATTTGCTTGGTGGACTTCACGTTTCTCTTCCATCCTCCAACCCGATCCTGTCCCTCAGGAAACCGGGGTTCTCAATTCCAAGCATCAATAGTAAGCACAGAATCAAGCGAGGCACAAGGGCAGGGCCCCGCCGTTAACAAAAACACCTGCGATGTGCAATAATGGGTTTGTTCACCAAACCTCAAACGGAATTATGATTTGCTATGCCAAAAAGCTTTTGGATGGTGGTAAAAAGTCCGGCAAACTTCCAGATTGCCAAGAAACGAAATTTCGACATGGTTGGGCTTGTGGCCCAACACCGGCGCAAGGTCCAGCGTATGGCCCCGGGGGACCGGGTTATCCTCTACATCTCCCAGGAAAGGTACTTCGCCACCTCCGCCACCGTAACCAAGACCCTGAACATAGACCATACGCCCCTATGGAACGTGGAGGGTGGGAGTGATTTCCCCTATCGCGTAGGGATCCGTCCCGACGTGGTGTTGCATCCGTCCCAGTACATCGACGCCTATCAGATAGCGCCCCGCATGGACTTCACCCGGCGGTGGACGCCCGAATTGTGGTACCTGGCATTTCAGGGCAGCCTGCATCTCATCTCGAAGTTCGACTTCAACATGGTGGAAGAGGAGATGAAGAAGCAGAAGCGTGCCCGCAGGTACCGTCACGCCGCCAGGCCGCAACGAAGGCCGCACCCTGATTCCGGCTGCAAGCTGGAAGACCGGGGAACCATGAACCGCCCCGTCAACCGGGTGGGGTGGTAAGGCTGCCTTCCCAAGACTATTCCTCTACTGTCGCGACGCAACAGCTTCAACATAAGTCCGACCCCTGCTGATACGCCTCAGCGTGCAGAGGTGCTGTTTGCACCTCTATAGTGCTAAAATGGGACTGAATCAAGTGTCGGATAGGTGCAGATGCCGCAGGAAAACATCGTCATTCGGGGAGCAACCCAGCACAACCTCAAGAACGTCAGCCTGACCATTCCCCGCGACAAGCTTGTGGTCATCACCGGCGTTTCCGGCTCCGGCAAAAGCTCCCTGGCCTTCGATACCATCTACGCTGAGGGACAACGCCGCTACGTGGAGTCTCTCTCCGCCTACGCCCGGCAGTTCCTGGGCCGCATGGACAAGCCGGAGGTGGAGTACATCGAGGGGCTTTCTCCCGCCATCTCCATCGACCAGAAGGGCGTGTCCCACAATCCCCGCTCCACCGTGGGCACCGTCACGGAAATCTACGACTATCTACGCCTGCTTTTCGCCCGGGCGGGCCGGCCCCACTGCCCCGGCTGCGGCGAGCCCGTAGCGCGCCAGACCGTCCAGCAGATAGTCGACTCCATCCTCAGCCTTCCCGAGGGCACCCGCATCATGGTGCTGGCCCCCAAGGTGCGCCGCCGCAAGGGAGAGCACAAAGAGGTCTTCAGCGAGGCCCGTAAGCAGGGATTCGCCCGCGTCCGCGTCAACGGCGAAGTTATGCGCGTCGAGGATGCGGAGCAGCTTAACCTGGACAAGCGATACTGGCACTATATTGAGCTGGCCGTAGACCGTCTCATCATCGACGAGCACCTGGAGTTGGTACGGGTCACCGACTCCGTAGAAACTGCCCTTCGGGAGGGCGGCGGCGTGGTGCTGATTGCCGTGGAGGGCGGCGAGGAGCTTGAGTTCTCAGAGCAGTTCGCCTGTGTCCGCTGCGGCACCGGTCTGCCGGAGATAGAACCCCGCACCTTCAGCTTCAACAGCCCCCACGGCGCCTGTTCCGCCTGCACCGGCCTTGGCTTCAAGCTTGAGGTGGACCCGGAGTTGGTGCTTTCCAACAAGGATCTCTCCCTGCGGGAAGGCGGCGTCCTCCCATGGTCCAGGGCGGGTTCGTCAAGTCCCTGGTACAGCAGCATGCTGGAGTCCATGGCCCGCAACTACGGCTTTTCCACCAGCACCCCCATCCGAAAGCTGTCCAAGGACTCCATAGACCTAATTCTATACGGCAGCCATGGCGAGTCGGTCACCATCAAGCACACCACCCAGAGGGGCCGGGTCTACAGCTGGAAAACCAACTTCGAAGGGGTGATTCCCAACCTAGAGCGTCGCTTCCGCGACACGGACTCCGACTACATCCGACGCGAGATCGAGCGGTACATGGCCGCCCGTCCCT
This sequence comes from Dehalococcoidia bacterium, assembly GCA_034420855.1. Classification (GTDB taxonomy): domain Bacteria; phylum Chloroflexota; class Dehalococcoidia; order Lucifugimonadales; genus JAPULR01. The sequence goes on from DAOUKX010000019.1 coordinate 32,644, forward strand.
GCCAGTCCTGCAAGGGCCGCCGCCTGCGACCGGAGGCGCTTTCCGTCAAAGTCGACGGCCGGGGAATCATGGACGTGTGCGCCCTACCCGTCACCCTGGCCCTCCAGTGGGCCAACGCCCTTGCATCGGAGAGTTCCACCAACGGCACAGTTCTTCCCCTTTCGGCCCGCGAAAAGGCCATAGCACGACCCATCCTCAAGGAGATATTCAGCCGTCTCCAGTTCCTGGAGGACATCGGATTGGGCTATTTGACACTTGACCGCTCCGCCCGCACCCTCTCAGGCGGCGAAGCCCAGCGCATCCGGCTGGCCACGCAGATAGGCTCCGGCCTCACTGGTGTACTGTACGTCTGTGACGAACCCACCATCGGTCTCCACCCCTTCGACGACAACCGGCTCATCGGCACCCTGAACCACTTGCGCGACCTGGGCAACACGGTCATCGTGGTGGAGCACGACGAAGCGGTCATGCGTGCCGCCAACCACATCGTCGACCTGGGGCCGGGCGCGGGCGAGCACGGAGGACAGGTCGTCGTCACAGGCACCATCGACGACGTGATGGCATCCGACGAGTCCCTGACCGGCCTCTATCTCAGCGGGCGCAAGACGATACCCGTGCCCCACGCCCGACGGGACGGCAACGGCTCCGCCCTGGAGGTAAAGGGCGCCCGCGAGAATAACCTGAAGAGAGTCAGCGTCAAGTTCCCCCTGGGCCGGCTAGTATGCGTCACCGGCGTTTCCGGCTCGGGCAAGAGCACTCTGGTATACGAAATTCTCTACAAGCGGCTGGCCCAGGCCATCAGCCGCGCCAAGGACCGTCCGGGCAAGCACGACGCCGTACTAGGCATCGACCTGCTGGACAAGGTGATAAACATCGACCAGTCCCCCATTGGCCGAACGCCCCGCAGCAATCCTGCTACCTACACCGGCACCTTTACCCCCATCCGCGACCTATTCGCCAGTCTTCCCGAATCCAAGGCCCGCGGCTACAAGCCCGGCCGCTTCTCCTTCAACGTGAAGGGTGGTCGGTGTGAGGCATGCAAGGGGGAGGGTTACACCCATGTGGAGATGCAGTTCCTGCCCGACGTTACCGTACCCTGCGAGGTGTGCAAGGGACGTCGCTACAACCGGGAGGCGCTGGAGATCCGGTACAAGGATAAGAGCATCGCGGACGTTCTCAGCATGACGGTCTACACCGCCCTGGAGTTCTTCCAGAACATCCCCAAGATTCGCAACAAGCTCCAAACGATGCGAGACGTGGGCCTGGGCTACATCAAGCTGGGGCAGCCCGCGACCACGCTATCCGGCGGCGAGGCCCAGCGAGTGAAGCTCTCCACGGAGTTATCCAAGCGGGCCACGGGCAAGACACTCTATCTGCTGGACGAGCCGACCACGGGCTTATCCTTCTCTGACTGCGCCGCCCTGTTGAACGTGCTGCACCGGCTGGTGGACGCGGGTAACTCGATAATTCTTATCGAGCATCACCTGGACATGATCAAGAACGCTGACTGGATTATCGACATGGGGCCTGGCCCTGCCGACAAGGGAGGTCGAGTGGTGGCGGAGGGCACCCCGGAGTACATCGCCACCGTGGACGCATCCCACACCGGGCATTATCTGAAGAAGGCTTTGGCGTCAGCGCGGGAGACGGTGGAAGTGGCGGTGGATTAGAGCGAGGGGACATTCAGTGCTAGAGGTTTCGGACCCTTATCCCGAGACCTCCCATTTGAACGGTGAGTGTGTGACGAAACAATAGGGTTTCTTGGTGCATGTCCACCTTTGATGATTCCCATCCGGCACTCAGCTACGCCTTTGCATGAGTATGGGTGCTATCGTTTGCCCACCAAGCTCTATGATTTCGCGCCGAAACCGGAAACTCTCCTACAAGCTTTTTCACATCCTTGAACGAAGCTTGCCAAGATGTTTGACCAGTTCCATGAAGTGCTTCCAAATAGTCGCGCAATGGCGTATATCGACCATACGGGGTATATATAATCACTACTATATCTCCCAACGCGTTGTGATCGATTTGGTTCTTATTACAGCAAGAACCTTCGGCAATCTCATCCTAAATGGAGTCAACTACCATGTCTGAGATGATTTCAATTGCCTCATCCGGCGAATCACCCCACGCTCTGTAACCGGGCAGTACATGAACTTCGACTATCCGCTTCCCAGGCTCCGTAGAAATAGGCCAATCATATACTTGCATCCATACTGAAGTAATCACGACCTCAAGAATTTAGCCATGCGGAGAGTGTTCCCCATTGGAGAAATTGTTTTCAAACAGCGAGTTAAGTTAATTATCTTAGTCAACAAAAAATCATTGAGGCACCCTAATCCATGAGCTTGAAAATTGTGAAGGCTCATTTGTGGAAGGCAGTAGAGAAACCAATTGGATTTCCTACCATGTCATCGACAACATAGACTGCTTTGTGAATGTTGCACACTCAAAGTCCGACCTTCTTTCGAATGGCCAAGCGTCGTTACTGCGTAAGTAGCCATCGATGCACCTTGTTTCACGTTGCCAGATAAACCTCAGAGGCGTCTTCGTATGCCTTTCGCGCTTGCTCCTACCGATCGGCTGCTTCCCACATTTGGCTTCGGGAGTTCTCAACCGGCCACGGTATAGTGTCAGGATCATCGGGATCACAACTGTGGGGATATGAGTAGAACTGTTCGACAGTTTCCCAATAGGCTTCTGTTGCATTCACCTCGTCGGTTCTCGCATTCTCAACGTTGGCTTATGCGATTGCCAGGCTGACTTCAGCCTCTTGTAAGGCCGTTTTGGCCGAATCAATAGGGGCGGTACAAATACTTGTGAATAGCCACAACCCAATTGCGATAGCAATTGCAATGGGTAGAAGCCACAATAGCAACATGAGCAGGACCCCTACGATGACCATGGCAATCCCTGCGATTGCCGAAACGATACCCTTCAACACTCGGAATAACAGAATCCCCTCGCGGCAAGGATCTGGCTTCTCTACCACAAGGAGCCTGCTCCAGAGACGCACATCAAGGGGGCACGGCGAGCCATGCCCCTGCACGTAGCGCACTTCTAGATTGGAGCATATCCTCGTGGTAGAGGACCTTTATTCTAACGCCATATTCCGATGACAGTAAACTTGGCAACCGACATTCTGTCAGCGGGAACTCATTAGCCCGACGAGAGACTTGCCTAGCAGTCGGCTACGCAGTAAGGTTCAACTTCTTGTAATCCTTTTGGAGCGTTGGTTATGACTACCACTAAACGCATAGGCCTTGCGATTACCGGGTCACCGTCGGAGGCGATTGTACAGATTCAGCGAGCGGAGGAGTTGGGCGTTGACGCAGCGTGGTTGACCACGGGCGGCGCACGGCCTGACGGGATGACTATCTTCGGCGCGGCAGCCGTCAAGACGAGCCGCATCCTGCTTGGGACGTCGATCGTCCCCACGTGGCCGCGACACCCCATCGCCGTGGCCCAGCAGGTGCAGGTCCTCCACCAGCTAAGCGACGGTCGATTCCGCTTGGGCGTGGGACCCAGCCATCGTGACGGCATGATTCACGGCTTCGGGGTGAACTTCCGCGCCCCCCTGAGCCACCTGAGGGAGTACGTGCGCATCCTCAAGTCTCTGTTGCAACAGGGGGAGGTGGATTTCGAAGGACGCTTCTACATAGCGCGGGGCGAAATTGATGCTCCCATTGACGTGCCAGTCATGGCCTCGGCTCTACGTCGACGCTCCTACGAGCTTTGCGGCGAGGAGGCCGACGGCGCCATAAGCTGGGTTTGCCCCTCCGCCTATATCCGTGACTCGGCTCTGCCCGCCATGACCGCTGCGGCCCAACGCGCCGGACGCTCCACACCTCCCCTTATCGCCCACGCCATTATCGCCGTCGACGAGGACGCTGGAGCGGTGCGTCACGCCGTTCGGGAGCAGATGGGCCTGTACGTGACGCTGCCCTTCTACGCCCAGATGTTTGTCGACGCCGGTTTCCCGGAGGCGCAATCGGGCGAGTGGAGCGACGGAATGATTGACGCCGTCGCCATCCACGGCAGCGCCGATCAGGTTGCGGAAGGCGTGCGGAGGCTGTTTTCCTACGGCGTGACTGAAATCATCGCGTCGCCGGTTTTGACGGGGGCTGACGAGAAGGGGTCGTGGGAGAGGACGGTTTCAACGCTGGCGGGGACTGAGCTGGGATAGGATTTCGAAGGTGCGTTGCCAGTTTTCCCGCTACAAGCCTACGAGATTCTTCGACTCCGCTCAGAATGCCATGTGGGAACGTTGGAGCCAGCGGGCGGCGTCCTTGGCGTGGTAGGTGATTATCATGTCTGCCCCCGCCCTTCTGATTCCCGTCAGCAGTTCCAGAACCACCTGCTCCTCGTTTATCCACTCGTTGGCGGCGGCGGCCTTCACCAGCGAATACTCGCCGCTCACGTTGTAGACGGCAATGGGATGGTCGAACCTGTCCCTCGCCCGGGCGATGACGTCCAGGTAGGCCAGCGCGGGCTTGACCATTACGATGTCCGCCCCTTCGTCGATGTCCATCTGAATCTCCCGCAGGGCCATCCTCCCGTTGGCAGGATCCATCTGGTAGCTACGCCTGTCCCCGTATTGCGGGGCCGAGTCTGCCGCCACCCGAAAGGGGCCGTAGAAGGCGGAGGCGTGCTTGGCGGCGTAGGCCATGATGGGCAGATGCCCAAACCCGCCGCTGTCCAGCCCGTCGCGAATGGCCGCCACCTGTCCGTCCATCATGCCGGATGGGGCTACCACGTCGGCTCCCGCCTCGGCGTGGGAGACCGCCGTCCGGGTATACAGCTCCACTGTAGCGTCGTTATCAATCCGACCGTTGTCTACGATGCCGCAATGGCCGTGGGTGGTGTACTGGCAGAGGCAAACGTCCGTGATCACCAGCAGGTGGGGGATCGTCTTCTTGATGACGCGGATGGCCTCCTGGATTATGCCGCTGCTGTCGTACGCCTCCGACCCTACCGAGTCCTTGCGAGCCGGCAGGCCGAAGAGTATGACGCCGGGAATGCCCAACTCGGCGACTTCGTCCACCTCGTCCAGCAGCTTGTCCAGCGACAGATGATAGGAGCCGGGCATGGGATCAACCGGCTCTCTGCGGTCCCGGCCGTGGGTGACAAAGATGGGATAGATGAGGTCGGAGACAGCCAGACTGGTCTCCCGTACCAGGGAACGGAGGGCGTTAGTTCCCCTCAATCTTCGCAGCCGCACCGTTGAAGATGGTGACATACTCGGCTATGCCTCCGAACTGGAATCCACGTAGTTTTTCAGCGCCTCCACCAGACCCGCAACCGTGTTCCTACGGGCCACTACGTCCACTTTAAGGCCCAACTCGCGCGCCTTTCGGGCAGTCACCGGGCCTATGCAGGCTATCAACACGTTCTTCAAGGATGAAGAGTCTCCCTCAAGCAGATCAATCAGGTTCTGAACGGTGGAGGAACTGGTGAAGGTTGCTATATCAATTTTACCACGGCCCAGCAGGCCCCGGGCTTTCTCAGCCGAACCCGCAGGCGTCAGCGTGCGGTAAGCGACGGGCTGATCCACCTCCGCTCCCAGATTCTCCAACGCCCGCGCCGCGTCCTCCGGAGCGATGTTCGTGCGAGGCATCAGCACACGTACACCCGCAACGCCATGCTCCGACAGACCCTGCACCAGCCGCTGCGTGGTGTACCTGGCAGGCGTGAAGTCGGGGACAATCCCACGCTGTTCCAGCGCCCTGGCGGTTATTGGCCCGATGGCGCAGACCCGGCTGCCGCCGAGAGCGCGGGCGTCCATGCCAAGCTTGTTCAGCCGTTTGAAGAACGCCGCCACACCGTTGACACTGGTGAACACCACCCACCGGTAACTCCGGAGGTCTCGGAGGGCTTCGTCCAGCGAGGCAAAATCCTCCGGCGGCGCAATCTCTATGGTCGGGACTTCGATGGCCTCCGCTCCCTCATCGGCAAGCATCCGGCTCAGCACCGACGCCTGAGTCCGAGACCGGGTTACCAGCACCCGCTCGCCGAAGAGCGGCTTCTCCTCGTACCAGCCTATTTCCTCCCGGAGCGACACCACCCTGCCAATGACCACCACCACCGGCGGGCCAAATTCTGCCGCCTGTGCCCGTTTGGCGATGTTCCCCAAGTTCCCAACTACGGTCTGCTGGTACGGTTCCGTACCCCACCGCACCACCGCGGCGGACATTGAAGACGTCATCCCTCCCTCCAGCAGCCTCTCCACCACTCGCGGCAGCGCCCTCCAGCCCATCATCACCACCAGCGTTCCTCCCGTCTTAGCGAGGGTGCCCCAGGGGATTGCCGATTCCTTCTTGGTTGCGTCTTCCACGGCGCTGACCACAGTGAATGACGATGCGGCCTCCCGGTGGGTCAGGGGTATGCCTGCGTATGCGGGCGCGGCCGAGGCGGAGGAGACGCCGGGCACAACCTCGAAGGGAATTCCCGCCATCGCCAGCACCTGAGCTTCCTCCCCGCCTCTACCGAAAACGAAGGGGTCGCCACCCTTCAACCTCACAACCTTTTTCCCCTCGTGGGCTTTGTCTATGAGGATGGTGTGAATATTCTTCTGGGGCGCGCCCTTCTCACCCGCTCGCTTCCCCACGTCAATAAGCTCGGCGTCGTCCCTAGCTTCGTCGAGCAGGCGGCGGTCAATGAGCCGGTCGTAGGCCACCACGTCGGCCTCGCGGAGACGCTGCAAGCCCTTTACGGTTATCAACCCCGGGTCTCCGGGGCCGGCACCCACCAGCGACACCACGCCCAGGGAAGAATTCACCTCGTGTTCCCAGGCACCAGGTCGCCGGCGCCTCTCTCGATGAGCTGCTGCACGGCCTCCATCGCCAGTTCGTGGGGATTGTCGGCCCGCCCTCTCGCCTTGGTGTAGTAGGACTGCTTGCCGTCCGTGGAAGCCAGGAATACCTGCATGACCATGGTTTCTTCCGCAACTCGTGCGTAGGCAGCCGAGGGTTCCTGACAACCGCTACCCAGCCGTTCCAGAAACGCCATCTCCGCCATCACCGCTCGTCGTGTCTGGATGTGGTTGATGCTTCGCAGCATCCACAACGTTGCATCGTCGTCCGACCGCGCCTCCACTGCCAGCGCTCCCTGTCCAGGCGCAGGTACAAATTTATCCGATGGCAGGTACTGAGACGCCTTCTCCTCGACGCCCAGCCTGATCATCCCCGCCGCCGCCAGCACCACCCCGTCGTAGTCGTTTCCCGTAGCCTTCTCGATGCGGGTGCCCACGCTGCCTCTCACAGGCAGGACCTCCACGTGGGGTGCCCATTTCCTCAACTGAGCGGCGCGCCTGGGGCTGCTGGTGCCAATTCTTGCTCCGGATGGCAGGTCTTCAAGGCTGGCGTTCCATCGATTTACCAGCGCATCCCGTGGTTCAAGACGCTCCGTAACAGCGCCAATGGTCAACCCCGGCGTCGGCAAAGGGAGCAGGTCCTTGTAGCTGTGGACGGCCACGTCGATTTTATCCCGCAGCAGCGCCTCCTCGATCTCCTTGACGAAAATCCCCACGCCCAGACTGCGCAGGGGCGCTTCCGCCGCCCGGTCTCCCGCCGTACGAAGCACCTTCACCTCAAACTCCATGTCCGGGCGCTTTTCCCACAGCCTGTCCACCACTTCCCGGGTCTGAACCAGGGCCAGCGGCGTCCCTCGAGTCCCGACCACCACCCTTTTCACTACGACTCCTCGCCGGACAGCTTTCGCAGGATGCCCGCCAGAGCTTCCTCCTCGCACCCCTCTCTCACAGCTTCCACCAGTCCTCTGTCGATGACCTCCTGCCATCGGTCCGACGGAATCTTCAACCCCCGTCGTTTCACTTCCATACGCGCCTTAGACAGCAGACCAGCGATCTCGGCGTAGTCCAGCAGCTCGCTCTCCTGCATGGACTCACGCAGCTTGCGGGCCAGGGCCGGGCTGGAACCAGAGGTGGAAATCGCAAACGTCACGGGGCCACGCTCGACTATGGACGGCGCAATGAAAATGCAAAAGGGCACGTAGTCAACCACGTTCAGCAGCGCCCGCTCTCGTTCTGCCTCTTCCGACATGAGCCTGTCCACCTCGAGGACTCCCGTCGCGCCAATGGCCAGAAACGCCCCATCCAGGTCCCCCTCGCGGTACTCCCTTCTTTCCCAAACTATTCGCCCCGCTTTGGCCCATTCCGCCAACGACTTCGTCGCGTTGGGGCTGATGAGCACAACCTCGCAGGGATGCTTAATCAGATTCCTGACCTTGCCCTCGGCAATGGGCCCGCCGCCCACCACCACGCACCGCCGCCCCTTGAGGCTGAGGAACACCGGGTAATATGTAGGGAAGGAAGGCTCAGACAAGACTTCTCACTCCATAGCTGCACGAATTTAGTTCAACTGTCATGCCTGATGCACCTGCAATAGCCGATGTCAAGTCCGCTACTCCCTCCAGGAAATCTCATTCATGCCATTCTATCAGAATCCGATTGAGGCCACGCTGAAGGTTATGAGAACGGCGACGCCGACTGCTTTCCTATGGAGCCTTGTATACTATGAGAGCAATGACACGACGATTATCAGACGCCAAGGACGCCCTCTTTCTGAGGCTGAGCGGACAGGTCCGCGACAGCCGCGTACTGACGGCTATGGCCGAGGTCCCTCGCGAACTGTTCGTGCCGCCGGAACTCCGCCACCGCGCCTACACCAACGAGCCGCTGCCCATCGGCTACGGCCAGACCATCTCCCAGCCCCTGATGACGGCCTACATGACCAGCGTCCTCCGGCCCGCCTCCACGGACAAGGTGCTGGAGGTGGGCACGGGCAGCGGATACCAGGCCGCCGTCCTGGCGTTGCTGTCCCATAAGGGCTCCGTGGTAACTGTGGAGCGAATACCCGCTCTGGCGCGCCATGCCGACGAAATGCTCCGTTTTCTTGGCCTGACCAACGTCCAGGCACTGGAGTCCAGCGTCAACCTAGGCTGTCCAGACAAGGCCCCCTTCGACGCCATCCTCGTCACCGCCGCCGCTCCCCAGTTGCCCCAGTCCCTCGTCGACCAGCTGGCCATTGGCGGCAGGCTGGTCATTCCCGTTGGCAGCCGCGAATACCAGGAACTCGTCCTCGCCATCAGAACGGGCGAGGGTCTGTCCATCAAGTACAGGGGCGGTTGCAGGTTCGTTCCCCTCGTGGGCGAGGAAGCCTGGCCGCCCTCTCCGTAGTCCCGCAATTTCCCCTCCGTTGAAGCCTCTGCCTGCACATTGATATACTTGCACAGCACTTTCCGAACTCCAACAGGAACTAAAGAAGCAGCGTGACCAACACGGCCCCTACAAAATACGAGACTGTCATCGGACTGGAAGTACACGTCCAGTTGAAGACCAGGAGCAAGATGTTCTGCTCCTGCCGGTCCGACTACCAGGGCGCGAAACCCAACTCACTCGTTTGTCCCGTGTGCCTGGGAATGCCGGGCGTTCTCCCCGTCATCAACAAGAAGGCCGTCGAATACGCCATCGCCACCGGCCTCGCTCTCAACTGCAATATCGCCACGCTCACCAAGTTCGACAGGAAGAACTACGCCTATCCCGACCTGATGAAGGGCTACCAGATATCCCAGTACGACATGCCCATTGCCTACGGGGGACATCTGGACGTGGAGACCAACGGCGGCAAGCGCACCATTGGCATCACCCGCGTACACATGGAAGAGGATGTGGCCAAGCTTACCCACGTCCGCAACTCCACCGGCGAGACCTTCAGCCTGGTGGACGTGAACCGCTCCGGCGTGCCTCTCATGGAGATAGTCAGCGAGCCCGACATCCGCTCCCCCGAGGAGGCACGGCAGTATCTGACCACCCTCCGCTCCATCCTGCGCTACATCGGCGTTTCCACCGGCAACATGGAGGAGGGGAACTTCCGCTGCGACGCCAACGTGAGCATACGGCCAATGGGAAGCAGCGAGCTTTCCACACGCACGGAAGTGAAGAACATGAACAGCTTCCGATCCGTGTTCAGCGCCCTGGAGTACGAGGTGGAACGACAGCGGCGCATGGTGGAAGACGGGGGCCGCGTAGTCCAGGAGACCCGCGGTTGGGTGGAAGACCGCGCCGTCACCGTGAGCCAGCGCAGCAAGGAGCACGCCCACGACTACCGCTACTTCCCCGAGCCGGACCTGCCGGAACTTCTGCCCGACCCGGCCTGGGTTACGGAGATCCGGGCGTCCCTGCCGGAACTTCCGACCCAGCGTCGCGACAGGTTCGTCAGCCAGTACGGGCTGCCCCTTTACGACGCCGGCCTTCTCTCGGCCAGCCGGTCCTCCGCCGAGTTCTTCGAGGAGGCGGTGGGTGGCAACAACGGCAAGACTGAAGCCATTCAACGCGGAGCAAAGCGGGTCAGCAACTGGATGCTGGGCGAGGTCTCACGCCTTCTGGACGAGGGACTGGCAAGCATAGACCGGTCTCAGTTGAAGCCCGCCCATCTGGGAGAGCTGTCAGACTTGGTGGAATCCGGCGACCTCAGCAGTTCCCTCGCCAAGACGGTGCTACAGAAGGCTTTCGAGACCGGCAAGTCCCCGAAGCTCATCGTCAAAGACGAAGGCTACGAGCAGATCAGTGATTCATCCGTGGTGGAGCAGGCGATCCATGAGGCCATCGACCAGCATCCCAAAGCCGTTCAGGACTACCTCGGCGGCAGGGAGTCCGCGTCCAAGTTCCTCTTCGGCCAGGTGATGCGCATCACTCGCGGCAAGGCTAACCCCGCCGTAGTCAACAAGCTTATGCAGCTGAAACTCAACAACCTACAAAACACCAACGGGAGCGCTTAGTTGGAAACCATCCTCAACTTCATTCAGATTATCATCTCCGTGACTCTGGTGCTGGTCATACTCTTCCAGGTGAGGGACCTGGGCAGCGGCCTGTTCGGCAGCGCCAATTCCACCTTCCGGGTACGCCGCGGTGTGGAATTGGTACTGTTCAGGTCCACCATAGCCCTGGTGCTCATCTTCATTGTCGTCTCCATCGTCAGAGTGAGGCTGATCTAGGGCAGGTGCCTTGCTCTCCTCGCAGCCCGTCATCACGCTGACGACGGACTTCGGCCTTCAGGACCCTTACGTTGGCTTGATGAAGGGAGTCATCCTGCGCATCAACCCAAACGCCGCGATTGTTGATGTCACCCACGGCGTGACGCCCCAAGACATCCTGCAAGGCTCATTCCTGCTCCACCACAGCATTCGATACTTTCCCAATAACGCCATACATGTGGGGGTGGTAGACCCCGGTGTCGGCACCAACCGACGCGCCGCCCTGATGGAAACGCCCTTGGGGTGTTTCCTTGCCCCCGACAACGGACTTCTCACCCACGTACTCCTCAGCGGGCTGGGATTGTCGTCGACAGGGGGCGGGCCTCTTGGACTACCCGACGGATGGAGGGCTTTCCACCTGACCAACGCCGATTACTGGCTTCAGCCCCTGAGCCACACCTTCCACGGACGGGATATTTTTGCGCCTGTTGCGGCCCATCTCTCCGCTGGTACGGCCCCCTCGGACTTGGGCTACGAGGTCGACAGTCTCCATTGCCTGCCAATGTCCGCGCCGCAATGGGGGAACAGCGTCCTTCATGGACAGGTCGTGCACGTGGACAGATTCGGGAACCTGGTGACAGATATCTCCGCTGCTCTTCTAACGACAGTTGATTACTTAGCGATTGATGTTGGCGATACGAGGATCGAGGGACTTAGCAGCAGCTACGCCGAGGCCGACGGTCTGCTGGCAATCATCGGCAGCTTCGATACCCTGGAGATTGCGCTGAAGAACGGAAACGCCGCGTTCAAACTGTCCCGGGGGACGGGTGCTCCCGTCACCGTGCGCCGCAGCCCCTGATGGTGCCCGTATCAGCCCTCGTCCGGTGACGAGCCGCCATCGGAATTGGCGACGTTCGCCTGGCTGGCACCTGCGGCCCAGGCCAGCTCCGTAAGCATCCTTATCGGGTCCAGCGCCTGCCACATAGTCCCATTGTTGACGAAGTATGCGTTGGCAAATACCAGGGCTCCCAGCGATAACGAAATCACCGCTCCCACGCGGGCAGAAAAACATCCGCAGCGCCACAGGACCACCGCAGCCACGGTGGATGAGCCGACGAAAATCGGATTGACGGTGCGCCACACGTTGCCCCAATGGTCACCGAAAAGGTCGCTGTAACCGTTGGCAAGGACGACAAAGGCCAATATCCCCAACGCCAGGCTGCGCACCCAGGGAACTCGACGGGTGCTCATCCAGATCCACCAGGCCCCGCCCAATCCCATCAGCAAAGGCGCGATTTGCCAGAGCTTCCAGGGCCAGTAGGGAACGGACATGTGGTCCGGATCGACGAGGATAGTCCTCTCGGTCCAGCCGAAAATCGCCAGGGCCACGAAGGCAGTCATCGCGACGGCTGGGATTGAGGCCAAGTCCCGTGGGGCAAACAGTTTAAGCATAAGTTACCTCTCCGCTGTGGAATCGTGCCAGGCCGAGTCCAGAATTTGTAGATGTCAATGAGGGCATTGCCCCTCTTCTACAGCGCCAGCTTGCCGGGATTCATGATGTTCTGCGGGTCCAGGGTCATCTTCATTGCCCGGACCACATCCAGACTATTGCCCATCTCTCGGGGCAGCAGGTGCGCCAGCTTCACCCCCACGCCGTGGCAATACTCCATGATGCCGCCGAAGTCCTGCGCCAGAGTCAGGGCTTGTTCCACCGCCTTTGGCATGTCCTCCGTCCGGGTATCAGTCCCAGGCACCAGCACCATGGAAAACAGCTCCGGCTCCGTCCAGATGGCGAACTCCGTCGCCCGAATGTCGTACTGCCTGAAGATGTCCTCGCATTGCAGACGGTATTCCAGAACCCTCGACACAGGGAGCGCCACGTGAAGATAGTCGAAGGATCGGCCCGCAGGTCTGGATGAGTCCCCATCCCTAGAATGGGCCAGGCTGTCCCTGTAGGCCTCCGCCACCCGGTAGCGGGTGTCCCAGTACAAGATGGCCTCTGTCGGGCCCATGTTCCGCCCTTTGCAGCCGACGCATATTTCCGCAGAACGACTCCTCTGCGCCTCCACCATCTCCCTGTACCCTTCGAAGACCATGTACAGATGGACCCCCTCGAAGTCGTCGGCCAGGTCAATCACCGCCGGTCGCAACCCCAGCGCAAACATCTCCGTCACCGCGTTGAAGCCGTCCTCGAAGGTCTGAAAGCGGAACGTAGAGAACACCCGCTCCTCCGGCTGTCGGTACACCCTAAGCGTGGCCCTGGTGATGATGCCAAACACCCCTTCCGACCCGATGAACAGGTGGTTCAGGTTCGGCCCACTGGAGGTCTTCGGAACGCTTCTCGTGCTTATCACCTGGCCTGTGGGCATCACTACCTCCAGCCCCAGCACCTGTGCGCCCATGGGCCCAACGGCGGCGGCCCGATAGCCCACGCCGTTTGTGGAAATTGCCCCACCCACGGTGGCGATGGGCACGCTCCAGGGGTCGTGGCCTAGCATAAGACCCTTCTTCGCCAGCGCCGACGCCAGGACTTCCAGGACTACGCCCGCCTCCGCCGTAGCGGTCATGTCCTTATGGCTGACCCCCAGAATGCGGTTCATAAGCGCCATATCAACAATGATTCCGCCTCGCAGCGGGGTCAGTCCGCCCATTACGCCCGTGCCGCCGCCGTAGGGAATAACGGGAGCGCCGAAGTCTCTGGCTGCCC